>NZ_CP128408.1:2535000-2876582 GCF_048914685.1 Pseudochrobactrum mosebachae
GATAGCCCCGTACATGTAATGTCTTTAGAAGTCCTAGAGTAGGGCGGGACACGTGAAATCCTGTCTGAACATGGGTAGACCACTATCCAAGCCTAAGTACTCGTGCATGACCGATAGCGAACAAGTACCGTGAGGGAAAGGTGAAAAGCACCCCGACAAGGGGAGTGAAAGAGATCCTGAAACCGGTTGCCTACAAACAGTTGGAGCCCAAGATTCGTTCTGGGTGACAGCGTACCTTTTGTATAATGGGTCAGCGACTTAGTCTGACGAGCAAGCTTAAGCCGGTAGGTGTAGGCGTAGCGAAAGCGAGTCTGAACAGGGCGTTCAGTTCGTCGGATTAGACCCGAAACCGAGTGATCTAGCCATGAGCAGGTTGAAGGTTGGGTAACACCAACTGGAGGACCGAACCCGTATCTGTTGCAATAGATTGGGATGACTTGTGGCTAGGGGTGAAAGGCCAATCAAACTCGGAGATAGCTGGTTCTCCGCGAAATCTATTTAGGTAGAGCGTCGACCGAATACCCTCGGGGGTAGAGCACTGAATGGGTAATGGGGACTCACCGTCTTACTGATCTCAATCAAACTCCGAATACCGAGGAGTACTAGTCGGCAGACACACGGCGGGTGCTAACGTCCGTCGTGAAGAGGGCAACAACCCTGACCACCATCTAAGGTCCCTAAGTTATGGCTAAGTGGGAAAGGATGTGAGGATCCCAAAACAACCAGGATGTTGGCTTAGAAGCAGCCATCATTTAAAGAAAGCGTAACAGCTCACTGGTCTAGATAAGGGTCTTTGCGCCGAAAATGTACCGGGGCTAAAGCCATACACCGAAGCTGTGGATGCACTTAATGTGCGTGGTAGCGGAGCGTTCTGTAAGTCTGTGAAGGGGGACCCGTGAGGGCCCCTGGAGATATCAGAAGTGAGAATGCTGACATGAGTAACGATAAAGAGTGTGAGAGACACTCTCGCCGAAAGTCCAAGGGTTCCTGCTTAAAGTTAATCTGAGCAGGGTTAGCCGGCCCCTAAGGCGAGGCCGAAAGGCGTAGTCGATGGGAACCACGTTAATATTCGTGGGCCTGTGGGTAGTGACGGATCGCGTGTATTGTAAGGTCTTATTGGATTGATCTTGCAGTGAAGCGGTTCCAGGAAATAGCTCCCACATATAGACCGTACCCTAAACCGACACTGGTGGACTGGTAGAGAATACCAAGGCGCTTGAGAGAACTGCGTTGAAGGAACTCGGCAAATTGCACGCGTAACTTCGGAAGAAGCGTGACCCCTTTTTAGGCAACTAGATGGGGGTGGCACAGACCAGGGGGTAGCGACTGTTTACCAAAAACACAGGGCTCTGCGAAGTCGCAAGACGACGTATAGGGTCTGACGCCTGCCCGGTGCTGGAAGGTTAAGAGGAGAGGTGCAAGCCTTGAATTGAAGCCCCAGTAAACGGCGGCCGTAACTATAACGGTCCTAAGGTAGCGAAATTCCTTGTCGGGTAAGTTCCGACCTGCACGAATGGCGTAACGACTTCCCCGCTGTCTCCAACGCAGACTCAGTGAAATTGAATTCCCCGTGAAGATGCGGGGTTCCTGCGGTTAGACGGAAAGACCCCGTGCACCTTTACTATAGCTTTACACTGGCATTTGTGGCGACATGTGTAGGATAGGTGGTAGACTTTGAAGCTTGGACGCCAGTTCGAGTGGAGTCATCCTTGAAATACCACCCTTATCGTCATAGATGTCTAACTGCGACCCGTATATCCGGGTCCAGGACCGTGTATGGTGGGTAGTTTGACTGGGGCGGTCGCCTCCTAAAGAGTAACGGAGGCGCGCGATGGTGGGCTCAGAACGGTCGGAAATCGTTCGTCGAGTGCAATGGCATAAGCCCGCCTGACTGCGAGACAGACAAGTCGAGCAGAGACGAAAGTCGGTCATAGTGATCCGGTGGTCCCGTGTGGAAGGGCCATCGCTCAACGGATAAAAGGTACGCCGGGGATAACAGGCTGATGACCCCCAAGAGTCCATATCGACGGGGTTGTTTGGCACCTCGATGTCGACTCATCGCATCCTGGGGCTGGAGCAGGTCCCAAGGGTATGGCTGTTCGCCATTTAAAGCGGTACGTGAGTTGGGTTCAGAACGTCGTGAGACAGTTCGGTCCCTATCTGCCGTGGGTGTAGGAATATTGATAGGATCTGTCCCTAGTACGAGAGGACCGGGATGGACGTATCTCTGGTGGATCTGTTGTCGTGCCAACGGCATAGCAGAGTAGCTATATACGGACGGGATAACCGCTGAAGGCATCTAAGCGGGAAACCCACCTAAAAACGAGTATTCCCTATCAGAGCCGTGGAAGACCACCACGTTGATAGGCCGGATGTGGAAGTGCAGTAATGCATGCAGCTGACCGGTACTAATAGCTCGACTGACTTGATTGTTCTCATTCTCAATATCCATCAGCGACGACCAAAGGTCGTCGATGATAGGATTGTTTGCTCTCACGCCTAATTCACTTTGTGAATGGCTCCGAGAGGCGCGGTATAAACCGCGACGGCCAGTCGGCCTTGCGAACACAATTGTGTTCGACACGCCACTGACTGAAAAACTTTGCACGAAAAACCCAGCTTCTTATTTGTTTCTGTGCGCTTTGCTGACCTGGTGGTTATGGCGGAGCGGCTGCACCCGATCCCATTCCGAACTCGGCCGTGAAACGTTCCAGCGCCAATGGTACTTCGTCTTAAGACGCGGGAGAGTAGGTCGCTGCCAGGTCTGCAAAACGCACAAAACAATAATCTCACAATCAATACAAAACAAATCATTCAAAACGCGCAAAGCGTTCAAAAATATCAAGCCAGAAATTATAATGTTAAACTGGCTAATAGCCTTTAAGCAAATATGCAGTCTGTAATTAATGACGACGCGCCAGGCATCTGGCCCGTGTCCGTCAATTTCGACTTGCGCCGGATTGCAGGCCATTTCTGTTCACAAAACGATACTACTTACTATTATCCTGCGATCATCTACTCTTGGTATCCCGTGAGATAAAAGAAAAGATGACTCAATACTGCGCATTTGCGCCTCTGACAGTCAAATTAAATCACTCATGTCACAGCCTCCTTACGCATTCAGTGAATCAAGAGGAAAACGTCTGCGCAAACCTTTTATTAGTTCCTGAGAATAGAAATCATGGAAGTATCCAAACTTTTAAACTAAGAATATTTATTTTATTGCCAGTAACTCATAAGTTTTATCCAGAGAATATCTTGATATTATATAATTTACCTGCAAGTTAATAATACGTTTTAATTGTTTCAGAATCCAATCTCTATAACTTGCCAGCAACTATGCGGTTATTTTATATCTTCATTATAATCTGTAAAATTCAAACACTAATGTACTCGGCAATGCACTAATGGAGGGAGTGAATATTTAAATTATGGATTTGTTGGGCAGCTTACCGAAGCTTTTCACATGTCGTAGATAATTCGGAAGCCAGTGTGATTGGTTGAACTATCAGCTGTATTGCCCATTCTGGATGCTATGCGGTAGCGGTGGCAATAGCTCGCATGGCAGAGATAAGACCCGCCTTTCAGCAGGTTTCGTTTTTCTGTCTGTTGGTTTTGTTGCTTTGCGATTTTGGACAGGGAGCGGATTTTATAGGTATCAATGTTCCACTCCCAGCAATTACCGGACATATTGTATAGCCCGTAGCCGTTAGGTTTATAAGACATCGCCGGTGCCAGGCCCTTATGGCCGTCTTTGGCTTCATTATGATATGGAAACGAGCCTTGCCATATATTGCAGGGTTGAAAGTCGAAATCATCCGGCTCTTGCTCGCCCCAAGGATAGAGCGGGTCTTTCAGGCCGCCCCGTGCTGCATGTTCCCATTCTGCTTCTGTCGGCAGACGCCCACCAGCCCAGTGTGCAAAAGCGCAGGCATCATGCCATGAAACATGGACCACGGGATGATCTAAATAGTCCAGATAGTCAGAACCTCGGCCGAATGGTGTTTTCCAACATGCGCCTTCAACATTGCGCCACCATTCTGTTCCGATAACTCCTGCGGTTTCCTCTGGACTGATGACGTCTTGATAAAAGACATATGACCATCCAAAAATTTCTGCCTGTGTAATATAATCGGTGGCTTCAATAAAAGCTGCAAATTGGCGATTGGTGACAGCGGTTATGCTCATCTTAAACGGTCGGATATTATGAAGACGAATAATACCCTCGCCATCGGCCTTATGAATGGGGGACGAGGTTCCGGTTTGTACTTTGCCGCCAGCTATATCAGCAGTAGCAATATGATACGGGCTGTTTGAGGTCGGAAAATTAATTTTTCTATCAGATTGGTTCGCAGGCTCTCTTGCCGGATTACAGCATTGCTTGACAGAGGCAGTGATGTCGTCTGGTTTTTTGATCAAAGTGCTAAACCGGTTTTTTCGTCGAACAAATGATATTTATCTGCTGTAATGGACAGGTAAATGTCGTCATTTGGCTTCAGCGTTGTGCGTTCATTTACGCTGACCAAAATTTCGTGTCCGGCACATAAACAGGTGATTAAAGTTTCAGCGCCCGTTGGTTCAACCAATGTGACTTTGGCTCGCAGTATATTGTTTTTTGCTATTTTCTCATGATTATCAGATAGTCGAAGATGCTCCGGTCGGATACCCAAATCCAGTTTGTGGTTGGCAGCCATGTCATGCCTGATATGCAAGCTTTGGCCGTCGCTTAATATAACCTCATTGGATTTGCCTGTTGTGATGGGCAATATATTCATTGAAGGTGAGCCAATAAAAGTCGCAACAAAGCGGTTGGCAGGGTGGTCATATAATTCAAGCGGTGTGCCTATTTGTGAGACATGTCCGCCATCCAGAACGATGATCTTGTCTGCCATTGTCATTGCTTCAATTTGATCATGGGTTACATAGACGATTGTGGTGCGTAATTTTTGATGCAGGGCTTTGATCTCTGCGCGCATTTTAACGCGCAGCTTGGCATCCAAATTCGATAATGGTTCATCAAACAGAAAAACGGCAGGATCACGCACAATAGCGCGCCCCATCGCCACACGTTGGCGCTGGCCACCGGAAAGCTGGCCGGGTGTGCGACCCAGCAAATCGGACAGCCCAAGAATTTCTGCCGCTGCATTTACTTTTTCATCAATAATCGCTTTAGATGTTTTTTTAAGTTTTAGCGAAAATCCCATATTTTGCGCAACGGTCATGTGCGGATAAAGTGCATAGTTTTGAAAGACCATAGCAATATCGCGGTCTTTGGGCGGCAGGTCATTAACAACGCGTCCGGATATTTTAATTTCGCCGCCGGAAATATCTTCAAGCCCCGCAATCATGCGTAACAAAGTTGATTTTCCACAGCCTGAAGGACCAACCAGCACAGCGAATTCACCCTCAGCGATATTGGCATTGATGCCATGAATAACGCGGTGGTTGCCATAGGATTTGATCAATGAATTGATGTCAATATGTGACATGGTTGGCAGGTTCCTTATATTGGCGGCTTTAAAGCGGCACGTCCGTAACGACCAGCAAAAAGCGAGAAATGTTATATGCTATGCACTGTCTCGACTATATAATGTCCATGGAACGGTGAATTGACGGGGTGTGATTGCGCCGCGTTTGTCGATCATTTCCATGAAATGTTCGGTGGCATCAGTCAGTGATATCCATTTGGGGCCGATTGTGCTGAGACGCGGGCTGGTATAATAGCTTTCCTCAGCATTGCCGCAGCCAATGACAGCTATATCATCAGGAATGGACAGGCCTGCGCGCTTAAATTCTTCCAGAGCGGTGATGGCGGCAAAGTCGGATTCTAATAAAACTGCATCCGGACGAGATGTCATGGCCGTAATTTCACGGGCGGCAGCTGCCGCTGATTCTCGTGATTGCGCTCCGTCGATGATGGTTATGTTGATTTTCCCAGCATATTCTTCTTGCATCTTTAGTAAAAACTGAACGCGTGAGTTGATGATTTTTCGTCGGTTTCTGATGTAAGTGAAATTGTGGTAACCGCGGTTCATCAAGTGGTTTATTGCTTGTTGCAGCGCGGTGATACGATCATGGGTCACGACCGAATAAGACTGCGGTGTCGCTGATGGGTGAATGACCAGACAGGCACGGTTATGACGTGCGAAGGGTTCAAAAAGCTCTTTTACTTCACTGGAAGAGAAAATTTCCGCATCAGCAATGATTCCGTCGGCCAGTCCTGCTTCAACTTCGCCGATGATTTTACGATAGCCCTCGATATCTTGTCCGGCCAATACAACGGTCAAAACACCACGGGCATTTGTTACAGCCTGGATATCGCGGATCATTTTATCGGCAAAAGGTATGCCAAGTTTTGGCAAAAGCAGGCAAACACGTTCTGTCTGCTGCCTGCGCAGGTTGCGAGCAGTTTTGTTCGGTATATAGCCGAGCTGATCAACAGCCTGTCTGATCCGCTTTCGCGCTTCTGCTCCCACTCGTATACTATGTTCTTTGCGGTCGCTAAAGTAATAGGAAACGGCCGCTGACGAGACCTGTGCCAACTGTGCCACATCGGCCATGGTTGCGATTTTCTCTGATTTGACTGTAGGCTGTTCGTCATTTTGCATGAGATGAGCTCGTTATGTTTTATTCTGTGGAGAGCAGGGCAGGTCGGGAAATAATGTCGGGTTGATTTTCACCCGCCTCGGATAGGCGTTTGAGCAGTATCTGGCGTAAGTCATGACGCACGGTTTTATAGCTTTCATCATGGACAAGATTAACCAGCTCATGTGGATCATTATCCAGATCATAGAGATGCGTTTCGATATAGGTTGGGCTGTCCATTACTTTTTTTGCGTCCAGCTCTGGCGCGCCAACTTCATATTTCCAACGTCTGGTGCGTAACGCACGCCCGATATGGTCTTCGCTGATTTGGACAAAAATATCCTGAAAGGCTGCTTCACTCTCAGGCGACAATAAAGAGTGGCCCTGCATAGCTGCCGGCACAGTAATTCCGGCGGCGTCCAGCAGCGTTGGCGGCAAGTCGATCAGGCTTGCCAGACCGTCAAATGCGCCTTTCCCCTTAAAGGCGGGGCCTGAGAAAAATGTCGGAACGCGAATGGATGCCTCATGGCATGAGCGTTTATATTCACTGTTGCGTGTTTTGAAATGACAGCCGTGATCGGACGTAAAAAGAATAATTGTGTCATCCAGCATATCAAGGCTTATCAACGCATCAGTTAAACGGCCTAACGCCTCATCAAGCCTTTTGATCATGCCCATATAGCCGGCATAGTGGGGCTGGCTGTTGCCGCCCAGCTCCTTAAGATCTTCAGGAAACTGGAGGTTTTTTTCTATCGCTTCCGCATATCCAACGGGTGCTGGATAATCATCGGTCTGGTTTTGGTGATGGGGTTCGAGATAAGACACATAAAGGAAAAACGGTTCTTCACGTTCCTCCGCAATATAGCGGATTGCAGCATCGGTCAGCGCATCGACACGGTAACCGGGTAGTTTAACCAGCTCATTGTTTTCATTGTATAATTTTGCATCATAGGCATAGGATGTAAATTCAAGAATGTTTGATGCAAGCCAGCTTTGATAGCCGCCGCGCTCTTCCTCCGGCACCGGCTCCTGACCTGCCAAATGCCATTTGCCGATATAGCCCGTATGATAACCTGCTTCACGGAAATAATGCGCCAGTGTTTTCTCGTCTTTGGGTAAAGGGATTGAGTTACTGAAACAACCAGTTGTTGTCGGGTATTTTCCGGTCTGCATTGCAGAACGGGCAGGGCCACAAACCGGTTGGCAGGTAAAGGAATTGGGTACAAACATACCAGCCTTAGCCAAGCGATCAAAATTAGGGGTTAGCTGCATCGGGTTTCCATGCAAACCGACACTGTCCCAACGTTGCTGATCAGTGAAAAAAACGATTACATTCGGTTTTTTAGACATAGTATAATCTCTCTTTTCTTATTACTTCATGCCAGTCATCATGACTGAGCGTACAAAATAACGCTGCATAAACACGAAGATCAGGAAACTCGGCAGGAACAGAATGACGCCGCCTGTGGAGGTTAGGTTCCATTGGGTAAAGAACTCTGAATTAAAGAGCGCCAATCCAGTTGTTATCGGGCGCATTTCCACTGATGAAACGACAATCAGCGGCCATAAAAACTCATTAAATTGGAACACAAATGTCAGTAGGCCCAATGTGGCAAGTGCAGGACGCAGTTGCGGCAGAACAATTTGCCAGTAAATTCTAAGGTCAGAGGCGCCGTCTATCCGTGCGGCCTCGATGAGTTCATCGGGTATTGGCAGAATGAACTGGCGCATGAGAAAAATACCATAAGCACTCATTGCAAATGGCATGATCAGCCCCTGATATGTGTTCAGCCAGCCCATTTCTGCGGTCAGGATATATAGCGGGATCATCCGGATGAAAAAGGGCAGCATCAGGGTAGAGAGTAGAGCGCCGAACATCAGCCTTTTGCCGGGGAAGTACATTTTGGCAAAGATATAACCGATGAGCGGATCAAATATCAGATGCAGCAGTGTTATAGAGCCGGCAATAATGAAACTATTCAGGATGAAGCGAGCGAAAGGTGCTTTTTGCCAGATGTCCGCATAGTTAGAAAATTGCAGCACTGAAGGAATGATAACCGGAACGCCGCTATACATTTCAGCATCACTCTGCAATGAGAGCGACACCATGTAGAAAAATGGAAACAGTGCCAGCAAGATACAAACGGTCAGGATGCCGTAAGTAATGATGGGGCTTGCTGTTGTTTGTTCAAATTTTGCCGTACTCATTAGTATACAACCTCTTTATTCAACAGGCGAAACTGTAAATAAGTGATAATCATGATGGCGATGAGCATCAGGAAAGAGAGAGCAGACGCATATCCGATATTGAGTTGGGTAAAGGCTGTTTCATAAACATGCAGGGAATAGAGACGTGTCGCGTCGGCAGGCCCTCCGCCGGTCAACAACATGGGCGAGGTAATATCCTGAAGGTGGGCGATGGTGCTGATGACTGCCAAAAACAGGGTGGTCGGAACCAGAAGCGGCACAGTAATTTTTGTAAACATCTGAAAGCGGGTGGCACCATCAAGGGAGGCTGCCTCATAAAGATGCTGTGGTATGCCTTGAATGCCGGCAATATAGATCAGCATTGCGTAACCGATATCTTTCCAAACAACGATGCCGATCATTGTGCGCAATGCTGCGGAAGGTGTGCTGAGCCAATTTTGGGTTGGTAGGTGTAAGTAAGTCAGCACACTGTTCAAAATACCTGAATAGGGATCAAGAATGCTTTTCCACATCAAGGCCACGATGACGAATGAAATAATATAAGGGAAAAAGATAATGGCGCGGATCGCATCACGAGCTTTGATTGGACCTGACAGGATGGCGGCAAGGCCAAGTGCCGGAACTAAGGTCAACACGGTGGTCGCTACAGAGAATATGATTGTGCGAATAAATGCGGCGCGCACACGCGGATCACCCAGAGCTTCAAGATAATTATCAAAGCCTACAAAATGAGCTTGCCCGATTAAAGGCTGCCCACGGTAAAAGCTTGCCCAAAGTTCCATCACGATGGGATAGAAAAAATAGAGCGCGAAATAGGCAATGGCCGGTGAGAGCAGAGCGTAGGCCAGCAAGGCCTGACGTGTGCGCCAGTTTTTTAATGATTTCATCTCTAAGTGACTTCCAGCGTTGTTGATCTTACAGAATGCGCAGT
Source organism: Pseudochrobactrum mosebachae (assembly GCF_048914685.1). Lineage (GTDB taxonomy): Bacteria > Pseudomonadota > Alphaproteobacteria > Rhizobiales > Rhizobiaceae > Pseudochrobactrum. The sequence continues at coordinate 2,544,725 of NZ_CP128408.1, forward strand.
GTTTTCACGGCGCATTCTGTTGCCGGTGATTATTTAGCCAACACCTTGTTAGCTTCGTCAGCATATTGGCTTAAGACTTCTTTGGCGGGCTTATTATTGTAGAGAATGTCTTCAACCGCTGATTTGAACAGGGTCTCAACTTGAGCAGTATGGCCGCTTAAGTCGAGTTGTGCTGTGGCTTCGCGGGCATAAGGCAGACACTGGCTATATTTGTTCAGGATTGGATCGTTTTTGATGACGTCCTGAGATGCCCATGATTTTCGTGGCATGGTCATGCCGTTTTGAACCGATGCTTCGAGTTCTGTGTCCAGAGAAGTAAAGCGTTTAATAAGATCCCATGCCTGATCAGGATGTTTGGCATCCTTCGGGATCATCAAGCTGACACCGCCTGCAACCGTGGCCTGTGTTTCCTGCGTCAGACCCGGTGCAATTTCCCAGTTAAGTTTCGGATTGCCGGTTTTAATAGGCCCGACATCCCAAGGTCCTGTCAGGATCATGGCAGCGCGACCGGCCGTGAATAATTTCTGCGGCCCCTCATAATCGGCGCCAGCAACGGGAAGGGGAGCTGATTTATCTTTGTGGATCAGGTCGGCAAGGAATTGTACAGCTTCAACGGATTTGTCATTGTTGAAGACCACTTTGTTCGTGGCAAGATCATAATAATCGCCGCCATTCTGGAAAATCCAAGGCCAGTGATATAATGGAACCTGATTAGGTACGAAACCGAATTTTCCATTTTTCGCAGTCGCTGATGCAACAGTGCGGAACTCTTCCCAGTTGGTTGGGGGGGCTTCAAAACCTGCCTCTTTGAGCATGTCGACATTATAAAGCAAGGCGACACAGGTCAGGTGCAGCTGTATGCCGTAATAATGATCGTCATATTTATTACGATCCACCGAGAAGTCGTACCAGTCCTCCGGATAGCCAATGGTTTTGCCATCTTTGGCGATATATTCATCAAGCGGTTTGAGCAGACCCTCACGACCGAATTCGCTGATCCAAGGTCCTTGGGCTGCGACAAGATCAGGCGTGTTTTTTACAGAAAAATCAGCAACCAATTTGGTACGCAAATTAGGCCACTGGTAACGCTCCCATTGAACTTTCCAGCCTGGATTATCGTCTTCAAATGATTTTATGACATCGGCATAGGCATCATATGCGTGGCCGGCATTCCAATATATCGTTAATGTTTCAGCATAAGCTGTGCTGGCCATCAGTAGTAACGAGGTGCTTAATGCGGCACGCAATGACAGTTTTGAAATCATTCTCATTTTCCCCTCCCAAGGATAGTTGAGATATGCTTTAGTTAATCGATTAACTTTATTATTCTATCAAAATGCCAGGCTTTTTTAATTTTGCGTTAAATGTTGGAAATATAAGTTAATCGATTAACCTGGCGATAAGAAAAAGTCAAGTTATTATTGTTTTTGACAGCAGATAGTGCAGATGATGAGGGGTATTCGAAGGTAAAAACCCCTCATTTTATACGTGAAGATTTAATTCCAGCCGCTTATAGCTTTCACTTCCAGAAATTCTTCAATGCCCCAGTTGCCACCTTCGCGGCCATTGCCAGATTGTTTGTAACCACCGAAAGGGGTGCGCCAGCTTCTGCCTGTACCGTTGATTTCAACCATGCCGGAACGCATGGCTCTGGCGACCCGTTTAGCTCTTTCAGCGTCACCGGTCTGTACGTAGTTTGTCAGGCCATAGACCGTATCATTGGCAATTCGGATTGCCTCTTCTTCAGTATCAAAAGGAATGATCACCTGAACAGGACCGAAAATCTCTTCTTTGGCTAAAGTCATGTCATTGGTAACATCGGCAAAAACTGTCGGTTTGATAAAATAGCCTTTATTCAAGCCATCTGGCCTGCCCAAGCCGCCTGCTACAAGGCGCGCACCTTCATTGATGCCGCTCGTGATCAGTTTTTGAATACGCTCAAACTGATCTTTGGAGACCACAGGGCCGATATGGCCGCCATTCTGATGAGCGCTGGCGACTTTTACTTGTGATGCAAGTTCAGCCGCTTTTGCAATCACCTTGTCGTAAATGCTGCGCTGTACCAGCATACGAGAGGGTGCGTTACAGCCTTGTCCGCTATTGTTGAAGCAACTGCGCAAGCCGCGTGCCACAGCCTCATCGTCAGCATCTTCAAAAAGAATATTAGCACCTTTACCACCCAGTTCGAGACTGACCCGTTTGATGGTATCGGCCGCATTTTTTGAAATCGCCACACCAGCTCGATTAGAGCCGGTAAATGACACCATATCCACATCTGTATGGCCGGTCAGTGCAGTACCGATATTGATACCGTCACCGTGAACCAGATTGAATACACCAGCAGGAAAGCCTGCTTCATCAACTATCTGGGCAAATAAGTGACCGGATAAAGGCGCGATTTCAGATGGCTTTAATACGACCGTACAACCAGTGAGCAAGGCCGGTATAACCTTCAAAGCAATCTGGTTCATCGGCCAATTCCAAGGCGTGATCAGGGCCACAACCCCGATTGGTTCTTTGATAATCCGATGCGTTTGGTTGTCATTTTCCAGCCAATATTCGAACTGGAAGTCGTCAATCATATCGAGAAAAGTCTGGATATGGCCGCTACCGGATTCTACCTGTGCTGATTGCGCCAGATCAATAGGTGCGCCCATCTCATGAGAGATTGCAGTTCCCATTTCGCTTTTGCGGCACTCATAAATGTCTGCAAGGCGCTTCACGGCAGCTTTACGCTCGCTAAGCGGAGTGGCGCTCCAGCCTGCAAAAGCTGCGCGGGCAGCTTTCACAGCGCGGTCGGCATCCTCACGATTACCAACTGCAAGTGTGGCTATTGCTTCTTCTGTTGATGGATCAATAACCTCGATAGAATTTGGGCTAAAAGGGCTCACCCATTGACCATTAATGTAAAACTTATCAAGTTTTTGCATAGAGAGTGACCTTTAAGCCTTTGCCGGAGAAAGTGTTTTCCAAATCACATCGGCAACAGCGACGGATTGGCCTTCAAATTCTTCTGCGTCTGGACCGTAATTGAGAATGAACCTGTGTGTGTCTGTATCGCGCACCCGAAGGCCGCCGGATAAATCCATGGTTTCAATAGTTTCCCGTTGACACATAGAGCGCAAAAGGTTTTGCAATGCTGTGTCATCAGGCCAGCCGGTCAGATAAACAGTTTTATCCTTGCTGATAAACGCAGGCGTACCATCCGTATAACCCTCTAAAACATCCTGATCAGTCTCAATCGCCTCGGCCCAATGATGAACAAAACCGCCGCTTGCAAGCGGACGTTTGACACCTGGTCTTAAGCTTTCGACGTACGTCACGGTACAGTTACGGTCTGGCATAACTGGTGGCAGATTGGCAGGGATTTGGAAATCTTCGGTTTTTGAACCGGTTCTTGGACCCGCAATGACCGTTCCCTTGAAATCTTCCAGCGCCTTTTCCAGATGCTTACCGATATGCATGATGCCTGGCATGGCTACCAGTTTGTATTGGCTGAGATCAGCACAATCTGGTGCAACAATATCAATGGAAAGCCCCAGCCGTCGCATGGCACGATAAAAATCGAATATCAGATTGAAATATTCAAATCCTTTACCCTGTGGCTGAATTTGCCATGCCCATACGGATTGATAATCAAAGACCAGTGCTACTTTTGCCTGCACGGTTCCGGCCTTTGAGAGTTGCTTTAATTCTTGGGCAACTTGCTTCACTTCATGGATAGCAGGGGCATCGGCGCTGTCGGGGCGTAACAAGCCGGCATGCATTTGCTCCTGTGCGAAAGGTGCTTGTCGCCAACGGAAGAAACAGACGGCTTCTGCACCATGCGCAAAGGCTTCCCATGCCCAAAGCCGTGGCATTCCGGGAAGTGGTGCAGGGTTGTAAACCGCCCAGTTAACGGGGCCGGGCTGCTGCTCCATGATCCACCAACGTCCACGCCCGACCGCACGGTAAAGGTCGTGGTGGAAAGCTTGAAAATCCGGATCACCCTGTTGGGCGTAACGTGCAATCCATTCTTCACCCAGTGCGGAGTGCTTTTCCAAATATCCGAGAGGGTAGCTGTCCCAGCTGGCAATATCGAGATCAGCAGCCACTTTGAAATGGTCGAAGTCGGTGGATTTGCTCATGAAATTATGAATGAGCGGTGTGCTGGTATGCGCGCGTAAAATGTCGCTCTGAACACGATTAAAGTCTGCTACCTGATCCGAGCTGTAACGCCTGAAATCGAGCCAATGGCTTGGATTGGCATCAGCAACTGTCTGGTTGGGCAAATCTATCTGATCAAAATTATCATATTCCATCGACCAGAACACATTACCCCATGCCTCATTCAGTGCATCAATGGTTTTGTATTTATCGGCTAGCCACTGCAAGAAGCCCTCGCGCGCCGCTTTGCTGTAAGAAAGCGTCGTGTTGTGGTTGCCATATTCATTGTCGAGTTGCCAGCCATGCACGCGCGGATCTTTGCCATAGCGCTCAGCCATTTTTAAGGTAATGAGTGCGCAATCATCACGAAAACCGCGATGTGAGTAACAATAGTGGCGACGTGAGCCATATTTACGTGTGTGGCCATCTTGCGCGACAGGTAACATATCCGGCCATTTATCCAGCAGCCAGCGCGGCGGTGTTGATGTTGGAGTGCCCAGCACTACTTTCAATCCGGCCTGGCTTAATGTTTCAATGGCGCGGTCGAGCCAATCCCACTCATACTGCCCTGGTTTTGGCTCCATACGAGACCAAGCAAATTCGGCAATTCTCACCCATGTCAGACCGGCTTCCGCCATGCGTCTGGCATCTTCTGCCCACATGCTTTCCGGCCAATGTTCCGGATAATAACAAACCCCAAGCGTACGTTGCATTTTACTCACTCCCACGAGAATTACAAAATAAGGATATTGCTATTTGACGGCACCAAGTGTCAGGCCGGCAATGAAGTGTTTTTGCATCAGGAAAAACATCAGCACAGGCGGCAGCGCAGCGACGATAGAACCGGCAGATACCAGTTGCCATGCTGCGATCCACTCACCATTGAGTGATTTGATGCCGGCTGTGATTGGTTGAGCATGTGCGCCTTGCGTCAATACGGTCGCCCAAAAATAGTCGTTCCAGATGAAGGTGAAAACAAGCACTGAAAGGGCGGCAATCGCTGGCCGCATTAAAGGCAGAACCACATAGTAGAAAATGCGAAACTCCGAGACACCTTCTATGCGTGCGGCTTCAATCAGCTCACGGGGAAGGGTGCGGATAAAATTGCGCATGAATAGAGTACAAAAGCCGGTTTGGAAGGCGATGTGAAATAAAATCAGCGCATAGACCGAGTTATAGACGCCCATTTGGATTGATAAATCACGCACTGGTACCATCAAAATCTGTGATGGGATGAAGTTGCCTGCGACAAACAGGAAAAACACAAACAGGTTTGAACGGAATTTATAAATGCCGAGCGCAAAGCCCGTCAGACAGGATAAGATAATCGCGCCCAAAACGGCAGGAATTGTGACCTTGAAACTATTGAGTATATAGCTTGCCAGCGGTGTATTGGTGAAAATGGTTGTGTAATTTTCAATCAAATTGAAAGAACTCGGCCAGCCCCAGTAATTGCCCGAGGTGATGTCGGCACCGGATCTGATCGAAGTGACGGCGACTGCCAGTAATGGTATAAGCCAGATGAAGAGAGCGACAGGCAGTGCAATTTGATAAGTGATGCGCGCGGCAGGTGAGGATTTTTGAACAGGTCTTGGAAACATCTTAAAGGCCCTTTTCGTCGCGATACATTTTTACCAAAAAGATGGTGATATAGACCATCATAATGGCAAAGAGCACGACAGCGATTGCAGCGCCGTAGCCCATGCGGAAACCATGCTCCGAGAAAGCCTGCTCATACATGTAATATGCCAATACCTGACTGGAACCCCATGGGCCGCCACCGGTCATGATCGAAATCAGGTCGAATGATCGTAGCGCGCCGATAACGGTCACAACGAGTGCAATAAATGTGGCTGGGCGAAGTTGCGGTAAAATGATGTACCAAAGCATTTTCCAGCCACGCACATTTTCCAGTCTTGCAGCTTCAATCTGCTCACTGTCGACCGCATTGAGACCGGTTAAAAACAAGATCATGCAATAGGCTGTCTGCGGCCAGAGGCCAGCCAGAATAATGCCATATGTCACGTAATTCTCGTCGGCTAAAATCGGTATGGCTTCAAAGCCGAGGCTTTTTAAAATCACATTGAACAAGCCAAAACTTGGATCGTAAAACCATGTGAAAACAAGGCCGACAACAACCTGGCTTATGACGAATGGAAAGAAAAACAGTGATTTATAGATACGAATACCGCGCACTGTCTGGTTAAGAAAAAGTGCCAGAAACAGTCCTGCAGGCAGAGCCAGTAAATAAAGAACCAGCCAGATGACATTGTTTTTAAGAGCCGTAAAAAAGGACTGGTCGGACATTAACTCACGGTAGTTTTCGAGCCCGATATATTTTTTTTCGCCTAAGCCATCCCAGTCATAAAGCGATATGGCCAGTGACTGGAAAACCGGAATTATGATGTAAATAGCAAACATGATCAGACCCGGCAGCAAAAAAAGCCATGGTGTGAGTGTCAGCTTATTCTTTCTCCAGTAGGCGCTCAGATTAGACATTGCGTTCCCCGCGGAATGTGTGGCGGGCTGCGTTGATCGCAGCCCTTTTTTATTTATTGGTGATACCGTTTGCGCACTGTTTCTAAACGATCAAGAATGACATCCAGACGTTCAGGCTTGACCATGAATTCCTGAAAACCTTCCATTCCGGCTTTTGCCATTTCCGCAGAAGCATCGCGGTCAAAAAATTGTGCCAAACCGCCATCGACATTGGAAAGCATTTCAAAACCGGCCTGCAAATATGGATCATCTGCTACTGTTGACTGGTTATTGACCGGCAGCTGTACCATGATTTTATTGATGTCTGTCTGGACATCGGCGCGCGCAATATATGCCAGAAACTTTTTGGCTTCTTCGACATTGCGGGCGTTAGCAGCAAGATGGAGTGTGTTTGCTGGTGCGTCTTCGGCCATGGCAATGGAAGCATCAATGGACGGGAACTGGAAAAAGCCCAGTTTTTCATTATCAAGTCCGGCTTCCTGCAATGGTGCAACGATGAAATTGCCCATGAGATACATGCCCGCATCGCCATTGACTAATGCTGGCAAAGCTTCCTGCCAACTATAGGCCGCGTGGTTTTTCAAGAAGAAATCAGCTTTAATGAGTTCTTCCCAATTGGCCATGGTTTTACGGATGCGCTCATCCGTCCACGGAATTTCTCCCCGTGTCACCGCCATGTGGAAATCATAACCATTGGTGCGCAGGTTCAGATAGTCAAACCAGCCTGCTGCCGTCCATTGAAACTTGGTGCCGATAGAGACGGGGGTAATGCCGTTTTCTTTTAGTTTTTCACCCGCCGCTTTAAATTCTTCCCAATTGGTTGGAACTGCAATGCCAAGTTTTTCAAAGATATCCTTACGGTAATAAACGCCCCATTGATAATATGTATATGGGATCGCCCATTGGTGGCCGTCAAAAGTGACCGAGCTTTCTGAGGCTTTCAGTGTATTGCCCATATCATTTTCTGCCCAGACATCGTCAATCGGCGCAAAAAGACCGGAATTGACATAAGGCAGCATGCGATTGCCGGCAAACCATGTGGCCAGATCCGGAGATTCAGCCGAAAGAAAATTCCGGATAGCTGTTTTATAGGCTTCATTATCGAAGACGTTGAGCGTGACTTTAATGTCGGGATTTTCTTTTTCAAAGCCATCAACCGCGACCTGAAAAGCTTCTTTTACCGCAGGAAATGAAGCATCAGTGTTAATCACCAGCTCGCCTGCAGAAGCAGGCATAGTAAAAAGTGCAGTCGTTGCCAAAATTGCTAGGCTGCGTTTTAATGTATGTATCATATTTTCCCCCTTTGTTGTTTCATATAGTGAAACTCGGTTTTATTTATTTAAAGGATGCAGAGAGCCTGCATTGGTATTAAAATCGTAACTACCTTTATTTATTGCGTTTTATCGAAGTCTTTGTTCGGACACAGCATCAAATAGCAGCAGGTTATCCGCGGATATACTGAGTCCTATGTCTCCCTGTAAAAGCCCTGCATCTGTTTCAGGGACTTCAACAAGAATTCTTTCACCCGTTGGTGCAATCAGATAGCTATAAAAAACTGAGCCTAAAGCCTCGGTAATCGAGATGTCATGTGTTTTGAGAGTGTTGGAAATTTTAATATGATGCGGTCTGACACCGACAATAATATCGCTGCCCTCAGCCGGTAACCGGATACGGGCTTCAAAATCTGTGGCCGATAATCCCGGAGCATGTATCTTCCCATTTTTGACTTTCGCTTTCACGAAATTCATGCTCGGCGTGCCGATAAATCCTGCAACAAAACGATTATTCGGATTATGATAAAGGTCTAAAGGTGAGCCGACTTGTTCAACGCGACCGGCACGTAACACGACGATCTTATCGGCCAATGTCATGGCTTCGACCTGATCATGCGTGACATAGATCATTGTCGCGCCGATTTGCTTGTGCAGGCGGGCAATCTCGACGCGCATTTCGACGCGCAATTCTGCATCAAGATTGGATAAAGGCTCATCAAATAGAAAGACTTCCGGCCCACGGACAATAGCACGCCCTATCGCTACGCGTTGGCGCTGGCCGCCAGAAAGTGCTTTGGGCTTTCGCTCAAGATATTCTGTAAGCTTGAGGATATTGGCGGCTTTTTCAACTTTCTGATTTATTTCGTCTTTTGGATGTCCGTTCATACGCAAGCCGAAGCTCATATTTTCTGCAACCGTCATATGCGGATACAGCGCATAGGTTTGAAACACCATCGAGATGCCCCTTGATGCGGGATCAAGGTCGGTGACATCTTTTTCGCCGATATGAATTTTACCCGAGGTTGTTTCTTCAAGGCCGGCTATCATGCGCAGTAATGTTGATTTTCCGCAGCCCGAGGGCCCAACAAAAACACAGAATTCCCCATCTTTAATGTCGAGGTCAATGCCATGAATGACCTCGACATTCCCGTATTTTTTTACCGCCTGATTTAATGTTACGCCTGCCACACTTGCCCCCAATTAGTTCTTATTCTTGTGTGATTGCATTTGTCATTTTCAGATGCTCGGATAACTCCAATCCTGCGCATCGCGACCAATATTTTCAACCGCTTGCCGAAGAAGCGGCAGCTTTTGTTTTAACTCATCAAATGAAGTGCGAAGGAGTGAATCGGTAATTGATACGCTGCCCAGCACCCGGCCATCCGCATTAAAGATTGGCATGGCAATACAGATGATGCCTGCTTCATGCTCTTCCTCATCCAAAGCATAACCTTGCTGCTGAATGAGCTGTAAGCGCTGTTTTAATGCAGCCGGCGATGTCAGCGTGTTGGGTGTAAAACGATGGAAACTCTGAAGCGAAATGATCTTTTCCTGCTCTACTGCCGGTAAAAAAGCGAGCATCGCTTTGCCTACGCCTGTGCAGTAAGTCGGCCCTACTTTTCCGGCTTGCGAAAACATTTCGATAGGGTCACGCGCATTACGTTTGTCGACATATAAAACCTGACCCTGATCAAGCTGGGCAAGGTGAATTGTTTCCCGCACCTGCGAGCTCAAACTGTCAATATGCGGGCTGGCTATCGAGGCCAGTGAAAAATGTGCCCATGCAGAATGCGCAAGCTTCAACAGCCTCAAGCCAGGCATATAGGTGCCTTTATCCTTGTCATAGCTGAGCATGCCTTCGTCAGTCAGTGTTCTGACAAGCCTGTAGAGTGTCGGTTTTGGAAACAGGCCCGTGGCCAGAATTTGCGTGAATCGTACTGGCACGCCGAATTGAGCTACACAATCAAGCACTTCCAAAGCTTTTCCTACAGTTCCGCCGCTCGTGGTGGCGTCTTTGGTGGTCATGATGTGGCTCCAGACTATTTTATGACTTCATGTTCGACAGGCTGCCGATCAATGTTGACATTGGTAAACCATTCCAGCAATAATATCAATATATGAAATAAGGTTTCATTATTTGAGACAAAAGGATGTCTTATGAGTAAAGCCCGCCGCAGCCGACATTGGTATGGAAAACAAGATAAAGATGGATTTATCCATCGTAGCTGGATGAAAAATCAGGGTTTTCCTGATCATGTCTTCGACGGCAGGCCGATCATTGGCATTTGCAACACCTGGTCAGAACTGACCCCTTGCAATTCCGGACTTCGTGATTTGGCGGAGGGGGTCAAGCGCGGCGTCTGGGAAGCCGGAGGCTTTCCGGTAGAGTTTCCGGTTATGTCTTTGGGCGAAACCCAGATGAAACCGACAGCTATGCTGTTCCGTAATCTGCTTGCGATGGATGTCGAGGAGTCGATTCGCGCCTATGGCATAGACGGGGTTGTTTTGTTGGGCGGATGTGACAAGACCACACCTGGTCAGTTGATGGGGGCGGCAAGCGTCGATTTGCCGACGATCGTCGTCAGTTCCGGCCCGATGCTTAACGGCAAATATAAAGGGCAGGATATCGGCTCTGGAACGGATGTCTGGAAGTTTTCGGAATCGGTGCGTGCCGGCGATATGACGCTTGCCGATTTTATGGCGGCAGAATCAGGGATGAGCCGTTCCAAGGGCGTTTGCATGACGATGGGTACAGCATCCACCATGGCCTCACTGGTTGAGGCGATGGGAATGAGCTTGCCGACCAATGCTGCATTACCCGCCGTTGATGCCCGTCGTATGGCGTTGGCTCATCTTACGGGCAAGCGTATTGTCGAGATGGTCGATGAGGATCTCAAGCCTTCTGATATTTTAACGAAAGCTGCCTTTGAAAACGCCATTCTGGCCAATGCGGCAGTTGGCGGATCCACCAATGCGGTGGTGCATTTGCTGGCATTGGCGGGGCGGGTTGGAGTTAATTTGAAACTCGATGATTTCGAACTGGGCTCTGACATACCTTTGCTGGTGAATTGCATGCCTTCCGGACGTTATCTGATGGAAGATTTTTGTTATGCGGGCGGAATGCCTGTCGTTTTGAATGAATTAAAGCAACTCTTGCGGCCTGCGCGAACCGTTATGGGTTCGGATATATTGCATTATGCACAAGGTTCTGAATGTTATAATCGTGATGTGATTTTCCCGCTCAAAGCACCGGTAAAACCGGCAGCCGGATTAAGGGTTTTACGGGGAAATCTTGCACCGGACGGAGCCATTATCAAACCCTCAGCCGCGACGCCTGAATTGCTCGAGCATGAAGGTGTGGCGCATGTCTTTTCATCTATTGAAGATATGAAGGCGAATATTGACAGGGAGGACCTTGAGGTCACCCCGCAAACAATTCTGGTGCTGAAAGGTTGCGGCCCTAAAGGATATCCGGGAATGCCGGAAGTGGGCAATATGCCGATCCCGAAACGTTTGGCGCAACAAGGCGTGAAGGATATGATCCGCATCAGTGATGGTCGTATGTCTGGAACCGCATATGGCACTGTGATTTTGCATGTCAGTCCGGAAGCGCAAGCGGGCGGACCGCTGGCTTTGGTTGAATCAGGTGATCGCATCAAAGTCTCAGCAAGTAGTGGATTATTGCAGCTTTTAGTCAGTGAAGCAGAGCTTGAGCAGCGCAGAGAAAAATGGCAGCCGGATGAACCACATTATGTGCGTGGTTATGCCAAGCTTTATATTAATACGGTTTTGCAGGCCGATAAGGGTGCCGATCTGGATTTTCTGGTGGGCAAAGATACCCGCCTTGTAACGCGGGAGAGCCACTAATGTCGAAATCCAGTATATTTCCGGATTTGGATGGCCAATCGGTTTTTATTACCGGCGGCGGCGCGGGGATCGGCGCTTATCTGACGGAAGGTTTTTTGCAGCAAGGCGCGCGGGTCACATTTGTCGGGCGTAATGATGCAACAGAATTCTGCAATGAAATGTCAGATAAATATCCGCAGAACAAACCACTTTTCATTCAGTGCGATATTACGGATACGGAGGATTTGCGCGCAAGCATTGCAGAGGCATCGCAGCGCCATGGCGCAGTGCGGGTTCTGGTCAATAATGCAGCCAATGATAAACGCCATAGCACCGAAGAAGTAACGCCTGAATTTTGGGACCAGATGCTGGCGGTTAATCTCAAGGCGTATTTTTTTGCATGCCAGGCGGTGATTGCAGGTATGAGGGAAAACGGTGGCGGTGCGATCGTTAATTTCTCATCGATCAGTTACATGATGGGTAATAGTGGTTATCCGGCTTATACGACATCAAATGCGGGCATCACAGGCATGACCCGATCACTGGCAAGAGAGTTTGGACCGGATATGATCCGCGTCAACGCTTTGGCTCCGGGCTGGGTGCTTACCCAGCGCCAGAAAGATCTATGGGTTACGCCTGAGGCGCTGGAGGCTCATTTGGAGCGTCAATGTATCAAGCAAGCGCTTGAACCACAGGATATTGTCGAAGCAACGCTTTTTTTATCCTCACGCGCCAGCCGTATGATGACGGGACAGACAATTGCCGTTGATGGCGGGGTTGTGGTGTCGGGATGAAAGACGAAGCTGTTATTGAGAAAATTGAATGGGTGGCCGTCGATTGGGGAACCACACATTTACGCGTTTTTGCCATGGATGCGGATGGCAAAGAGCTTGCTGCGCTCAGCTCAGAACGGGGTATGGGTAAGCTTAAGAGTGATGAATATGAAGCTGTTCTGCGAGAACTTATTTCTCCTTGGACGGGCTTGAGAACATTAAAAATTATTTGTTGCGGTATGGTCGGTGCAAGGCAAGGCTGGATTGAAGCGCCATACCAAAGCCTGCCGTGTCATTTACCGTTGAAAGCGTTGGTTTCAGCACCGGTTGATGGTTCGGATATGCAGGTTTTTATTGTGCCAGGGCTGAAGCAGGAAAAACCTGCGGATGTCATGCGTGGCGAGGAAACCCAGATTGCGGGATTTTTATCGCGTCATAAAGATTTTGACGGTGTTATCTGCTTACCTGGAAGCCATACAAAATGGGTGCAAGCTGCGGGCAATAAAATATCGTCATTTCGTACTGTCATGACAGGAGAATTATTCGCGGCCATCTCTGCCCATACGGTTCTCAAACATAGCGTTGCCTGTGAAGGCTTTGAAGAGGGGGCTTTTCAGCTTGCTTTTGACAAGGTTTTCAAAGAGCCTGCATGTGTCTCGACGATGCTTTTTTCATTGCGGGCGCAGCATTTATTTAATGAAATTGATATGATTACAGCACGTTCCATGCTTTCCGGTATTCTTTTGGGAGCGGAAATCGCTTCGATCAAAGAGCTGTTGGCGGTTAAGCCGGTTGTCATCATCGGCGCTGAACGTCTTTCCGATGTGTATCAATTGGCATTGCGTAAAACGGGCGTAAAATCTTGTATTTATGACGCCGGTGATATGACGAAAGCTGGTCTTTATGCCGCTTATCAACGATTGGAGTTTTGCTCATGTCCCGTCAGTTAATCGCTATTTTGCGGGGCATAAAACCGCAGGAAGCCGTTGAAGCAGCTACAATTCTTATCGAAGCAGGCATTACTCAGATTGAGGTGCCGTTAAATTCGCCGGAGCCTCTCAAAAGTATAGGCTATATGGCTCATGTGGCAGGCGAAGATGCATTAATCGGCGCTGGAACCGTTTTAACGCCTCAGGATGTCATGGATGTTTATCATGCAGGCGGGCGTTTGATCGTTTCGCCCGACTGCAATACGGAAGTGATCGCGACGACAAAGAAGTTTAAACTGCTGAGCTTTCCGGGCGTGCTGACCCCAAGTGAATGTTTTTCTGCCTTACAAGCTGGTGCTGACGGGTTGAAAATATTTCCGGCGCCGGTACTGGGGATTGATGGATTAAAAGCTATCCGTGCTGTTTTACCTCAATCAACACAAATATTCATGGTCGGTGGTGTCGGGGTTGGAAATTTTAAAAATTGGCTCGATGCAGGAGCCAGCGGCTTTGGACTTGGTACCTCTTTATATCAGGCAGGAATGCCGCTTGATGAGCTAAAAAACCGTGCTCATGAGATAGTCAAAGCTTATGATGAGGCGCTTGAGCGATGATATATGACGACCGTATTTGTGAACTTGGTGAGGGGCCGTTATGGCATCCGCTACGCAAGCAATTATATTGGTTTGATATTCTTGGGCGCCGTTTGCTGACCCGTGATCAGGCTGGGCGTCAAAAAGAGTTTGTTTTCGGCGAGTTATCTTCAGCCGCCGGTTGGCTGGATGAAACGCATCTGATGATTGCTTCTGAAACGGGGCTTTACCGCTTTAATCTTGAAACGGAACAAAAGTCTTTGCTATGCGCTTTGGAGCAAGATAATCTAATTACCCGTTCAAATGACGGCAGAGCTGATCCTTGGGGTGGCTTTTGGATTGGCACAATGGGTAAAAAGGCTGAAAAAGATGCCGGTTCTATTTACCGTTATTATCAGGGTGAAATTACCAAGCTGTTTGGTCATTTGACTATTCCCAATGCTATTTGCTTTTCCCCTGATAAAAAATTTGCATATTTTACTGATACAGCCAAAAGAACGCTCATGCGGGTGCGTTTAAATGTGGAAACAGGTTTCCCGGTCGAGGAGCCGTCGACTTTGATACTACCCGCTAATATGCCATCGAACCCAGATGGAGCGGTGACTGATAAAGACGGCAGATTATTGGTTGCACAATGGGGAAGCGGACAGATTTCGGTTTTTTCTCCGGAAGGGCAAAGGCTGTTTGATCGTGATGTTCCAGCATTGCATAGCAGTTGTCCGGCATTTGGCGGCGATGACTTTAAAACTGTCTTTGTAACCTCCGCCCGCGAGGGCTTGAGCGCTGAATATATTAGTAATCATTCATCGAATGGCATGGTATTTGCATTGCATGATCTGGGGCAGGGGCGACCAGAAGTACAAGTTCATTTAGGTTGATTAATACGCTTTATTTGAGCTAGGTAACGGATCGCAAAAATGCCTTGCGATCCAATGTCACTATAGACGGAAGGAAGCAGTTGAAATCATCAACTGCTGCATAGATATTGCCTTCCGAAAAAAACGCATAGCCAGTGGCAGTGCCTATCAAGTTATTATTAAACGAGCACTTTTGCTGTATAAATGTCAGTTGAAGGCAGTGGCATCAAGCGGCCGGCCATTTCGGCTTTCAGGGCTTCATGACACTCGTGTTGTTCTTGGTTGCGATTACTCATGGCGCTTAATGTGACAAATTCTTCCAATACATGACCAGGCTTGATTTTTACCTCGACGGTTTTGTCACGATAGGTGAAGCGCCAGACATCTGGCCAGGATAATCAGAAATGACGTCCTTGCCTCTATGGTTTTGTTTATTGTCAGACGATTGTCGATGAGTGACGTGGTCCTGTTTTTCTGAACAGGTTTACTGTTCCGTTAAGCTGCTCCCTGGTTAGATTTCATGCTGTTTGGTTGATGTGTATTGCGCTAAAATATGCATTATTCGGCGTTTGTTTATTAAGGGCGGTGTGTGGTCGCTCCGTGTTGTAAATCCAATGCAATCCAGTCTTTGATCACGCGTTTGTCTTGGGGGTCATCCAGCAGTTCATGCAAATATACGGCCTCTTTCTTGAGGGATCGCCATAGTCTTTCGATGAAAATGTTATAGAGATAACGCCCACGATCATCTATTGAGATTTTGATCTTGGCATCAGTCAGAATAGCGATCCAGTCCCTTCCAGTAAACTGGGCCCCTCGGATGCCCTTCTAAAAGCCAAGCGGCAATTTGTTTCTGATTGATCTCTCTGTACCTCCGGATGATGGTGCGGAAACTTCATGAGCAATGTATCGTTTTACGCCATATATCAGGGCCGCGTGGGTGCGTGAGTTTTCTAATAAGTGCTCCATCGAAGCTGGCTTCAATGTGCAGGTTGAAACAGGTCTGTCGTTCTACAGAAAGGTTACAAGGAACTTTTCTGGTTCTAACCATAACTTGTCGGGCTCTGCTGGTCTTCTTCTGCGCTGGTAAAGGGATGAATAAATAATGTTGAGAAAAACAAAATTACTCTACTCAATGGTTTGATGTTTATCGACTAAGGCGTTCTAAGATACGATCATCGTAATGCAAGTAGGGCATTTATAATGATCTGTTTCCTAGATAGTTTGGGAGGAATGGTTACAAGTCTCGGTGTGATCACACCCCGCAATCAAAATCAAAATAAAACATAAGCCGCAGCAATAAATAAACCCCGCCATGAAAATGTCGGGGTTTTCTGAGTTTCGGAAATTTGTAACTGGCGTATTGTAAAGAAAGCTTTCGGAGAGGGCAGTCTTCAAAGTGGAAATGCTTCACCATTAAAATCTCTCTTGAGGAGTTTGGTGGGGTAGCTTATGCCTGATGTAAATTTCAGCAATTCAGGAATTAAGTTTATGCAAGCTGTTGATAAATCGGCAATTGATGCTGTGATGCGCTCTCTTCCGGAGCAGTATAAAGGGCCGGGTGGTGTGGCAGCCGTTCTTAAAGATGGTGAAGTCATCGCATCACAGGTCTGGGGCTATGCTGATCTTGATAAGCGGGTCGCTATGACGACTGAGACAATGATGCCGATTTGCTCGGTGAGCAAAGAGTTTACCTGTGCGGCATTGCTGGATATATTTGGTGAGGCGTCGGTGCTGGATGATGATCTGGCAAAATATCTGCCGGATTTTGAAGGCGAACGCCCGAAGATTGCTGATCTATGTCATAACCAGTCGGGTCTGCGTGATTATTGGGCGCTGACTGTGATCAGTGGTGCTGATCCTGAAGGGGTATTTACTCCGGATGATGCATTGAAACTGCTTGCTAAGATCCGCACAATCCATTTTGAAACCGGCACGCAATATTCCTATAATAACGGCAATTTCCGTCTGCTGTCCTTCTTGATTGAGGAGAAGACCGGGCAGTCGCTTGATCATTTGCTGCGCGAGCGTATTTTTCTGCCGGCTGGCATGGAAACTGCAGGCTTGTTTTCTGATACGTCAGTGACACCGGGCGGTACTGTCGGTTATGAGGGCAATATTGTTTCGGGCTTTACTCCGGCGGTAAATAATATCGATTGGAACGGCGATGCCGGTATTTGCGCATCTATGGATGACATGATCGCTTGGGATCAGTTTATTGATGCAACGCGTGATGATGTCAGTGGTATTTATAACCGCTTGGCGCGCCAGCAAAATTTCAAAGACGGTAAGCCTGCTTATTACGGCTATGGTTTGAAACATACAGATTTTGGCGGTTTTCATATTACCGGTCATGGCGGTGCTTTGCGTGGTTGGCGTTGTCAGCGTTTTCATGCCGCTGCCGAGCGTATTTCTGTGATTGTGATGTTCAATCATCAGGCCAGTGCATATGGCGCTGCCGAACAATTGATGCGTGCGGCTTTGGGCGTGGCTAAGGTTAAATCTGAGATTTTACCCGTTGATACCGCATGGTACGGAAATTATTTTGATCCGCACAGCAAACTCAGCTTGAGCCTTGCCCCAGCTGTTGGCGGGCAGGTTCATGCGCGCTTTAGCACATCGCCTGAAATGATGGATATGGGCGCTGACGGTGCATTGCACTCAGCCTCTATGGTGTTGCAGCGTGATGGTGACACTATCGCGCTGAACCGTGCCGATGAAAATCTGACAGCAAATATGCACCGCGTTTCCGGTGAAGGTAAAAAAGACATTGCAGGACGATATCATTGTACTGAAATGGATGCAGATTTTGTCTGTGAGGTTGCGGGTGCTGCAGTCTATGCCGCCTTTGAAGGGTTTTTAGGCAAAGGCCCGATGCAACCGCTTTTTGCTATTGCTGAGGATATCTGGTTATTGCCTTGCCAGCGCGGCATGGATGCACCGGCCCCCGGAGACTGGACTGTGGTTGCAGAGCGTGATGCCGGTGGTACGATCACCGGTTTGACAATCGGTTGTTGGCTGGCACGCGGCATTGTTTACAAAAAAATCTGATAGATGATTGAATTGCCGCCGCAAAACAGAACTGTTTTCCGGCGGCATTTTTATGGCTATTTATCTGGTCAACTATTTTTATAGGTGACTTTTAGTGCTGTATCTACGCAATTATATGAAGAAATCACTGTGTTTTTGATGGTTTTATTACGTTCTATAAGTTAGGAATTGCTCATTATATGCTCCCGGTTTTTTGTTTGAAAAGCGCCGGAGTGATTTCTTTAGTAGGTGTATTGGTGCTTTTAAACCGGTGCTTCTCTGCCCGATATTGATTGCAGGTTTGGTGAAATGGTTTTCCGTTTTTACCCGCCGCTCTGACAGGATAAAATAAATGAGTATTTCCGGCGCATCCGGGAAAGCTGCCCCAGATAATGGCAAGGCAGCTCCGGTCTTGAATTCGCCTGCGCGTGTGCTGTTTGCCAGCCTTGTAGGTACTACGATCGAGTTTTTCGATTTCTACGTTTATGCAACTGCTGCGGTTCTGGTCTTTCCGGCAGTATTCTTTCCGGCCAGCGATCCGACATCAGCGATGCTGCAGTCATTTGCGACCTTCTCGATTGCCTTTTTTGCGCGTCCGTTCGGTGCCATGCTGTTCGGCCATTTTGGCGATAAAGTCGGCCGTAAGGCAACGCTGGTTGCAGCATTGATGACCATGGGGCTTTCAACCGTGATTATCGGATTTCTGCCAACCTATGCGCAAATCGGTGTTGCTGCGCCATTGTTGCTGGCATTGTGCCGTTTTGGTCAGGGTTTGGGCCTTGGCGGTGAGTGGGGCGGTGCTGTGTTGCTTGCCACTGAAAACGCGCCTGAAGGCAAGCGTACATGGTATGCAATGTTTCCGCAGCTGGGTGCGCCGATCGGCTTTATTCTTTCGGCAAGTACATTCCTTATTCTTGCTGCAACCATGACCAATGAGCAGTTTATGAGCTGGGGCTGGCGTCTGCCATTTGTGGGATCGATCCTGCTGGTGGCTGTGGGCTTGTATGTTCGTATTAAAATCACTGAGACACCTGAATTCCAGAAAGCCATGGATAAGCAGGAGCGTGTACAGGTGCCTTTGGCTGCCGTATTCAGCAATCACAAGCGCGCCTTGGTGCTTGGCACATTCTCGGCTCTGGCAACCTTTGTGCTGTTCTATCTGATGACTGTGTTCATGCTGTCATGGGCAACGCGTCCGGTTGCACAGGCCGGACTTGGCTATTCGCGTGAGCAATTTCTGACCATTCAGATGGTGGGCGTTGCGTTTTTCGGTTTGTTGATTCCGGTCTCCGGCCTGTTGTCCGACCGCTATGGCCGTCGTTTCATTATGATCCTCACAACAATCGGTATTGCACTGTTTGGTTTGGCTATGGCGCCGCTGCTGAATGCCGGATTGATCGGTGCCGTGATGTGCTCGATCATCGGCTTCTCGCTGATGGGGATGACCTATGGCCCAATCGGTGCTGCATTGGCCTCGCCGTTTCCGGTTGCCGTGCGGTATACCGGTGCGTCCATGACCTTTAATATGGCAAGTATTTTCGGCGCCTCATTAGCACCTTATATCGCTACATGGCTGGCAACGACTTACAGTCTTGCCCATGTCGGCCTGTATTTGCTGGTGGCGGCAGTGATCACCTTACTGGCGATTGTTGCGCACAAAGATAAAGAGTTTTCTTCCTGATTGCTCAGGTGTGTGAGAAATAAAAAGGGCCGCTTGCGGCCCTTTTTATTATCGGTATTGGCTAGAGCGGGTAACGTTCAGGTTGGATCGCAGCGCTCGCTCTAGATTCTAGATTTATCGCATTGTCATACCTATCAAGTTGATTCAACTTGATAGTGAAATGCTCTAGAGCGGGTAACGTTCAGGTTGGATCGCAGCGCTCGCTCTAGATTTTAGAGTTTTCGCATTGTCATGCCTATCAAGTTGATTCAACTTGATAGTGAAATGCTCTAGAGCGGGTAACATTCAGGTTGGATCGCAGCGCTCGCTCTAGATTTTAGAGTTTTCGCATTGTCATACCTATCAAGTTGATAGTGAAATGCTCTAGCAAGGCTCTGGTAGTCTCTGATATTTGTTCTATTTAATATAAAAGTGAACTCAGACAGGAGAAAAGCATATGGCGCAGGTAAGCCCGCAGGAAATTCTGGATTTTTGGTTTTCAGAACAGGTTGAAGCCCATTGGTTTGTGCGCTCTGATGATCTTGATACGCAAATTAAACAGCGTTTTGGTGATATTTATGCATTGGCTGCCAGCGGTGGCTTATCAGAGTGGAAAGAGGATGCGCCAAGTACATTGGCTTTGATCATTACGCTCGACCAGTTTCCGCGCAATATGTTTCGTGGCTCACCGCAAGCTTTTGCGACTGATGCGCTGGCCTGTGATTTATCCAAATATGCTTTAGATAAAGGCTTTGATCAGAATGTTGATAGTAAAGCACGGCAGTTCTTTTACTTGCCATTGATGCATAGTGAAAATGTTGCTGATCAGGAGCGCTGTGTGAAGCTCTATGAAGGCCTTGGTAATGATTTTGCCTTAGGCTTTGCCAAAGAACACCGTGATATTGTTAAAGAATTTGGCCGTTTTCCGCATCGCAACACTGTACTGGGCAGAAAACACACGCCGGAAGAAACCGAGTTTCTTAAAACTCATTCAGGTTTTTAATCAGGTTTAAGCTACAGAGCGCTGTGCCATCCGTTTCTCATGTTCGAGTAGCCAGCGTTTGCGCCATAGTCCGCCACCATATCCGGTGAGCGCACCATCTGAACCAATTGTGCGGTGGCAGGGAATGACAATGGCAAGCTGATTGGCGCCATTGGCATTGGCCACCGCACGTATAGCTGTCGGGCGTCCCGTTATCTCCGCCAGCTCGGCATAAGAGCGGGTTTGCCCGAGTGGGATTTCTAGCAGCGCATCCCAGATCATGCGCGTAAATGCCGGAGCATGCAAAGCCAGCGGCGTTTTGAAACTGGTAAGAGTGCCGGAGAAATATTGCTTCAGCTCCGCTTCAATCTGGTCAATCGGAGCAAAGCGGCCAAAGCTGATTGAGGAGTTGCTGTATTGGCGCAATTTTTTCAGCTCATTTGGCAGGCCTTTACGTTCAAAAAACTCCAGCAAATGCAGGTGATGCCTGTCTGCAACCGC
Source organism: Pseudochrobactrum mosebachae (assembly GCF_048914685.1). Classification (GTDB taxonomy): domain Bacteria; phylum Pseudomonadota; class Alphaproteobacteria; order Rhizobiales; family Rhizobiaceae; genus Pseudochrobactrum. The sequence goes on from NZ_CP128408.1 coordinate 2,565,812, forward strand.
CAGCATGGTGCCGATCGGGGTTTCCAGCCAGTCGGCTTTCAATAAATCGCGGCCCTTCAAATGTGCCGGACTATCGCCGATCAATCGGGTAATAGCCTCACGAAAGCCGCTGCCGGAATCATAGCCGGCTTCAAGCTGGGCATCAATAATCGAGCTGCCGGCAGCGATACTTTCAATGCCACGTGCCTTGCGCCGCAACCGCGCCATATCCAGAAATGTCATGCCGATATGGCGTTTAAAAGCACGCCGCACTGTTGATGGATCAAGCTGCATCGCTACCAGATCATCCTCGCACCAGAAATGATCGGGGCGGGCATCCAGACAATCCAGCAATTTGGCCACCACCGGTTCCTTGCCGCGGAAAAAATCCAATGGGCGACAACGCTGGCATGGCCGGAAACCGGCTTCCATACAGGCGGCCGGATGATCAAAGAACCGTGTGTTTTCAAATTTTGGTTTACGTGCCGGACAGGACAGGCGGCAAAAAATACCGGTGCTGGTTACACCAACAAAAACGTGACCGTCATAGGACTGATCACGATCAAGAAGCGCCTGATAAAGTGTGTGCGGATCTGGTAAAGAAAAGAGCATATTTAAAAACTAGCATAAAATTTGGCAGCTGCCGCCGGAAATCGGGCGCCTATTTCCGTGTTCATTGTTTATGTGTTGTGCTTATATGCATTGCTGGATCGATTATCCGGTATTGATGATTATTGGCAAATACGCGCTGTACAGGATTTGCCGTGGCACCCCATATCCAGATGCATATTGGTTTTATGCGCACTATCGGCCTCAGGCCCCAGAACAGTCATAAACAGGGTGCAGCTTTTTTTATGTAGCTCACGCCAGAATTGCTTTTGCTTGGCGCCGCCGTTCCAGTCTTTTGCGAGTTCGGTGCTTTCGCCATTTGTGAGCGTGAATGACATAATATCTAGCGCATTACCTAGAGCATGTTCAGACACTCTGCCGCTGCTGGCATTGTTAACATTGCGGCACTGATAGTGGGAGCCTGTGCCAATGGTTTTGATAGTGCTGCCTAGATGTTGCTTTGCCAATGCATTTGCCTGTTCAGCCCATTCTGTTAGTGCCACAGTCATGGTGCAATTGGTAATAACGGGCTGATCAAAGGTCATCTCGACCGGCAGATTAAGTGCGGTGAGTTCTAACGGGCTCTTAACCTGACACTGGCCTTCGCTGATCGGGGCAATGATTTTCCCAGAAACCTGATTTTTCAACAGCGGCAAGCAGGCAGCCTGATAAATACGGGTTGCTTTTTGCAGAGGTTTTTTATTGTCAGGAGCAGGAGCAGGAGCAGGAGCAGGAGCAGGAGCAGGAGCAGGAGCAGGAGCAGGAGGCGCTTGTTCTGGTACTGGGGCAAATTGTTCAGGCAGTTCTGGTTTTTTCTCTGCTATTGTGCCCGGTGTTGCCGGTTTATCCTGAGGCACAGGCACTGCCTGTGCGGAGAAGGTCATAATAAAAACAGCGATAAAAGCAGATAAAAAACTTTGAATATCACGAGTTAACCGCATCACTATCCTTCGGTGTTTAAAATCAACAGGGCTAAGGCTGCGATGATAAACCTTTGAACAGGCTGTTCAGTTCCACTTTTTATGTTTTTATCTTGAATATCTGTGCTTCTCTGTGGCGCTCAAACCATGTTAGAGGAGCATCATGAGTGCTTTATCTTCTGTTTCACCAATCTATAATCCGCCATTAGATCCATATATTTCGGTTATCCATCGCGATGCCGATATTCTGGTGCTGGATAAACCAAGCGGATTATTGTCGGTTCCGGGTCGAGATCCGCGACTAGCTGATAGTTTGGCAAGCCGTGTGCAACAGCAGTTTCCGCAAGCTTTGATGATCCATCGTTTGGATAAAGACACATCGGGTGTGGTGTTGATGTCGCTCAACCGTAAAGCGCATGCCAAAATTGCCAGTCAGTTTGAAAACCGCACCACACAAAAATCTTATCAGGCGATTGTTTGGGGCAGGGTTGAGGATGATGAGGGCCTGATTGATCTGCCCTTAGCGATTGATCAGGATAATAAGCCGCGCCATCGGGTGGATTATGAAAACGGCAAACCGGCGCAAAGCCGCTGGCAGGTAGTGGAGCGCAGTGAATACGCCACGCGGCTGCGGCTGTTTCCGCTGACAGGGCGCACACATCAATTGCGCGTGCATATGAAGGCAATCGGGCATGTGATCCTTGGTGATGAATTTTATGCTGAGGGTGAGGCGCTGACTGCCGCAGACCGCTTGTTGTTGCATGCGGAGGAGCTGGGGTTTCAGCATCCTGATGGTCGTGATGTGCGGTTTCGTATTGCTTGCCCATTTTAACAATGAGCCTATTCAGAGAGTTGTGATGGCACAGGAAACGGACACAGACGAACTGGTTGTTGATTTTGTCGGCGGAGCGGTTGGCCACCGGTTCAGAGCATCCGAGGGGCGCGGGCAGGCGCTGGCCAAAGCGGCTGGTTTGATGCGCGGAGTTACGCCGGATATTGTGGATGCAACAGCGGGTCTCGGGCGTGATGCATTTTTGCTGGCGTCACTGGGTGCTAATGTGACTTTGATTGAACGCTCGCAAAAAATGCATGATCTGCTGGCTCAGGGACTGGAACGCGCTGCTGCAGAAGGCGGCCGCTACGCTGAAACTGTGGCGCGGATGACCTTGCTGTATGGCGATTCCAGCCTTTTATTGCCCGAATTGAAGCCGCAAGTGGTGCTGGTGGATCCGATGCATCCTCCGAGAGGAAATACCGCGCTGGTCAAAAAAGAAATGCGCCAGATCCGCGAGATTGTGGGTACAGATCCGGATTCAGAAAACCTGATGAAGGTTGCGCTTACATTCGCACAGAACCGCGTGGTGCTGAAATGGCCGCTGCGTGCCGAGCCGATGGCGGGTATCCGCAAACCTTCCCATCAGATTTTGGGCAAAAGCACACGCTATGATGTGTTCGTGATTGCTAAAATTACTTAATTTCAGAGTTTGCCGTTCTGGCTTGTTTACTTGGTCGCATTGCCATGGCTATCAGATTGCTCCAGCCATGCTGATATGCCATGTGCTGCCGCGCGGCCGGTAGCAAGGCAGGCGGTCAGCAGGTAGCCGCCGGTCGGGGCTTCCCAATCCAGCATTTCACCGGCCACAAATGTACCGGGCAGTTTATGCAGCATATAGCTATTAGCAATCTCACTCCAAACAATACCACCTGCCGTTGAAATGGCTTCTGCTATCGGGCGGGTTTGCAGGACTGGCAAGGCGATATTTTTGATATGCCGGCTGAGTTCTGGTGCTGAGAGTTGATTGATATTTGGTACCAACTCGCGCAATAAGGCTGCTTTAACGCCTTCAAGGCCGGTGGCTTTGCGCAAGCGGTTTGAAAAACTGCTTTTGGTACCTTGTTTTTCAAGATCACGTATCAAGCGTTCATAAGAACGGCCAGGGGTAAGATCAAGCGTAAGTGCAGCTGTGCCAGTAGCCTGTAATTCATCGCGCAAGGCGGCGCTATGTGCATAAATCAGGCTGCCCTCAATACCATGCTGTGAGATGACAAACTCGCCCTCAATGCGACCTGCTGCGGAGGTGGCGGCAACCGATTTAACCGGTGCACCGGCATGGCCAGCGGTAAATATTGTACTCCATTGCATATCAAAACCACAATTGGCAGCACGCAGCGCATTGATATCAATATTCTTTTCACGCAGCAGTGCGACCCATCCAGCATCGGAGCCAAGCCGCGGCCAGCTTGCGCCACCCAGCGCAAGCAGAACGGCATCATGCTGCGTGATGATTTCGCCCTCAGTTGTCGCAAAGATCAAATCATTGTCACGCCAGCCAATCCAGCGATGGCGCTTGAGAATAGTTACCCCTTGGCTTTCCAGCCGTGCCAGCCAGTTGCGCAATAAAGGTGAAGCTTTCATCCGTTTTGGAAACACACGACCGGAGCTACCGGTAAAAATCTCGATGTTTAACTCTTCTGCCCAAGTGCAGATATCTGCCGGAGTGAAGGCATCAAGTGCCGGTGCCAGATGCTCTGACGCATTGCCAAACCGGCCACGAAACTGTTGATACTCTTCCGAATGGGTGATGTTCAGACCGGATTTACCGGCGAGCAGAAATTTGCGCGCAACGGTCGGCATAGATTCGTAAACAGTAACCTGATGCCCTTGCTGCGAGAGGACTTCAGCCGCTGCCAGACCCGCTGGGCCGCCACCGATAATGGCAATTGTTTTACTGCCGGTTATGGCGCTGATTTGTGTTGTCATCTGAACTCACCTGTCGTTCAGATCGTTGTAGCCAAGTTCAGCGCTGACGCAAGTGACAAGCGGTGTTTATGATGCCGCTGGTTTGTTTGGTATTGAGTGCCTGCCCAAATGCGTAGAATCACCCCTAAAAATTGCCCGATAAAAATGTCACAATCTGTAAATTTAAATATATTTATCGGTTATGTTTTAGATTATTAGTCATAAAACTAAGTGTATTACAATAAATTACATGTATTTCTCTTAATAAAATATGTGTTATTTCAAATATTGATATAATTTGATTGGTATCTATTACTTCATTGTTATTATTTGTCCAAGTTGTTATCATCTGTGTGTTCATAAATTTTAAATAAAATCATTTTGATTGGTGTTTTTAAATAAGATAAGGTTTTCTTGATGAATATCTCACGACCAATTCTTGATAATGCCACTATAACAGATGTACAGGAATATGAACTTGTCGATAGTATCAGTAGCCACGCTTTGCAGCTTGGCTTTGAATATTACAGCTTCATGCTTCGTATTCCCCAATCTTTGACGCGTCCACGGGTTAAAGGGTGCGATAATTACTCTGAAGACTGGCGCACTTATTATTTGCGCAATGAATGTATGCTTACAGATCCTGCTATTCAGCTCGCCATGCGCAGCTCCAAGCCGGTGGTTTGGAGCGAAAAACTCTACCATCAAAATAAGACATTATGGCAGGAGATGAAACGAGACGGGCACTCCATAGGCGTGACCCAATCCTGCTGGGGCCCGCAATCTGTGGCCGGTTTCTTGTCTTTCAGCCGGAGTGCGGGGCCAATCAGCAAGACTGAACTTAAACATATTGAAGACGCGTTGCGTCCGCTCAGCCTGTCATTGTTTACGCAGTTTTATGATCTTTACCGGTTGGATGAGACCTATAATACCAATGAGCAGATTATTACATTGCGCGAGCGGGAAATATTGCGCTGGACCGGTGATGGTAAAACGGCTGAAGACATTTCTATTATTTTGAATATTACGCCGCGCACCGTACATTTTCATATGAATAATGTTTTGAACAAGCTGATTGTTTCAAACAAGGTGCATGCGGTGATGAAAGCACATCTGATTGGCTTACTATAAACAGCAATGCCGCCGCAGAGGCTGCGGCGGCATGATAGATATAGGCTGTAATCTCTTATTTGTAACGTGAAAGACCAAGATCTGACACGTCAATTTCAGGCTTCTGACCAGAGATCAGATCTGACATCACGCGTGCAGAACCGGCAGACATTGTCCAGCCAAGCGTGCCGTGACCAGCATTAATAAACAGGTTGTCATATTTTGTGGCGCCGATCACCGGTGTTGAATCCGGCGTCATCGGGCGCAGACCCGACCAGAATGTTGCCTTGGAAAGATCGCCGGCACCGTTGAACAAGCCGTTCAGCGATAATTCAAGCGTTTCACGACGTTCCGGTGTCAGACGCGGAATGTAATCGGTTACTTCGGCCATGCCACCAACGCGGATACGGTCGCCAAGACGGGTGATGGCTATTTTATAGGTTTCATCAAGAATGGTAGAGACCGGCGCGCGGGCTTCATCAATGATCGGAACCGTGATGGAATAGCCTTTAACCGGATAGATCGGCACATTGAGGCCAAGACCTTTTACCAGTTGTGGTGTGAAACTGCCGAGCGCTGCAACATAGCGGTCAGCGGTGAAATCACCCTTGTTGGTTTCAACCGCAACAATACGGCCGCTATTGAGCTTGAAGCCTTTAATGTCGACATTATAGTGGAATTTAACACCGAGATCTTCGGCCATTTTTGCAAGTTTTGTCGTAAAGATGAAACAATCACCGGTGCCATCATCGGGCATGCGCAAACCGCCAGCGATCATGGCTTTGACATTTTTCAAGGCCGGTTCGGCAGCAGTACAGGCTTCGGCATCCAGAATTTCAAATTTAATGCCATCTTGACGCAGGCTTTCAATGTCCTTGGACATCACTGCGTCGAAATCTTTCTGATTGCGAAACAGCTGCAAAGTGCCTTTTGAGCCTTCATCATAACTGATGCCGGTATCTTCACGCAGTGCAGTCAGGCATTCGCGGCTGTAGTTCGAAATACGCAGCATGCGTGCTTTATTGGTCGCATAGGCCGATGCGGTGCAATTGGCGAGCATCGACATTAGCCAGCCATACATTGCCGGATCGCAGGTCGGGCGAAAAATCAGCGGTGAGTGCTTTTTAAACAGCCACATTGCCGCTTTCTGCGGAATGCCAGGCGCTGCCCAAGGTGTGGAATAGCCATAAGAGAGCTGACCGGCATTGGCAAAGCTGGTTTCCAGCGCAGGGCCTTCCTGACGGTCAATAACAGTAACCTCATGGCCGGCTTTTGCCAGATAATAGGCGGTTGTAACGCCGATAACACCGCTGCCGAGAATTGTAACTTTCATGATATGCCTCTGTCATGTGCTGGCGTGATTATCCGTCAGGCAGTATGTAGTTATTAAAGTACGTTGTTAATATAGGTCCGGTGATATCTGTGACCAAGGGCGGTCAGAATATCATAGGAGATGGTTCCGGCGTCTCTGGCGACCTGTTCAAGTGTTTGACGCTCACCGATAAGCTCTACGAGACTGCCAAGTTTCAGCGTGCCTTCCGGCAGTGCCGTGATATCCAAAGTAATGGAATCCATGGAAACGCGACCGATAACCGGCAGGCGCGTATCGCCGTAATAGGCGGCACCTTTATTGCTCAGGTGGCGTGGCCAGCCATCAGCATAACCGACTGCAATGGTGGCAATGCGGGTTTCAGCCTTAGTGGTATAGCTGCCACTATAGCCAACCAAAGTCTGTGCCGGCACAGTGCGGCACTGGATCACCCGCGCTTGTAATGAAACGACCGGATGCATCGGGTTCGGTTTGTTTTCTTGCGGTGCGCCGCCATATAGGGCAATGCCGGGGCGCGCCAGATCATAGTGATAAGCACTTTGCAAAAAGCTGCCGCCGGAATTGGAAAAAGCTACAGGAAAATGCGGCAGCTGTTTCAGTGCTGCCTGCATCTGCGCAAGCTGCGCCTGATTTTGCGGGCTGTCCGGATTGTCGGCTGCCGCCATATGGCTGATGACATATTTGATATCAATCGCCTCAAGCAATGAAAGATCCGCCAGCAATTCACGCAGTTCAGGCTCTGAAAGACCAAGGCGTGCCATACCGGTATCCAGCTGCAACAGCGCTGGCAGGCGGCGATTTTGTACTTTAGCCAAAGCCACCCAGTTACGCAGCTGTTCCATTGAATTGAGCACCGGAACGATATTGTTTTTAGCGCAAAGCTGCTCTGTCTGCGGTTGCAAGCCGTTCAGCACATAGATGGTGATATCATTTGCAAGATGTGGCTGGAGAGCGATTGCTTCATTTAAATGCGCAACAAAAAAATCACGGCAACCGGCGGCATAAAATTGCGGGGCAACTTTGTCAGCGCCAAGGCCATAGGCATCCGCTTTAACCACCGCTGCTGCGCGGGTCGGTGCGAGCATATCTGCGATCAGCTTATAATTTGCACGTAATGCGGCCAGATCAATTGTGAGAATGCCACCGGCAGAAAGTGCCGCAGCATCTTCTTCTAATTGTATCAGGTTCTGGTCATAAGATGTCGTCGACATAAGCAATACCGCATGGTCACTGTTGAGCGAACCTTACTGTCTGGCTGGCCATGACAGTTCGGAGCGGGCAAACAAATTTATATCAGAGATTGCGCCATTTACGCTTGTCGTTTTGACTGTAAGAAAATGTCGCTAAAAACTTTATCCCTACTTTTAATTTTAATCGAATACTCTTCGAATGTTTTTGCTATTTTTGACAGGACATGCGAATTATCGCATCATTCACGTCATATTATGCTGAGTATTGGAATATTATTCGTGTCCAACCTTGATGCTATTGATCGCAATATTATCCGCTGTCTGCGCCGAGACGGACGCATGACCAATAGTCAGCTCGCAAGTGAGGTCGGGCTGTCGCAATCTGCCTGCCTGAGACGTGTGCAGATACTGGAAACCAGCGGGGTTATCCGCGGCTATACAGCGATTATTGCTGCACCCGATGCGGATGACCGGTTGGTGGCGCTGGTCAGTATTACGCTGGAGCGACAGACGGAAGAATATCTCAACCGGTTTGAAGAGGCGGTGCGCCGCCATCCTGAAATTCAGGAATGTTACCTGATGACCGGAGATGCCGATTATATTTTACGTGCCGAGGCAGAAAATACGGCAGCCTATGAGATCATTCACAAGGAAATTCTCTCACGGCTGCCGGGTGTGGTGCGTATTCATTCAAGCTTTTCAATCCGCAGTGTGTTGCTGAGCCGCACACCGGGTAAATGAGAAGTGTTGAAGCTGCTTTAGTCTTGATGCAGGATTGAGCGGTTGACATCAGTGATGCGGCGTTTGCCGCAAAGCGCCATTGTTACATCCATCTCACGGGCAATAATCTCCAGCGCTTTGCTCACACCCGGTTTGCCCATAGCGCCAAGCCCGTAGAGAAACGGCCTGCCGATAAAGGTGCCTTTGGCACCAAGAGCAATGGCTTTGAGCACATCCTGACCGGAGCGGATACCGCCGTCGAGATGAATTTCAATCCGGTCACCAACAGCATCCACAATCCGTGGCAGCATCGAGATTGATGATGGTGCACCGTCGAGCTGTCTGCCGCCATGATTGGAGACAATTATGGCATCGGCACCGGATTTGGCCGCCATAATTGCATCTTCCTCATCCAGAATGCCTTTGAGAATTAGCGGGCCACCCCAAAGAGATTTAATCCATGCCACATCATCCCAGTTGAGTTTGGGATCAAATTGCTCGGCAGTCCATGCCGAGAGTGATGACAGGTCGCTGACACCTTTGGCATGGCCGGCAATGTTGCGGAATGTGCGACGCTGCGTGCCTAGCATGCCAAGGCACCATTGCGGGCGGGTCATCATCTGCCAGATATGTTTTGGCGTGAACTTAGGCGGCGCAGACAGGCCGTTACGCAGGTCTTTATGGCGCTGGCCAAGTATTTGCAGATCAAGGGTCAGCACCAGTGCCGAGCAGCCAGCGGCTTTGGCGCGCTCAATAAGATTGCGCACAAAATCACGGTCTTTCATCACATAAAGCTGAAACCAGAATGGTTTTGTGGTCGCTTGGGCCACATCTTCAATTGAGCAGATACTCATAGTGGAAAGTGTGAATGGTACGCCGAACTCTTCTGCAGCTTGTGCTGCCAGTATTTCACCATCCGCATGCTGCATGCCGGTGAGGCCGGTTGGCGATAAGGCAACGGGCATGGTAACCGGTTGGCCAATCATAGTGGTGGCAAGTGTGCGCTCGGTCATATCCACCAGAACTCTTTGGCGCAGTTTGATTTTCGCAAAATCGCTTTCATTCGCCCGATAGGTGCTCTCCGTCCATGCACCGGAATCCGCATAGTCAAAAAACATTTTCGGCACACGCTTGCGTGCCAGTTTTTTAAGATCTGCGATTTCAAGGATGGTGCTCATAGGGTAGGGCTTTCTGAGTGCTATGCTGTTAATCCAGACAAGGCCAAACAAGGTCAAACTAGGCACTTGTGGTGGTCTGTTTGCAATATGCTTTAAGCGTTTGTTTTTACAGATGTTGCGCTCAAAAAGCATCATGATTTTATTAAAATACAGCAAAAGACTCTATTATAATTCATGTTATCCGCTATGTTTCTATTATTGTGAAATGAGTTGCAAAGGTTGTGCATAATGGTGGGCAAACGACGCTGGTTATTTTCTTGCATAGCTGTTCTTGCTGCTGTTCCTGTTTTTGCAGCACATTCACAAACCATAAATACTCAACCTGCTCTGGCGCCGGCATCAGAACTTTATAATGCACACAGAGTGGCTGTGAGCGCCAGAACTGTTGAAGTTTCTGACTATCGTTCGCAATTGATGCTTACCGGCAGTATTGCTGCGCGTAACCTTATCAATCTGGCATTTCGTGCTTCCGGACAGGTGATCGAGCGCAATGTTGATGTGGGCCAGAAAGTTGAGGCTGGTTCATTGCTGGCGCGGATTGATGCGGTTGATCAGCAGGCTGCATTGCAATCGGCGCAGGCATCGCTCAATGCAGCGCGGGCGCAGCTCACACAGGCAGTGGCCAATTATAACCGGCAGGATGTACTTTTAAAACAGGGCTTTACCACCCGCAGCCAATTTGGCAGCGCTGAAGAAGCCAAACAGCGTGCTGAATCTGCATTAAAAAATGCTGAAACCCAGATGAAGAATGCACAGGATATGATGAGCTATACGGAATTGCGCGCTCCGCGCTCCGGTGTGGTGACTGCGCGCAATATTGAGGCCGGCCAATTGGTGCAGGCGGCACAAACGGCTTATGTGATTGCTGCTGATGGTGATCGGGATGCGGTGTTTGACGTGCAGGAAGCTTTGGCTGCACATGCTGAAACGCTTGAGGAAAGGGGCGGGTTAAAGGCGCTGCCTCAGGTCAGCCTGTCACTGACCTCAGATCCGTCTATACGTGCTACCGGCCATGTGCGGGAGGTGGCACCGGTGGTGAATGCCAGAACCGGAACTGTGCGCATAAAAGTGGAAATTGATACACCGCCGGCCGCGATGACATTAGGCGTGCCGGTTACCGGCAGTCTGATGCTTCCCGCAATACGCGCCATTATATTGCCCTGGAGTGCCTTAACATCGCAGCAGGGCAAGCCGGCAGTCTGGGTGATTGATCCGCAGACTAACAAGGTGTCCTCCCGTCTGGTCGATGTGCTCGATTATGAACGCGAGAAAATCATCATATCTGAAGGAGTTGAGAACGGGCAGCTTGTTGTGACCCGCGGCGGGCAGATGCTGGGTGAAGGGGCTCAAGTCGACATCTTGTTGCTCGATGATCAGAAGGTGGCACAATAATGCGATCAGGTGAGATGACAATGCGGGAGGTACGCAGATTGCTCAGCTCGGGTGCAACCGGCTTGCTGCTCTGTGCGGCTTTGCTGCTGACATCGTGCAGCGATGAAAATCAGGATGCAGCAGAACCGGTTATCCGGCCGGTTCTGACAGTCATTGCCACTGCAGAGCTGGCGCAACAAGGCGGATTTGCCGGTACAGTTGAACCGCAATTCAGCACAGACCTTGCTTTCAGAGTTATGGGCCGGTTGATCCAGCGCAATGTCAATATCGGTGATTTTGTTGAAAAATCACAGATTGTGGCGATGATTGACCCAGCCCAGCTTGATCTGAATTTGCAGGCCGCAAAAGCCGATATGGCCAGTGCCGAGGCGCATTATGTTAATGCCGCTGCCACCGAAGGCAGACAGGCGAAACTGCTCGATTTACGCAGTATTCCGCAATCCATGTATGACAGTGCCAAACAGGCATTGGATACTGCGGTGGCCGAGCGGGAAAAAGCCGCCGCCGCATTGCATAAAGCACAGGAAGAGCGCGGCTTTGCACAGCTCGAGCCTGATTTTTCCGGTGTGGTGTCTGCGGTGAATGCGGAGGTGGGGCAAGTGGTTTCGGCCGGACAAAGTATTGTTACAGTAGCACGCCCCGATATTCGTGAAGCGGTGGTGGATATGCCGGACAGTCTCGCTGAAACGGTCAAGAATGGCGATCAGTTTTTAATGTTTCTGCAAGCTGATCCGACAATTCAGGCTGGTGGCCATGTGCGCGAGGTTGCACCGCAAGCTGATAGTGCCACCCGTTTGCGCCGTGTTAAAATTACACTGGATCACGTGCCGGAGGCATTTCGTCTGGGTACAACCATCACCGCATTACGCAGCCATGGTGAGAGCGTAAAGCAAATCACACTGCCATTGACAGCGCTGCTGGAGCAAAATGGTAAAACCTATGTCTGGGCAGTTGATACGCAAAGCCAATCGGTGCGTCGTATAGCGGTAGATGTGGTTAAACGCACTGAGCACAATTTTATTGCTTCAGGTATTGAAGATGGCCAGATGATTGTGACTGTGGGCGTGTATAGTCTGCAAGATAACCAGAAGGTTAAGCTGCCGCGGGGAGAAGACCAGTGAAGAAATTTAACCTCTCTGACTGGGCACTCAATCATCGCTCGCTGGTATGGTATTTCATGCTGGTGTTTTTAATCGCCGGTATATTTGCTTATATCAATCTGGGGCGTGAGGAAGATCCGCATTTTACGATTAAAACCATGCTGGTTCAGGCGAACTGGCCCGGAGCCTCTGTTGAGGAAACTCTCAATCAGGTCACTGACAGGATTGAGAAAAAACTTCAGGAGCTTGATAGTCTGGATTTTACCAAGTCGGTAACGACACCGGGCAAAGCTGTTATTTTTATCAATCTTAAATCAACGACCAAAGCACGTGATGTTGAGAAAATCTGGCTGCAGACCCGCAACCTGATCAATGATATTAAAAGCAATTTGCCTGAAGGGGTTCTAGGGCCGTTTTATAATGACCGCTTCGGTGATGTTTATGGCAATATTTATGCCTTTACATCGGATGGTATGAGCCACCGCCAATTGCGCGATTATGTTGAAAACATCCGCAGTCAGGTTTTGTTGCTGCCAAGTGCGGGTAAAGTCGATCTGATCGGCGCGCAGGATGAAGTGATTTATCTTGAATTCTCCTCACGCCAGATTGCAGCCCTAGGGCTGGATCAGCAGGCAATTTTGAAGAGCCTGCAGGATCAGAATGCGATTACTCCTTCCGGTGTGATCAATGCGGGGCCGGAGCGGCTTTTTGTTCGTGTCAGCGGGCAATTTACCTCAGAAGAAAGCCTGAAGGCTGTGAATTTGCGGGTTAATGACCGTTTTTTCCGTCTCAGTGATGTGGCGACCATTAAGCGTGGCTATACAAATCCGCCGGAAAGCCTGTTCCGGTATAACGGACAGCCAGCGATTGGTTTGGCAATCGGTATGAAACCGAATGAAAACCTGCTGGATTTTGGTAAAGCTCTGCATCAGTTGATGGCAGGTGTTGAGAGTGAGTTACCCGTTGGTATTAGTGTTCATCAGGTCGCCGATCAGCCTGAGGTGGTTGATGATGCGGTATCAGGCTTTACGAAAGCGCTGTTTGAGGCTGTAGCTATCGTCTTGGCTGTCAGCTTTATCAGTCTTGGTGTCCGAGCCGGTTTTGTGGTGTCGCTGTCAATTCCGCTGGTGCTGGCGATTACCTTCTTGGCCATGCAATATATGGATATTTCACTGCAGCGTGTTTCGCTCGGGGCTTTGATTATTGCGCTCGGGCTGCTGGTGGATGATGCGATGATTGCGGTGGAAATGATGGTGGCTCGGCTGGAGGCCGGTGATCCGATCAACAAAGCTGCAACTTATGTTTATACCCATACCGCATTTCCGATGCTGACCGGCACACTGGTGACGATTGCAGGCTTTATTCCGATCGGGCTCAATACCAGTCAGGCGGGCGAATATACCTATACGCTGTTTGTGGTGATTGCCGTATCGCTGACAGTATCTTGGGTGGTGGCAGTGCTGTTTGCTCCGTTGCTCGGTGTGAGTATTTTGCCAAAAACCATGAAAAAACATGATGAAAAGCCGCGCCGTATCGGTATGGCTTTTGATGCGGCTTTGCTGTGGTGTATGCGTCATCGCTGGACCACAATTGTTGCAACGATCGCGCTGTTTTTTGTGTCCTTGGCCGGTGTGACCCAGATTGAGCGACAGTTTTTTCCATCCTCTGACCGGCCTGAGCTGGTAATTGACTGGAAGTTACCAGAAAACAGCTCGATTGCTGAAACACAGGCACAGATGCTGCGTTTTGAAGAGACAATGCTCAAAGACAATGGAGATATTGTGCATTGGAGCAGCTATCTCGGGCAGGGGGCAGTGCGGTTTGTTCTGACCTTTGATGTGCAGCCGGTTAACCCGTATTTCGGACAAATGGTGGTGGTTGCCAAAGATGTTGAGGCGCGTGACCGGCTGAAAAAGCAATTCGACGATGTGCTGCGCAAAGATTATATCGGCACAGATACTTTCGTTAAATTTCTCGAGCTCGGCCCTCCGGTCGGGCGTCCGGTGCAATATCGTGTGAGCGGGCCTGATATTCAGACCGTGCGCGGGCAGGCGCAAAAGCTTGCTGCAGTGATGGCACAGGATCAGAGATTGGGCATTGTGACCTATGACTGGAATGAGCCGGCGCGTGTGGTGCGGGTGGATGTGTTGCAGGATAAAGCCCGTAAACTTGGGGTTAGCTCCAAGGATATTGCGATGACACTGAACAGTGTTGTCGGCGGGCTGGCAATTACGCAGGTACGTGATGCCACTTATCTGATCAATGTGGTGGTGCGCGCTCAGGAGCAGGAGCGCGACCGTATTGAGACGTTGCGCAATTTACAGATAGGTACGGGAAACGGGGATTCTATTCCGCTTGCTTCCATCGCCAATTTCCAATTCGAGCTGGAACAGCCGGTGGTGTGGCGGCGTAACCGTGTGCCAACCATAACGGTTGCGGCAGGTATTCTCGATAAGACAATGCCGGCAACCGTTGTCGAGGAGATGCAGAAAGATGTTGATCTCTTTGCGCAGACTATGCCTGCGGGTTATTCGGTTCATACTGCCGGTACTGTTGAAGAAAGCACTAAAAGTCAGGGGCCTATTGCGGCCGTTGTGCCTTTGATGCTGTTTGTGATGGCGACCATTCTGATGATCCAGCTGCAAAGTTTTCAGCGGCTGTTTCTGGTGGTGGCGGTGGCACCGCTTGGACTGATTGGTGTGGTGGCGGCATTGCTGCCAAGTGGCAAGCCGCTCGGCTTTGTAGCTATTCTCGGTGTGCTGGCGCTGATCGGTATCCTGATCCGTAACTCGGTGATCCTGATAGTGCAGATTGAGGATCATATTAAAGAGGGTATGCATCCGTGGGATTCTGTCGCCTATGCCTCACAACATCGTATGCGGCCGATTGCACTTACAGCGGCGGCGGCCAGTCTGGCGCTGATCCCGATCTCGCGCGAGGTGTTCTGGGGGCCGATGGCCTATGCAATGATGGGCGGTATTATTGCCGGAACAGTGATTACATTGCTGTTTCTGCCGGCGCTCTATGTGGCATGGTTTCGCATTAAAGAGCCGGAACAGCCCAAGAGTGAACCGGAATCCGGTGCTGTACCGGATGAAGAAAAACCATTACCCGCTTAAAAAGACAGGAGCTCCGGCTCCTGTTTTTTTATTGGTGCGGGCATGATTATTCATTTGCCAGTGGTCTTAAAAAGGTATTATGTTTGAGCGATGGATAATACCAGATTACTCCCTTTGCTGCAGAGTGGTTTAGCAGCGCAAACCATTGGCGGCCCGCTTTATAAGCAGGTTGCGCTGGTGCTGACCAATCTGATTGAAGACGGCAATTTGACTGCCGGCAGCAGTCTGCCGCCGGAGCGTGAACTGGCGCAGGCGCTGGGAATGGCGCGTGTTACCATCCGCTCGGCCTATCAGTCTTTGCTTGAAAACCGCCTTGTTGAGCGCCGTCACGGCAGCGGCACCTATATTTGCGAGAGACCTCAGAAGATCAGCCAGCCGCTGTGGCAGCTGACATCATTTTCACAGGATATGATCGCACGGGGCAAAGTGCCGGGGGTGCGTATTCTCTCTGGTGGTATCGGTAATCCGTCGCCGGAAGAGGCATTTCAGCTTGGTATTTCCATGCAGGATCAGGTGGTGCGGGTTGAGCGTTTGCGCCTTGCCGATGATATGCCGATGGCAATTGAACGCGCTGTGGTACCGCAGCGTTTGCTCGGCACGGCAGCAGAGCCGCATAGATTATCCAATAGCGGGCAGGAGCGTGAGCTGGCGCAAGCAGTGCTGAGCGGTGCCTTATCGCTCTATACCGCGCTGGAACAGCATGGCTATAAGCCGGTGCGGGCGCTGCAGCGGTTAACGGCCATTGTGCTGGATCCGGTTAATGCGCGTTTGCTCGGTGTGGCTGATAAAGCTGCGGCTTTGCAGATGGAGCGCGTATCGCGCACGCAGACAGACCGAATTGTTGAATATACCCGTTCGCTTTATCGCGGGGATGCATATGACTTTATTGCGGAATTGAAAACGGGAGAGGTCGGATGACCGCACTACCATCATTAATGCTTCAGGAAACTGAACAGGCGGCCGCCATTGTTGCTGGCCTTTTACAAGATCAGAGGTTGGTTTTTGAAGAAATCGCAGCCTTGTTCGCATCACGTAAACCTGCATTGATTTCGACCTGCGCCCGTGGCTCTTCTGACCATGCAACGACCTATTTTAAATATCTGGCAGAGATTACACTCGGCTTGCCGGTTGCCTCACTCGGGCCTTCCGTTGCCTCTGTTTATAATGCGCCGTTGCAGCTCGGCTCTGCGGTGCATTTTACTGTTTCGCAATCAGGCGCCAGCCCTGATATTGTTGCTATGCAGCGCGCCGCCAAAAATGCTGGTGCAGTAACAATCGCCGTGGTGAATGTGACTGACAGCCCGCTAGCACGTGATGCCGATATTGTGTTGGCTCTTGGCGCAGGGACTGAAAAAAGCGTGGCAGCCACCAAGTCGTTTATCGCATCTGCGGCCGCATTGGCAGGTGTTGTTGCCGCTGTGAGCAAGGACATGTCTTTGCAAAACGGTTTGCAAAAACTACCCGATGCGCTGGCTGGCGTAAATGTGGCTGCGGGCAATGCAGTTGAAAACAGCTTGGCGGAAAAACAGTCGCTGTTTATTGGCGGGCGCGGACCTTCAATGGCAATCGCGCTGGAAGCGGCACTGAAAGCCAAGGAAACCTCTGCAATTCATGCCGAGGCATTTTCGCTAGCAGAGCTGATGCACGGGCCGATGCGTTTGGTTGAAGGTGGTTTTCCGATTATTGCCTTTCTGGCGCAGGATCAGGCTTATCAGCATAATATGCTGGCTTTAGAGCATCTTGAGCGTATTGGCGGTTCCATTCTGGCTATTTCACCGCTGGATTTGCCGTGGCAACATATCAAGACACCGCAAACCGGCTCGGCCTTTGTGGATCCGCTGGTGGCGCTGGCCGCCTATTACCGGGTTATCGAGGCGGCTACCCGCCGCAAAGGCTTTAATCCGGATAAGCCACTTAATTTAAATAAGGTAACGGAGACTGTGTGATGAGTATTCAGTTGCTGCATGGTGCACGTTTATTTGATGGCCACAGATTTCATGAGCAGAGCGGTTTGCTGATCGAGAATGGCAAAATTATCCGCCTCGTTGAAGCGGGCAATGATCAGGGACAAAGCTGGCCTGAAAATACCCAGATCATTGATCTGCAGGGCGGTATTCTGGCGCCGGGATTTATTGATGCGCAGGTTAATGGCGGCGGCGGGGTTATGCTGAATGACGGGCCGTCTGCCGAGCTGATGTTTACGATTGCTGCCGGACACCGTCCTTATGGTACCACCAGCCTGCTGCCAACTTTGATTACGGATACCGGCGCGGTTACCGCCAATGCAATGGCAGTGGCGGCAGATGCGGTTGCTGCCGATAAAGGCGTGGCCGGTTTGCATCTTGAAGGCCCGCATCTGGCGCCGACAAAAAAAGGTGCACATCTGGCTGAACTGATGCGCCCTGTGGCGGCTGATGATATTAAAGCTATGATTGCAACTGCTGAGAAGATTGGTACTCAGAAAACCGGCACAGAGAAAACCGGTTGTCTGGTGGTGACGATTGCCGCTGAACAGATTACGCCCGATCAGGTGCGTGAACTGGCTGAAGGCGGCGTGATTGTTAGTATCGGTCATAGTGATTGCAGCTATGAAGAGGCGATGCAGCGCTTTGATGCCGGTGCACGTGGCGTTACCCATTTGTTTAATGCGATGAGCCAGTTTGGGCACAGAGCACCTAATCTTGTCGGTGCTGCTCTTGATCATCCTGCGGTTTGGGGTGGAATTATTGCCGATGGACATCATGTGGAACCGGCAGCACTGCGTGTAGCCTTGCGGGCAAAGCGTGGTGAGGGGCGCCTGTTTTTTGTCACCGATGCGATGTCACTGGTAGGTTCAGGGCGTGATACATTTCAATTGAATGGCCGCACCATTCAGCGCATTGAGGGCGGTTATTGTCCTAAATTGGTGCTGGAAGACGGTAAAACGCTGGCGGGGTCTGATCTCGATATGGCATCTGCCATCCGCTATGGTATGGCGAAACTTGACCTTTCAACCGAAGAAGCGCTGCGGATGGCCACATCCTATCCGGCAGCATTTTTGAAGCTGACAGATCGAGGTGTGTTGGCACCTAATAAACGTGCTGATCTGGTATGGCTCGATGATCAATGTCATGTCAAAGCAACATGGATTGCTGGTCAGGGGCAAAATTTTGATCAAAATCAGGATCAAGCGCTATGAGCATGGCTGTCATTGATGAATATTTCGGCAAGCTGATCGCCCAAATCAAACAGGTGCAGGCCAGTCAGGCGCACTCTATGGCGCAGGCTGTTGATTTGATTTTAGAAGCGGCCAGACAAGACAAGCGGGTATTTGTGTTTGGTACCGGCCATTCGCATATGCTGGCAGAGGAAGTGCATTACCGCGCGGGCGGATTGGCCATCACGGTGCCAGTGCTTTCAGCCATGACCATGCTGCATGAAGGGGCTTATTCCAGCACCCAATTCGAACGTATCAGCGGTCTCGTGCAGCCGTTGCTGGAGCGTTATGGCATTGGTGCCGGTGATGTGCTGATTGTGGTTTCAAATTCCGGTGTGAATGCTGCACCTATAGAGGCTGCCCGTTTTGGTCGCGATCAGGGAGCCGCGATTATTGCCCTCACTTCGGTTGCTTATTCGCTGCAGGCGGCAAACGGACGTGTGCGGCTTGCAGAGCTTGCTGATATTGTTCTCGACAATCAGATACCTGCCGGTGATGCGCTGGTGCAATTGCCGGGCTCGGAAATGAAGGCGGGTGCAGTTTCAACCGCGATAGGAGCAACAATTCTTAATGCCGTGCTGACAGCTGTTGCCGCAGAACTGAGCCGTGATGGTGGGGATGTGCCGGTCTATCGCAGCGCCAATATGCCGGGTGCCGCTGACATCAATGCGCGATTGGTCGAAAAATATAAAGCGCGCAATCCGCATTTATGAGCCGCGACCCTTACGATAAAATTGCGCTGTGGCGGGTGTTACATTTAACCAGAGCTTTTAAGGGTGTTTGACAGAAATCCGTCAAACAAAAGCGTAAACGGGACTGTAAAGCCTGAAAATTCTGTGTAAGAGCATCTTAGCGGTTCCGGTTTGAAAGGAACCGCCAGAGCATGGCAAGTTTTACGAAGCTGCTCTGTTGATAAACTCTTGAAACTTAAGGTATGCGCCCCATGCAAAATTATGTGTTGACCGTCAGTTGCCAGTCACGCCTCGGTATAGTTGCTGCTATTTCCGGATATCTTGCGACTATGGGGTGTAATATCGTTGATAGCGCCCAGTTTGACGATCTGGACACCGGTAAATTCTTTATGCGGGTCAGCTTTATCATTGAACAAGATAAAAGCTTTGAGCAGGTTGCCGGTGGCTTTCAGGCCGCAGCTGATGAATTCGGCATGATTTATGATTTCCACGATACCCGCAAAAAAGTGAAAACCCTGTTGATGGTCTCACGTTTTGGTCATTGCCTCAATGATCTGCTCTATCGCTGGAAAATCGGTGGATTGCCGATTGATATTGTCGGGGTTATTTCCAACCATTTTGATTATCAGAAGGTTGTGGTCAATCATGATATTCCGTTTCACCATATTGCGGTGACCAAAGAAAATAAGGCGAAAGCCGAAGCGCGGATGCTGGATATTGTTAATGAAACCGGCACGGAGCTGGTGGTTCTGGCGCGCTATATGCAGGTGCTCTCCGATGATCTCAGCCAGCAAATGTCTGGCAAAATAATCAATATTCACCACTCGTTCCTACCATCATTTAAAGGTGCCAATCCTTACAAGCAGGCCTATGAGCGCGGTGTTAAACTGATCGGCGCTACTGCACATTATGTGACCGCAGATCTTGATGAAGGCCCGATCATCGAGCAGGATGTTGCCCGCATCACTCATGCCCAAAGCGCTGCCGATTATGTTTCGATCGGCCGTGATGTTGAAGCGCAGGTGTTGGCGCGTGCCATTCATGCCCATATTCATCACCGTGTTTTCCTCAACGGCAACCGCACAGTTGTGTTTCCGGCCAGCCCGGGTTCTTATGCTTCTGAACGCATGGGCTAAATGGGATTTCGGCTCTGACGGGCTGCAAATGGAAATTTCCTCCACTTCCGGTGCTTACGTACAATAGTACGCTGCGCGCCGGTTCTCAAAAATCACCATTTTCGCCACGCCATAACCAAAATCTTGGACGCCGAGTTTGTTGTAGAAATAAAAAAGCCCCGCATTGCGGGGCTTTTCTTTGATCATCAGATTGATGATTATTCGATATCGAAGGATACGCCCTGTGCGAGCGGCAGTGCCTTGGAGTAGTTTACGGTGTTGGTTGCACGGCGCATATAGGCCTTCCATGCATCCGAACCGGATTCACGACCGCCACCGGTTTCTTTTTCACCACCGAATGCGCCGCCGATTTCAGCACCGGATGTACCGATGTTAACGTTGGCAATACCGCAATCCGAACCTGAGGATGAGAGGAAACGCTCAGCTTCCTGCAGGTTGAGTGTGAAGATCGAAGATGACAGACCGGCACCAACTGCGTTGTGGTGTACGAGTACATCGTCGAAATCACTATATTTCATCACATAAAGGATCGGTGCGAAGGTTTCTTCGAAAACCGGACCAACCTGTGAAGGCATTTCAACGATAGCAGGCTTTACATAATATGCACTGTCTTCGCCGATTGCTACGCGGTCACCACCGGTAACCTTGCCACCATGGGCTTTGGCATCTGCAATCGCTTTCTGCATCGCGTCGAAAGACATTTTGTCGATCAGCGGGCCAACCAGAGCTGAAGATTCCAGCGGATTGCCAACGGATACGCTTTCATAAGCTTTGGTCAAGCGTGGTACGAGGGTGTCGTATACGCTTTCATGCACGAACAGGCGGCGCATGGTTGTGCAACGCTGACCGGCAGTGCCCATGGCACCAAAAGCAATAGCGCGCAGAGCCATGTCGAGATCGGCTGACGGGCAGACGATACCGGCATTGTTGCCGCCGAGTTCGAGAATGGCGCGGGCAAAACGCTTGGCAAGACGCGGGCCAACATCACGGCCCATGCGTGTGGAACCGGTTGCCGAAACCAGCGGAACCTTCGGATGGTCAACCAGAACTTCACCGATTGTACGATCGCCGATGATTACAGCCGACAGACCCTTAGGCGCATCTGCACCAAAGCGTGCAACTGCACGGTTGAAGATAGCTTCACAAGCAAGTGCTGTGAGCGGAGTTTTTTCTGAAGGCTTCCATACAACTGCATCACCGGCAACCAGTGCCAGAGCTGCGTTCCATGACCAAACAGCAACCGGGAAGTTGAAGGCAGAGATAACGCCGACAACACCAATCGGGTGCCATGTCTCCATCATGCGGTGACCAGGACGCTCGGTCGCAATGGTCAAACCGTAAAGCTGACGGGAAAGACCAACTGCGAAATCGCAGATGTCGATCATTTCCTGAACTTCGCCAAGACCTTCTGAAGTGATCTTACCGGCTTCAATCGAAACCAAACGGCCGAGATCGTCTTTGGTCGCGCGCAGTTCTTCACCGAGAAGGCGGATCAGTTCACCGCGGCGTGGAGCCGGAACATCGCGCCATGTGCGGTAAGCTGCATCAGCTTCTTCGATCATACGGGCAGTGTCTGCAGCCGAATGAGTTTTGAGAGCGCCGATCTGTTCACCGGTAACCGGGCTGAACGAGGCAAGATCACCGCCGGTATAGGCAGCGCTGTCAACGCCGAGCTTGGCGAGGATGTCTGCAGCTTCCTGCTTGACGTTTACTTTTTTAGTATCGGTGGTCATTCGCATTCCCTATTCTTTTATCGTTCTGAGCAGCCTGCGGTTTATGGCAGGCTGCTGTTTAGATAGCTTACGGTGTTATTCTGCTGCGGCGGTAAAGGCGAGAGCCTTAAGTGCTGCCTCAACAGATTCGCGCTCAATGCGGGCATAATGTTCAAATTCATTGAGTACGGTTGCGCCGAGATCGCTCTCGAAACGCTTTTGGTTCGGGCTTTCAGTGAATTCCTGTGTATCGTCGTCGCCCAGATTGGACTGGAAGATACCCGCAGCACTGACCGGCAGGAAATCTTCATAGACAATTGCGTCGAACTGGATTGCACCATCTGCAATTAATGCATCAAGATTGGCAAGGCTCAGCTCATGTTTGGCTTTCGAACGGTCTGCAACGCTGTAAGCGAAGTAACCAAGACCCTGTTCACGAATTTCAGCCCATGTGTCCGGAAATTCTTCAAAAACTTCACCAAGTATACGCACATAGTCTGCGGCATTGGAACCGTCTGGCGCAGGGCGAATACGGGCGCGGGTTTTATCCAGCAATGCATCATAAAGGCCGCGGCCTTTTGGTGTCAGCGCAATACCGCGCTGTTCGATTTCACCAAAACGGGCAGTATGTGTGCCAGCTTTCCATTCGCCGTTTTCATCGGTGAAGGAAACTGATTCTTCCAGTGCTTTGAAAGAAGTCTGACGCAAGAGAACCGCGCATTTACGGGTTGGCGGGCCTTCAACAACAGCTTTAGGGGAAATGTTGCGCTCCGGCATCTGCGCCTGAATCGCATCAATATCCAATGTGCGTGGTGTCAGATGGTTGATATGCGGGCCTTTGAAAGACACAACATCAGCGATCAGGCGATGTGCATCATGCAAACGGTGATAGAGATCAGCGCTTACATTGGCTTTATCATGCCAGCGGAATGTTTCCAGTACTTCGAGAACGAATTTGTCAGCCTGCGTTTGGGTGAGGCCACCTTGTTTTTCAGCAAGCTCAATCAGCTCAATCGCACCGGCAGTGAAAATATTGCGCTTGGCCAATGTTTCTTCAGCTTCTGCACGCAGGGCTTCATCTGCAATCAGATCAAGACGCAGCAGCGAGGTGAAAACGCGGAACGGGTTGATCTTGAGCGATGCATCTGCAACCGGACGAAATGCGGTGGAATGCACAGGCACACCGGCAGCCGACAGATCATAATAACCAACCGGATACATACCCATTACCGCATAAGCGCGGCGCATCATCGATAATTCTGCGGCGGTACCAAGACGGATGGCGCCATGACGCTCTTCTGAAATACGATCCAGAGAATCAGTGTCTTCCAATCGCTCCAGCATTTCCGGCTGGGCTTTCAGCGTTGCCGCATTAACATCTGCTACCAGTTCCATCAGCGTGCCGTAAGCCGGTACTTCAGTGCGGTACATGCCGGACATGGCGGCCGAAAATGCGGAGCGAATGCTATCGGCTGATACGAAGTTCATGGTTTGCCTCCTTGGGGGCTTTCCGTCTTATGTGATGGTTTATGCTCTTTGGGAGCCGCATAAGCGCATCGCGTTGTGTTTAAAAGGCTGCATAATTTCTTTTTAAATCGATTTCCATCGGATGAAATACGCAACAGATGTTGATATCATGACTAAAATTGATCATATCAGCTGTAGTGGCCGCAGTATTGCGACGAAACCGACTATGTTTATGCGAGGCAGGAATGAAGCTCAGTCGTCGGCTAATCCCGGATATCGCCATTTTGCAGGCTTTTGAATGCGCTGCACGTCATGGCAGTTTCACACAGGCAGCCCATGAGCTGAACCTGACCCAAAGCGCGGTGAGCCGCCAGATCAAGGATTTGGAGGGACAGCTCGGGGTTTTGCTATTCGAGCGAATCCGTCAGCGTATTCTGTTGTCTGATGCCGGGCGCAAGTTTTTGCCTGAAGTTCGCAGGCTTTTGAACCAGACAGAAGATACAATGCTGCGGGCTATGGCGTCTGCGCAATCTTCCTCAGCCTTTAGTGTGGCAACGCTGCCAACCTTTGGCGCGCGTTGGCTGATGCCGCGCATTCCGGATTTTATTACTGAAAATCCCGGCGTGGCGTTTAATGTTGGCTCACGCACCGGCGTGTTTGATTTTGAAGACTACCCGTTTGATATGGCTATTCATTATGGTCAGCCG
Organism: Pseudochrobactrum mosebachae; assembly: GCF_048914685.1. GTDB lineage: Bacteria > Pseudomonadota > Alphaproteobacteria > Rhizobiales > Rhizobiaceae > Pseudochrobactrum. Next base: position 2,590,109 of record NZ_CP128408.1, read on the forward strand.
GTCTGGGCACATGCGACCTGCAACTATCTATGCAGTGAACTTGTGGTGCCGGTTGCCAGTACCGCACTGATTGAAAGCCATCGGATTGTCGAGCCGGAAGATCTGCAAAAAGAGCCGCTCTTGCATTTGACCACACGTCCTAAAATGTGGACACAGTGGTTTGAGCTTTGTGAAGTTGATGCCCGCACCACCTATAGCGGCCACCGCTTTGACCAGTTTTCTATGGTGATTGAAGCGGCCGTTGCCGGCCTTGGTGTTGGTTTGCTGCCGGTTTATCTCATTGAAAAGGAATTGCAGGACGGTCGTTTGCGTATTCTGTTTGATAAGCCGATGCGTACTGAGAATGACTATTATCTTGTGGTGCCGGAAGGCAAACATGAGAATCCGTTGATTCAAACATTTTCAAGCTGGATTCGCGGGCAGGTCGGCCAGCATGATTATATGGCGCTGGTGCATCTGAGTGCCGAATAGTTGAGTGTTTCCAACAGATCATTCCGCAGGCGAATGATCTGTTGCGAAAACATTGCTACTGCTGCCAAAATTCAAAAGTATATAAAAATACATTGCTACAATACTTGAAGAGCGGATTTCACTTTTCCTGTAAATGTTTTTGTGACCCCTGTTTTTAAGAATCGAAACTAACATGCTCAATAATCCACGTTCGCACGGTCTTTGGGAAAAATCAGCGCCAGCGGCTCCGGTAACGCCTGTTCTTAAAGGTGATATCAGTGTTGATGTGGTGGTTGTTGGTGGCGGTTTCACCGGTCTTTCAACGGCACTCAATCTTGCTGAGCGCGGGTCAAAAGTTGCCGTGCTTGAAGGTGTTGAAATCGGCTTTGGCGGCTCGGGTCGTAATGTCGGTCTGGTTAATGCGGGCATGTGGGTCATGCCGGATGATCTGCCAGGCGTGCTCGGTCAAAAATATGGCGACCGTTTGCTGGAAGAACTCGGCAATGGTCCAAAAATGGTTTTCGAACGGATTAATAAGCATGGTATCGCCTGCGAAGCGACGCGCACCGGCACATTGCATTGTGCGGTTGGTGCAAGCGGATTGCGTGAGCTGGAAAACCGTGTGGAACAATGGCAGCGCCGCGGCGCGCCGGTAACGCTGCTCAATGCTGAAGAAACTGCCCGCAAACTTGGCACAAAAGCCTATAGCGGTTCATTGCTGGATATGCGTGCCGGTACCATTCAGCCGCTGGCCTATGTGCGTGGACTGGCGCATGCAGCACTTGCGGCCGGAGCACAGATTTTTACCGGATCGCCGGTGATTGGCACCGAGCGTCAAGGCAATGGCTGGGTGGTTAAAACCGCGCAGGGTACAGTGCGTGCTCAGTGGATTGTTGTGGCGACCAATGCCTATACAACTGCCCCATGGCCGCAGATCCGTGCAGAAATCATGCATCTGCCATATTTCAATCTGGCGACCAAACCACTGTCAAAAGAGTTGCAGGCACAAATCTTGCCGGAACGCCAAGGCGTCTGGGATACGAAGCAGGTTCTGTCTTCCTATCGCTATGATCAGGCTGGCCGACTGGTGTTTGGCAGTGTTGGTGCATTGCGCAATACCGGAACTGCTGTTCATACGGCATGGGCAAAGCGTGAGATGAAGCGCCTGTTTCCGCAGCTTGGCAATGTTGAGTTTGATTATGAATGGTATGGTATGATCGGCATGACCGATGACAGCCTGCCTAAACTCCATCGTTTCGATAAAAATGTGATCGGCTTCAGCGGTTATAATGGTCGTGGTATTGCTACCGGCACTGTGTTTGGTAATTTGCTGGCACGTCATATCAGTGGCGAAATTGCTGAGACCGAGATGCCATTGCCGGTGACTGAGCCTGAAACCCAGTCGATGCTTGCTATTCGCGAAGCTTATTATGAGGCGGGTGCACAAATCGCGCATTTTGCCGGGGCGCGTTTCTAAGCCCTGCATTAAACAATGCGCGCGTTTTTAAGCCCTGAATTAAACAATGGGCAAGGCTCTGAGCCGCTAGTTGTGTAAAGAGCGACGTTCTGAGTCCTTAACCGGGCTAAGCGCGTGGATTTTAGCCTTTTATTTATAAAATATATTCATAAAACAGGGCATTGTGCAAACAATGCCCTGTTTGTTTTTTGTGATGTATTTATTCTTTGTCATAAACTTGTAGTGTTCATTTAATAGATGAAGGCGACATACCGGTTGTTATCCGGTATCGGATGAATGATTTTCAGGGATAGTGATCATGATGCAGAAACGCGACCGTCGAAATACTGTTCTGGCAACGGCTCTGGCTTTGCTGATGAGCGGTGCTGCGGTACAGGCCGAAACACTCAATCTCTATACGTCGCAGCCGGAAGCCGATGCGACCAAGACGGTTGAAGCATTCCGCAAGGCCAATCCTGATATTGATGTGCAGGTGTTTCGCTCCGGTACCAGCGATATCTTGAGCAAGCTTGCAGCCGAATTTGCGGCCGGTGCGCCGCAGCCGGATGTACTGCTGATTGCTGATGCTGTGTCGATGGAATTATTGAAAAAAGATGATCGTCTTAAAGCCTATGAGGGCGCTAAGACCGATGGTCTGACTGAGGGTTCGTTTGATAAAGATAAAACCTATTTCGGCTCCAAGCTGATCACCACCGGTATTGCCTATAATAGTGCTGCTAAGAACAAGCCTGAGAGCTGGGCTGATCTTGGCAAGGATGATTATAAAGGCCAGATCGTAATGCCAAGCCCGCTTTATTCGGGTGCTGCAGCCTATCTTTTATCCGGGTTTGCGATGAATTCAGAGTTGGGCTGGGATTATTTCGAAAAGCTCAAAACCAATGAGCTGATCAGCGTGCGGGGCAATGGTGCGGTGCTGAAATCGGTTGCCAGCGGTGAAAAGCCTTATGGCATTCTGGTTGACTTTATGGCGTTGAATGCCAAAGCCAAAGGCTCACCGGTTGAGTTTGTCTTTCCTAAAGAGGGTGTGCCTGCGGTAACCGAGCCGGTGGCAATTATGGCAACTGCTAAAAACATTACGGGCGCAGAAAAATTTGTTGATTTCATTCTCTCAGATGACGGGCAAAAACTGGCTCTGGAGCAGGGTTATCTGCCTGCTAAAGAGTCTGTTGGTCGTCCGAGCTGGTTGCCTGAAGGCACTAAAATTAACATCATGCCGATTGATACACTCAAAGTTCTGGGTGTAACAGAGGCCGATAAAAAACGCTTCTCGGAGCTGTTCGGCGGTTAAGGCATCATTTTAATGTCCGATAAAATATTTGGTCAGAGCCGGGATACGGCTCTGATCTTTCTTGTGGCAGCGATTGTGTTTTTGCTGTCTTTATGGCCGATGCTGCGTTTGGCCAGTGAGATTATTGCGCCCAACGGCCAGTTGACTGACAGCGCTTTGCAATCTGCGTTGCGTTCAAAATCCACATGGGTTGCGACCCGTAATTCGCTCATAACCGGTTTTGGCGGTACACTGCTTGCGGTGCTGCTTGGCAGCACTGTCGCGCTCTTGGTCAGCCTGACCAATATTCGCGGCCGTGGTATTTTTGTGTTGCTTTTTGTGGTGCCGCTTTTGATTGCCCCGCAGGTGACAGCGCTGGCATGGTTGCAATTATTTGGTCCTGCCAGCCCGTTTTTAAAACTGATTGGTTTGGCACCCGAGCTTGGCAGCCGCAATCCGCTCTATTCTATCAGCGGTATTATTGCATTGCTGGGCATTCAATATGCGCCGTTGGTGTTTCTGATCGTGCGAGCGGGCTTACGCAAGCTGCCGCGTGAGCTGGTTGAAGCAGCCTTAAGCAGTGGCGCCAGTAAATGGCAGGTGACGGCTACAATCATTCTGCCACTGATGACCCCTTCGGTGATCGGGGCATCGGCACTGGCTTTTGTATCCTGTGTCGGCAATTTCGGTATTCCTGCATTTTTGGGTATTCCGGCCAATGTACTGGTCCTGCCAACCCTGATTTATCAGAAACTGGCAGGTGGCGGACCGTCGGTGTTGTCGGAAGTGGCTGTTTTGTCGATGCTGATCGGTGTGATCGCCATGGCGGGTATTCTGTGTCAGGATTATATGGCACGCCGCCGTGATTACCGGATTGCCTCAACCTCTTTGCCCATAGCGCCTTTTCCACTGGGCAAACGCCGGTTACCGGTTGAGATTTTGTGTTGGCTGCTGATTGTGATTGTGCTGCTGCTGCCGATGTTCGGCTTGCTGCTGACAGCGCTGGTGCCTGCCTTCGGCATTCCGTTGACCTTGCAAACTGCAACCGCAGATAATCTGAAATTCGTGTTGTTCGAACATGCCGGTGTGCGGCGGGCGCTGTTCAATTCATTCACGCTGTCGCTTGCAGCCGCAGGTTTTGCGGTTTTGGTTGCGGTGCCGCTTGGTTATCTGATCACATGGCGGTCGCGCTGGTGGACAAGGCTGCTCAATCTTGCAGCCGAACTGCCCTATGCTTTACCGGGGGTGGTATTGTCGATTGCTGCCTTGCTGATGTTTCTCAAGCCCATTCCGGTGGTAGGATTACATCTTTACAATACAATCTGGATTATTCTCTATGCCTATCTGGCACGGTTTTTGGTGCTGGCATTGCGTCCGACCATAACCGGCTTGCACCAGATTGACCGCGCATTGGAAGAGGCGGCGCAGGTGGCTGGTGCGGGTTTGCTCACCCGTTTGCGCACAATTGTGTTTCCACTGGTGGCGCCGGCAACGCTTGCCGGTGGTGTGCTGATTTTTATGACGGCTTTTTCGGAGCTGACTGTTTCAGCGCTGCTATGGTCATCAGGATCGGAAACACTGGGCGTGGTGATCTTTTCATTTGAGCAGGGTGGTGATTCACCTTTTGCGGCAGCGGTTTCTGTGCTGGTCGTGCTGATTACATTCTTACTGATGCTGGTAACCAATTTATTTGCCAGATATCTGCCAGACGGAGTTCTGCCATGGCGGGATTAAACATCTCTCATCTTTCCAAGAGTTTTAACGGCACAAAAGTTTTGTCTGATGTTTCGCTGGATATTACCAATGGTGAGTTTATTGCGGTGCTGGGGCCATCGGGCTGCGGTAAGACTACTTTACTGCGCATGATTGCCGGATTTGAGCAGGCGGATGATGGTGCAATCCATGTTGGCGAGGTGCTTGTAACCGGACAGGGGCATTTTGTGCCACCGGAAAAACGCCGCGTGGGCATTGTATTTCAAAATTATGCGCTGTGGCCGCATATGAGCGTGGCTGAAAATGTTGGCTATAGTCTCAAAGTTGCCAAAATTGACAAGGCCGAGCGTCTGCGCCGTGTGGAAGAGGCGTTGAAGCTGGTTAATTTGCAGGGCTTTGGCGAGCGCCGTCCGGCCAATCTTTCGGGCGGCCAGCGGCAGCGCGTGGCGCTGGCGCGCTGTCTTGTGGCAACGCCGTCACTGGTGCTGTTTGACGAGCCGCTGGCTAATCTTGATGTGCATTTACGCGCCTCAATGGAAGACGAGTTTGCGCGCTTTCATAAACGCACCGGCACCACCATTGTCTATATTACCCATGATCAGGCCGAGGCTATGGCGCTGGCGGATCGTATTGCAGTGATGGATCAGGGCAGGTTGATGCAATTTGCAACACCGCAAACGCTCTATAACGAACCTGCCAATGCCATGGTTGCCTCGTTTATTGCACAAGGCATGGTGCTGCCGGCTGATATTATCAGCGTCAATGGCAGCGGTTTCTGTGAAGCGCAGGTACTTGGCATACAAGTGCGCTTGCGCTGCCGTGCCAATGAAGTTGTGCGCAATAATGCACAGATCTGCGTTCGTGAGGACGATCTGGAGCTGGTCAAAGACAGGGGATTTTCCGCCCGCGTTAAACGCTCGGTCTATCAGGGCGGCGGCTCGCGTATCGAAGCGGTGGCTGTGCAGAAACCTGAATTGAATTTACATTTTAATCTGGCTGATCCTGCCAGATTAAGCCCCGATGAAACTGTGCAATTAAATATCCGCTCGGGCTGGGTATTACCGGAAGCAGACAAAACATGAAAATAACTCTGCATGGCGGCTTTGGCGAAAAAGGACGTTTGGGGGTTGGCATAAGCACTGCTAATACCCGACTGCTGTTTGATATCGGCATTAAAGTCGGTGCCAGCGGACGCGATTATTATCCGCTGATCAGTGATGGTGATATTGCCGCGCTTGATGCTGTGCTCATTTCGCATGCTCATGAGGATCATGTCGGCGGGTTATTATGGTTGCTGAGCCAAGGCTTTCAGGGACGTATTCTGATGAGTGCCGAGACGCTTTCAGAAGCTGTACAAACAGTGCAGAATTATGCTGAAAAGCATCATCTGGAAGCAGTCACATTCCCGCATGACCGTATTGAGCTGTTTACAGCCGGTGATATTTTACAGGTTGGTGAGGCGGAAATTACCACCGGCTGCTCCGGTCATGTGGTTGGCGGTGTCTGGTTTTGTGTCACTCTGCAGGGACGTAAAGTTCTCTATAGCGGTGATGTGGTGCCGGATAGTCCGGTGCTGGAAATGGATGCATTTCCGCAGTGTGATTTGCTGTTGCTGGACGCTTCTTATGGTGCGGATGTGGTTTCCGGTGATATGCGGGTGCAGGAAATTCGCGAGTGGATTTTGAGCAATCGCGATGGTTGTTTGCTGCCCACACCGCTGTCCGGCCGCTCACTGGAACTGATGGCGCTGATGCCGGTTGGCTTTGCCATTCATGCAGATATGCGTGCAGCCCTTGCAGAGCAGATTGCTGTGAGCGGAGCATTGCGCGATGGTGTTGCGGCACGGCTCAACCAGCTGTTGCATACGGCACAGGATTGGCGTGAAGATCAGGCAATGCCGCGCTGCCCGCTGCTGAGTTTTGATGCTATGGGATGTGCAGGACCGTCGGTCTATGCCATGAACCGTGCGGTTAAAACCGGCTGGCCGGTATTGCTGACGGGGCATGTTCCGGAAGATACGCCGGCTTTCAATATGCTGAATGACGAGCTGGCCGACTGGATAAGGCTGCCGACCCACCCGACCCTGAGCGGAATGCTTATGCTGTGGGAGCAGGCAGGTAAACCACCGGTGCTTGGACATTCATGCTCGGCCTATTTACTCGCCGAGCTGGCAGTGCATATTCCGGCGCTACGCACAGATGCCAAAAGCGGCGATGTGATCGTGTTGGAGGCACAATCATGATGCGCATTTTAGTGTGTAATGATGACGGTATTGATGCGGATGGGCTGGCATTTCTGGAGCAGGCGGCACACGCTCTGAGCGATGATGTTTGGGTGGTGGCGCCCGATGCCAAACGCACGGCTGCAGGATCGTCAATCACAGTGGGCAGACCTTTGACTATGGTGAAGCGCGGTGCGCAGCGCTATTCATGTTCCGGTACGCCTGCCGATTGTGTGGTGAGCGCGATGACATGGCTGTTTAAGGATACAGCCAAGCCTGACCTGGTGTTAGCGGGCATTAATGACGGGCGCAATGTGGCGGAAGATTTGGCCTATTCCGGCACGCTTGGTATTGCCCGTGAGGCAACATTCTGGGGTATTCCGGCTATCGGTTTTTCACAAGTCAAGCAGCCAAGACGCACACCGCAGGATATACAGGCGCTGGTCATCTTACTGCAAACATTGTGGGCGCAGCGTAGCAGTTGGCAGTGTGAAGGCCATTGGCTGAGTATCAATCTGCCCCATAGTCTGCCTGCCCCGGTTGCCCAACCCCGTATCGGGCGCGATAAGATTGCAGGCTCTGCGCAGGTGTTGCACAGTGCTGACGATGAGACAGTGCTGATGGTGCCACGCGGGCGCCCGCATTCAACGCAAACCGGTGATGATAATGACCTGATTGATAGCGGGCATATCTGTATAAACCGGCTCAACTGGCTTGGTGAGACTTTGCTAAATGAGAGTCTTATCAAGTCGTTAACTGCGTAAGTTCTTAAGTTGATTCACAATAAAAAGGCCGCTGTTTAGTGCGGCCTTTTTTGTTGGGTTATTTGCGTTTCATCGCTTCGAGAAGTGCAGCACCAAAGCCGCCTTGCGCCTGCGAGGGTTTTTCCTGCGGCTTGGCAGTGAAGTGTTTTTGCGCCGGTTTCGGCCCGCGTTCAGACACAGGACGCGGCGCTTCTTCACCACCATCTTTGCGCATGGTCAGGCCGATACGTTTGCGCGGGACGTCAACTTCTGTCACACGTACTTTGACCACATCACCGGCTTTGACCACCTCATGCGGGTCCTTGACAAATTTATCGGCCAGTTGTGACACATGCACCAAACCATCCTGATGCACACCAATATCAACAAATGCACCAAAGGCGGCAACATTGGTTACCGTGCCTTCCAGCAGCATGCCGGGCTTGAGATCTTTGATGTCATCAATACCATCGGCAAAAGTTGCGGTTTTGAATTCAGGACGCGGGTCACGGCCGGGCTTTTCGAGCTCAGACAGAATGTCTTTCACCGTTGGCAGTCCAAAACGCTCATCAACAAACAGCTTAGGGTCGAGCGCCCGTAAAGCACTGGCATCGCCCATCAATGAGCGCACATCGCGGCCACATGCGGCCACGATTTTTGCCGCCACGCCATAGGCTTCCGGATGCACTGAAGAGGCATCAAGCGGCTCGGTGCCATTAGGAATACGCAAAAACCCAGCGCACTGCTCAAAAGTGCGGTTGCCAAGACGGGCAACTTTGAGAAGTTCCTTACGCTTTTTAAACGGACCTGTTTCATTGCGGTGGGCAATAATTGCCTCGGCAAGTGAAGCACCAAGGCCCGATACCCGCGCCAGTAATGAGGCTGAGGCAGTGTTGAGATCAACGCCCACAGCATTCACCGCATCTTCAACAACGGCATCAAGCATATGTGCAAGGCGGCTTTGATCCACATCATGCTGGTACTGGCCGACACCAATTGATTTCGGATCGATTTTAACCAGCTCTGCCAGCGGGTCTTGCAGGCGGCGGGCAATTGATACCGCGCCACGCAAGGAAACATCAAGCTGCGGGAACTCTGCCGCCGCCGCTGCAGAGGCTGAATAGACCGAGGCTCCGGCTTCAGACACAATGACCTTCATCGGCTTGGGTGCCGGCAGCTCTGTGAGCAGCTCGGCCACCATGCGCTCGGTTTCACGGCTGGCAGTGCCATTGCCAATGGCGATCAGCTCAACATTATGTTTACGGATCAGGGCAGCAATTGCAATCTGGCTGCCACGCAGATCATTGCGCGGCTGGAACGGATAAACTGTAGCCGTGTCCAACAACTTGCCGGTGCCATCAACAATGGCTACCTTAACGCCGGTACGGATACCCGGATCGAGCCCCATTGTGGCACGTGAACCGGCGGGGGCTGCCAGCAGCAAATCTTTGAGATTACGTGCAAATACATTAATTGCCTCAACCTCGGCGCGTTCACGCAGATCGCGCATCAGATCAAGCGAGAGGGAGAGCGACAGCTTCACGCGCCATGTCCAGCGTATGACTTCCATCAGCCATTTATCGCCAGCCAGAGTGCCGCCGACAGAATAGGCGTAAGCGATCATACGCTCAACCGGTTTGACCGGTGAACTATCCTGCGCATCGACTTGAATTTCCAGCGTCAAAAAATCTTCATTGCGTCCGCGCAGCATAGCCAGTGCACGATGCCCGGCCACCTTGTTCCATTGCTCACTGTGGTCAAAATAATCGGAGAACTTGGCGCCTTCCGTTTCTTTGCCTGCCACAACACGCGATTGCAAAGTGGCATTGTCTTTCATGTGATTGCGCAGGCGACCAAGCAGGTCGGCATTTTCAGCAATGCCTTCCGCAATAATATCGCGGGCGCCTTCAAGAGCGGCTTTTACATCGGCAATATCAGCGGTAATAAAGGTGCCTGCAAGCTCCGCAGGCACTGCAGCGCGGTTATCGAGGATTGCTTGCGCTAACGGCGCAAGGCCGCGCTCACGGGCAATCTCGGCGCGTGTACGGCGCTTTGGCTTGAAGGGCAGATAAATATCTTCAAGCTCGGCCTTGGTGGTGACTTTGGCAATTTTGAGCTCGAGCTCGGGCGTCAGTTTTTCCTGCGAGCGGATATTGTCGAGAATAGAAGTGCGCCGAGCTTCCAGCTCTCGCAAATAGACGAGGCGTTCCGACAGATCACGCAGCTGCGTATCATCCAGCCCGCCTGTCACTTCTTTACGGTAGCGGGCGATAAAAGGTACCGTTGACCCTTCATCCAGCAAAGTGATAGCGGCAATTGCCTGTTCAGTTTTGGCGTTAATTTCGCCGGCAATCAGAGAGGCAATCCGTCTTGTAATGTCTGTCATAAGAATCTCGTGCTGATAATATTGCGCTCATCATAGGCGCTTGATAGGGCGCATTGAAGGCTGAGAATTGAGATTGTTGTTTGCAAACGTAAAGTTGCAACAATTTTAAAGCCCCGCAGTTGCCTTGACGTTTTAGCTCTAGCTTACACTTATGCTCATGACGGGTATTTGGTTATCAGAGAGGCGCATGGTGTTGGAGCAGCAATTTATAAATTTAAAGCCTGTATCTGATGAGCAAGACAAGCTTATTTGTCAGCTGACAAACCTGATCGATAATGATCTGGCGGGCCTGTTATTTGTCGATATTAATGGCATTGTACGGGTTGTAAACGCGTATTGCTGCCAGTTGCTCGGTATACAATATCCGGTTGTGCAGGGCCGTAGCTTTGCTGATCTTTTGCCGGATAATACGGATGCACTTCGCATTGCTGTTGCGCAGGTTATGCAGGGTGAGGCACTCCCACATTTGGAATTGTATTATAACCATCAGAACCTTCTGGCGAATTGCAGCCGTGTGAGCCATACGGACGGATCTTTTGCGGGGGTGCGTCTTGTTCTTGTGGATATGTCTCAGTTTCAGCAGGCGATGTGTCAACTGAGGCTGGCAGAAGAGCGCAGTCGCTTTGCGCTGGAAAGTGCTGGGCAGTGGACATGGGATATGGATATCAAGACCAATCGCGTCTGGCGTTCACCGCAGCATGCCCGTGTGCTTGGTCTTGATATAAAAGTTCCACAGGGGCAGAGCTTGTCATGGGACATCGTTTTTTCTGAGGATAAAGCAATTGCAATGCAGGCCTTGGATGATGTGATTACGGGCAAATGCGACTTATATGAAGCGGTCTATCGTGTGCTGAAACATGATGGCGAACCACTCTGGATATTGAGCAGGGGCCGCGTCGTTGAGTGGGATGAAGCCGGCACACCGACACGGCTTTTGGCTACCAGTGTGGATATTAGCGGACAGAAACAAATTGAAGCGCAGTTATCACTGATCATTCTGGAAAAAGCCGAGCTTGAAAGAAAGCTGATTGAAATTAATCGCACACTCAGAAAACAGTCGGAATATGATTATCTGACCAATTTGCCCAACCGGCGTAAATTCAGCCAGCATTTAAGGCTCGAATTTATGCATGCGCAGGAAAACCAAAAGCCACTTTCGATCCTGATGATTGATGTGGACTATTTTAAAGCGTTTAATGATCTTTATGGTCATCTTGCCGGCGATAAATGCCTTACAGATATCGGACAGGTGCTGAGTGCCGTTATTTCTCAACAGCAACATGTGGTTGCACGCTTTGGCGGTGAGGAGTTTGTGGTGATTCTGGCTGATACGGCGCAGGCTGAGGCTGCCGTGATTGCGCAGACTATTGTGGATAGTATTACGGATATGAAAATTCCGCATACAGGCAGTTCATTTTCAATTGTAACGGCTAGTATCGGTGTTGGTACATTCGACGCGCAAAATAATAAAACAATTACTGATCCCTATGCGCTGCTGAATCTGGCCGATAAAGCGCTGTACAAAGCCAAAGGCACGGGAAGAAACGGCGTGCGAGTGTGGGACACCGAAGAAAGCAAATGACGCTTTGCTCAAACGTATCTATGCATGCCAGCTGCTAAGCTGTTCTGTGCATTAGAAATGATGTGTTCATATTTGATTTTATTGGGGAATTTGGTAGCGGAGGACGGATTCGAACCGCCGACACAAGGATTATGATTCCTCTGCTCTAACCTACTGAGCTACTCCGCCCCAGATGTGCTGCGAGGCTGCCTTTTCAAGCTGCTTCGCGAAGCAATGTTCTCTTGGGGAACGGCGTCCGTATAAGTTGGATACTAAGCACCTGTCAAGGACTGTTATGCATTAATCGGTCTTGTAATCCATCTTTTGCAAAGTTATTTAGCTTTCAACAAGCAAAGGCAGATAATTATGGCACCGCGTATCGCAGTTTTGGGTTGTGGCTATTGGGGCAACAATCATATCCGCACTCTAAAAGGTTTGGGCGTTCTCGCCGCCGTCAGTGATGTTGATCCGGCGCGTTCAGCAAAATTTGCCGGAGATTATGGTGTTGCCCAAATCAGCGTTGACGATCTTTTCACGTCTAACGACATTGATGCCATTGTTATGGCGCTTCCGGCGCAGTTTCATGCGCAATATGCGATCCGCGCTGTGGAAAACGGCAAGGATGTGCTGGTTGAAAAGCCGATTGCCCTGACGGTTGAAGATGCTGAGGCAGAAGTGCAAGCCGCCAACAAGCATGGCCGCGTCTTTATGGTCGGTCATATTTTGCGCTTTCATCCTGCTTTTGAAAAATTACTCGAGCTGGCGCAGGCCGGTGATTTGGGTAAAATCGGCTATATTCAGGCACATCGTATCGGGCTTGGTAAATTTCATGGCCAGAATGATGCCTTGTGGGATTTGGCGCCGCATGATTTGTCGATGATTTTGGCGCTGACCGGTTGTGAACCGTCAGCTGTGCGCGGCGAAGGTGCGGCAATGATTGATCATTTGAGTGATTTTGCCCATTTGCATATGGAGTTTCCAAATGGCATTCGCAGCCATTTGTTTGCCTCGCGTCTCAGCCCGATCATGGATCGCCGTTTAGCGGTTATTGGCGATAAGGCAATGGCAGTTTTTGATGATGCAGAGCCATGGGAACGTAAGCTGACGATTTTCCGCCACAAAATCTGGCAGGAAAACGGGCAGATTGCCTTTACCAAAGCGGATCCTGAATATGTGCCGGTGGCTGAGGGTATGCCATTGACCCGCGAGTTGGAGCATTTCATTCATTGTATTGAAACGCGTGAAACACCACGCACCAATGGAGCTGAGGCTGTAAGCGTTCTGCGTATTCTGACCCAAGGCACCGTAACGCATCCGGCAGCATGATATTAATCACGTTAGAGCGGGTAGTGTTCAGGCTGGATCGCAGCGCTGGCTCTAGGTTTTAGTGTTTTCGCATTGTCATAGCTATCAAGTTGATTCAACTTGATAGCGAAATGCTCTAATATGAGTAAGAGTGCGGGGCAGGGTACTGACCGCACTCATCAACTGCCGCATATTGCTGTAGTGTGTGATGACCTTCACACGGGCATGCCACAAGCCGTGCTATTGTTTTAAAACATATTTTGCAGCGTTTAAGGGTTTCCATTTACCTGCGAAATGCTCTACCAGATTGCTGTAACGGAACATAGGGAGACGCGACGTTCCGCAATTGCTTCAAGCTGTGTTACATCATTTGCCAAACCGTGAATGACAGAGCATGGCGAAGTCTCTGTTGAGAGACTAAATACTACTCGATTCGTGCATGCGCGCGTGCATATAGCGGATCAATTGATATTGGAGCCAACATGCAATTCATTGATCTTGTGAGCCAGCGCGCTCGCATTGAAGACCGTCTTAACGCTGCCGTCCTTAAGGTCGTTGCGGAAGGCAAATATATTCTGGGACCGGAAGTTGCCGAGTTCGAGAAGCAACTGGCTGATTATGTTGGTGTAAAGCATGTGCTGGCTTGTGCCAATGGCACCGATGCTTTGCAGATACCGCTGATGGCTATGGGCGTGGGGCCCGGCGATGCCGTGTTCTGTCCGAGCTTTACCTTTGCTGCAACCGCTGAAGTGGTGGCGCTGGTTGGTGCGGAAGCTGTTTTTGTGGATGTTGAAGAAGACACCTACAACATGAATGTCGAGCAGCTGCAGGCGGCAATTGATGCTGTGCGCAGCGAGGGCCGATTGACACCTAAAGCGATCATTCCTGTTGATCTGTTCGGCCTGCCTGCCGATTATCGTGCGATCATGACGATTGCTGATCATGAAGGCTTGAAAGTGATTTCTGATGCGGCGCAGTCTATTGGCGGCAAGCGCGACAACGCGATGTGCGGTTCATTCGGCCATGTTGGCGCTACCAGCTTTTATCCGGCCAAGCCGTTAGGTTGCTATGGTGATGGTGGTGCAATCTTTACCAATGATGATGAGCTGAACGATATTATGCGTTCGATCCATTTTCACGGTAAAGGCGAAACCCAATATGACAATGTGCGCATTGGCCTGAACTCGCGTCTGGATACTATCCAGGCGGCCGTTTTGTTGCAGAAAATGACTATTCTCGAAGATGAGATGGTTGCCCGTCAAAAAGTTGCTAATCGTTATGCTGAGGGCCTGAGCGATATTGTTAAGGTTACACGTCCTGCCAGTGGCATCCGCTCGGCATGGGCGCAGTACTCCATTGAGACTGAACGCCGTGATGAGCTGAAAGCGCATTTGCAGGCACAGGGCATTCCGTCAGTGATCTATTATGTGAAGCCGCTGCATCTGCAAACTGCTTATAAGCACTATATGGTTGCCCCGGGCGGTTTGCCGGTATCTGAGGCTTTGCCGTCGCGCATTCTCAGCCTGCCGATGCATGCCTATCTGAGCGATGAAGATCAGGAACGCATTATCTCAGCGATCCGTGAATTTCACGGCAAGTAAGCTGTAATAAAATCGTTTAATGAAGAAAGGCCGGATGGAAACATCCGGCCTTTTTGCATGGAATATGGCTCTGGTAACGGGAATATGAAGGAGGATGATTTAAATATGAGTTGAATACTCATATTATAAAATGTTAGCTACGGCAAAATCCGGCTGCATTTTTTGGCCAGAACCGGCCGCAGGAGATATTATGAATAAATCTGTTTTTATTGCGCAAACGCATATCGCTTGTTTACAGCCTGAGGCGCTGCTGGAAAGCGTGAGTGCGGGATATGCCGAGCATTTTGCTATTGAGCGCGATGATAATGCAGTGACAATTCCGATGCGTATGGGCAAAGCGATCCTTACGCTTGAGGATCGTGGCATCAGGGTGATCGCTGAAGCTGCAAGTGACAGTGACTTGTCTTATGTCAAATTTTCTATTGCTGAGGGCATTGTGCATTATGCCGGTAAAGAGTCCTTGTCTTTTGCATGGCAAGGCGATGGTGCCGGTGAGGGTAGCCTGCCACCTTTTTTCCGCGAAATGACAGTTATCGGGGTTTCCAATGTAACCCCGCATATGCGCCGCATCCGGCTTTCGGGTGATGATCTTATACGATACGCAAGTGGCGGCTTACATATCCGCTTAGTAATACCGCCTAAACCGCCTGTAACGGTGCGCTGGCCGCATTTAGGGGCAGATGGGCGCCCAGTGTGGCCTGAGGGCGAATATCGCCTCACTGCACGCGTGTATACGATACGGGCTATTGATGCAGAACAGGGCTGGGTCGATATTGATATGGTTGTGCATCCGAGTGAAACAACTGCACCCGGGTCTGAATGGGCCATGCAGGCTAAGGTCGGTGATCTGATTGGGATGACGGGCCCTGGCGGCGGTGATGTGCCGGTAGCCGATATTTATACGCTGATTGGCGATGAAACCGCGCTTCCGGCGATTGGACGTATTCTTGAGCGGTTACCTGCGTCGGCAGTGGCGGTTGTACGTATTGAGGTGGCCGATGAAAGTGAAGAGCAGGTGCTTAAAACCGAGGCGCAGCTTGATCTTAAATGGTTACACCGCAATGGCGCGGAGGCGGGCACAACACAGCTGCTGATTGATGCTGTGCGCGATGTCGCGCCGGTACAGGTAGGTGAACAGCGTATTTTTGCATGGGCAGGATCAGAGTTTAACGCCTTCAAAGAAATACGCAGTTTCTGGCGTAAAGAGTGCAAGCTCAGCCGTGAACAGCATATGGCCGTTGCCTATTGGCGCCGCGGTACTGCAGATGAAGGGTAAGCACGAGACGGTGTAAAAAGCCTGAAGCTCTGATTGATATCTGGGCACTTAAATTTACTATAATATTGCAGTTGTCCCGTAACTCGGGGCAGCTATTATATATGGGAGCGGGGCATTCAAGCAGCACGTGATGTTGCTCTTTAAGGCGCCATTTGAAATGACTGATTCACGAAGTGTTTTTCTTGAAAGCGGACTTTTGTCCGCAAACGGCGGATTGGTAAATACTGGAATAAGACCGCTCGATGCGGCCGGATTTCCGCTGCCAAACAAGATCAATCTATCATCTGATACATTTCAGGTTGAAGAATATTTAAAATTTAAACGTTACAAAAACAGTGATGGATCTATCGTTGAGAGTCAGGATTATCTTGATGATACGTGGTTTGTCAGCCGCGGGCTAAGGCCTGTTAATCTTGTTTATGGTGCACGTTTTCTCGACGGTAAGGGGCTGGCCGCAAAACTCAACGAAAATAAACTTCGTGACATTGCCAAGAATGCTGATCCTTTGCAGCATGTTTCGCTTGATGCAGAGGAATGGAATCAATACCGTTTTCAACCGAATAAACCACTTCCGGACGGGCAGACCATTGTGCAAAACCTTGCGAAAATTGTAAGTTTTTTCAAGCAGGTAAATCCGGCTGCGCAAGTAGGTTTATATAGCGAAGTGCCACAAAACACCTACGGTTATAATGAAAAAACGGCCGCTATTTATGACAAGCTCAACCCTGAATATGTCAAAGTAGCCAAAGCTGTCGATTACTATAGTCCGTCACTATATAATTACGGCCATTATGACGGTACAGCTGAAGCTGATATGAAATGGCGGCAAGCTGCGGAATATGCTGCTCATGCTTGCCAGCTATTGGATAATCTCAATCAGAGTTCCAAACCCGTTTTTCCCTATATCTCACCGGGATGGAAAGATAAATCAGGACAGCAGCGCTATCTAACTTATGATCAAATGCATTTTCGCCTGACAAGCCTTAAAGCCCTTAATGCAAAAGGCTGCATATTATGGCTCTCGAGCAATGCCAAAGAGCAGGATGGCGGGGAGGGGTTAGCACTCGATCCGTATAATGGGTGGCTAAAAGCCGCCATTGATTTTCAATGAGCAGACAAGTTTCTTTATAGTTTGTACGCTTCAACAAAGACTAAGAGCAAGCCTCTGTTTGCGTTCTGAATTTGAAGTTCTGATTGTTATTTTTACGCTCTAGAGCGGTTTACCTTTAAATTGAATCATGTAATCCGCTCTAACTTATTGTTGTTACGCATTATCGTGGCCGCCCAATGATTTCATTGGACTACGAAATGCTCTAGAGCGGGTAACGTTCAGATTGGATCGCAGCGCTCGCTCTAGGTTTTTAAAATTTCGCATTGTTACAACTATCAAGTTGATTCAACATGATAGTGAAATGCTCTAGAGTTTATACATATAGTCAAGCCCTATGATATACCAGTGCTGACCGTGACTGCCCCATCAGGCGGTGAGGTTTTTAATCCGGCCTGCCAGACTTTTGGATTTTGTTTTCCGGGCAGTTGTCACGGGTTTGTTTGGCTCTGAGCTGTCTTTCAAAAGCGCATGGATAGGAGAGTTTTCTCCCTCTTTTGCCGCAGTTCTGGCAACCATTTCTGCAGCCAGCTCGCTGATCGTGTCACGCAATTTTTGATCTTGTGCGCTCAATGTCTGTTTCTCACCTTCAGACAGATCATGCTTGCGCTGAATATCTTTATTCTGACGCTCCAGCTTTTCCTGCGTGTCGGAGAGCTCGCTTATCAAGCGATGCAGCTTTTCTTCCAGAGCCTGATTACGGTTTTTCTCACTCTCAAGAGATGTCTTCAATGCTGCCACCTGAGAAGCCAGTTCTGACTTCGCGTTGTTAAGTTGTTTCTTTTTCTGACGCAGATCATTGGCCTCGCGCCGCAGACGATCCGTTTCCAGCTCCCGACCCGCTATTTCCAGCCGCAATGTATCGCTGAGGTTGCTCAGCGCTTCATTCTGGCGCTGCAAATAGCCAAGCTGCTCATCAGTGGTTTGTTGCTTTGCTTGCAAGGTTGTTAAGGCATGCTGCGCTGTTGCAAGCTGCTGGCGGTCATTGTGCTGTACAATATGCAATGCCTCAATATCTTGCAGCAGTTGCGGCAGCTTTTCGAGTTCAGCACGGTCAGCGGCAATTTTAAGCTGAGCCTGTGTGTGCTTGTCACGCATGCGGGAAGTCTGCATCTCGGCCTTGCGTAAGGAAACCGCATGGGAGGCGCGCAGCAGGTCGCGGTCAGCTTCAAGCGCGGTAAGCGAAAGCGGCAGACGGGCAGCAATTTGCTTGTGCCACAACACATGCGCTCGGCGCCAGAACAGCGGTGCGGCCAGCAAAACCACAAAGGCTGCGGATAAAAAGCCTAGCAGGAAAACCAGTGCGGATTGAATCACGATCTGCTGAACTCCGGTGCTCTCAGATTATGCCATAAAATGCCAGAGCGCGTTGCGTTTAATCGATGTTAATAAAGCGCTTTGACGGAAACCGCGGCTGAGAGAGAAATCTCGTCTCTCAGCCGCGGATCAATGCTGTAAGCGTGCGATTATGGGCACTCTACTCAGAACGGGTTCCATGTCGCAGCAGGTGTCAGCTTCAGATAACCGATGCTTACACCCAAACGCGCACCTACGCCGGTGCGGATTGGTACCAGCAAAATATTGGAGCGTTTCAACACATTAAAACCGGCACCCGCAATCAGATAGGCTGAACCGGATACACCGGCATAGCGCCCGTAGAGCATGTTTACATCATCAAGATTGTAAACCAGCATCATAACGCGTGAGCCCTGACCGCCAAAATCCCAGCCAAGGGATGGTCCTTGCCAGAATGTTTTATGATCACCGGCATTTTTTGTGTAGAGCGTGCCTTCTCCGTAAGTGAGGCCGCCGATAAAGGCGCCGGAGCCTTCCTCACCCAGAATATAACCATTCGGCAGGCCATAGCTCTGAAACACTTTTTCGATTGCTGACGCAACGCCGCCTGATGTCGAACCAAAGAAGCGATGACCGGAGGCAACGATTTCCTCCATGTTAAAGCCTTCATTGGCTTTGGCCTGCTGCGGTAAAACGCTGATCAGAGCCAATAATCCTAATAATACGGCTGCAATATGCAAACGAAAAGAGGACTGATTTAGGGTAGCCATAAAATAATCCTTCTGGCTGCTTGGCTCACTCTGTGCGACGCGGTCAGCGTATTTTCCAATTGAAGATACGCGAACTCAAATTTTCCATGGTGACACATTATTGGCCTATCCATGTTTAGCCCTGTTTCGATCTGCAATTCTGATGATTGCTAGATCTGATTTTTATCTGGTTGGTATTGTAAGCGTAAAAACCTTGTAGAAATCTTTATATGGAAAATTGTCCTTTCAATGACTTAATGAAAGGCCATAAAAATGGTTTTTATCGCATTATTTGGTAATCATTAAACCTATTGGCGCATAATCACCATTGAACGGGTGCTGCGGCATCCTGATGTCAGTTTATGTTCAGGTGATTCGTTGTGCTGCCGCAATTTTGCCGGCGCAACGCCTGATCTGAAATATGTGGTTAAATCTGCAACCAAGCAGATATGAAATTTGGAGAAGCGACCAATGTCTTTGCCTGTTGTTCTTTCTGCGGTTGATCTGGGTGCATTGCTATGCAGCCGGATTTGTCATGACATTATTTCTCCGGTCGGGGCGATTAATAATGGTTTGGAACTGCTGGAAGAGGGCGGCGCTGATGAAGATGCTATGGCACTCATTGCTGCCAGCGCCCGCAATGCGTCTGCCCGTTTACAATTTGCCCGCATTGCCTTCGGTGCTGCCGGTTCTGCCGGTGTGCAGATTGATACCGGTGATGCACAGAATGTTGCAATTTCTTATATGAAAAACGAAAAGCCGGAATTCACCTGGACCGGTACCCGTGCATTCTTACCGAAAAATCAGGTCAAGCTGCTTTTGAACCTGATCCTCACTGGTATTTCAGCCATTCCGCGCGGTGGTAACCTCGATGTGGTTCTGGACGATGTTGAAACCAAGCCGGTGATCAGCATCAAAGTGCGTGGCCGTATGCTGCGCGTGCCACCGAAGTTTAAAGAATTACACGAGGGCAATATTCCGGAAGAGTCGATCGATGCGCATTCCGTGCAGCCTTACTACACGCTGCTATTGGCGGAAGAAGCCGGAATGGACATTATTATCGATGTGAGCGAAGAGGAAATTATCTTCCGCGCGCAGCTTCGTGAGGTTGAACCGGCTTTTCAGGGTGATGTTCCGGATAATGCAGATGCTGATATTGCTGCGGATGCAGGCACGCTTGCGGATGATTAATTCGGACTGTGTATAAAATTAAAAAAAGCCGTGCAGTTTCAATTCTGTGCGGCTTTTTTATTACTTGCAGCCTGTTGAAGGACAATAAAAAACCCCGCCAGAGCGAGGTTTTTTAAGAAGCGGAAACTTGCAAAGGGCTTACGCGATTTCGCGGTGTTCGATGCTTTCCTGATCGCGCAGCACATAGCCACGGCCCCAGACAGTTTCAATATAATTCTGGCTACCGGAAACAGCATCGAGCTTCTTGCGCAGTTTGCAAATAAACACGTCGATGATTTTCAGTTCCGGTTCGTCCATGCCACCATAGAGGTGGTTGAGGAACATTTCCTTGGTAAGAGTTGTACCCTTACGCAGGGAGAGCAGTTCCAGCATCTGGTATTCTTTGCCGGTGAGGTGAACGCGCTGGCCGCCGACTTCAACAGTCTTGGCATCCAGATTAACGATCAGATCGCCGGTTGTGATAACTGACTGTGCATGGCCTTTTGAACGACGAACAATCGCATGAATACGGGCGATCAGTTCATCTTTATGGAAAGGCTTGGTCATATAATCGTCTGCACCGAAGCCAAGACCACGAACCTTATCTTCAATGCCTGCCATACCGGACAAGATCAGAATAGGGGTCTTTACCTTGGAAAGGCGCAATGTACGCAGAACTTCATAGCCGGACATGTCCGGCAGATTAAGATCGAGCAAAATAATATCATAGTCATAGAGCTTACCCAGATCGATGCCTTCTTCGCCCAGATCTGTCGTATAAACATTGAAGCTCTCAGACTTGAGCATCAACTCGATGCTTTGTGCGATAGCACTATCGTCTTCAATCAAAAGAACGCGCATCTTCGAAATCCCTTTTTTCCGCTGCTTAACTTGATCCGGCAGTTGCACTGCTTACAGCACTCGCTTCGAAACCAAGTCTGCCATCGAATGGTTAACAAAATATGATTCTCATTGGCAATAGTAAATATCATATTAATGGAATTTTCATCTAACTATTTGAAAATGCAGTGAAAACACACGAAAAATTTCTTAACAAATTAGTTTAAGAAATCCTTACAAGTGATTCAGCGGATTCAAATATTTAATGTTGCTGAAAAAACACAGTTAATTTACCTAGCCTTAATTCCTAATGGCTATGATTAACGCTGTACGTAAAGAAATGGTTACCAATGGTCATAAATCTTAATTTTTTGTTTGGAAATTAAGAGATTTCTTTGCGTGAGGGGTGATTACGAGCAAGGATCAGTTGAAAATCCGTGTTCGGGAACTTGGTGTTCAAGGAGTAATGCGTATGAAGCCACGTGAGAGTCTGGTCCGGCTGAAACTTTTTCAAGTTAAAGAGAAGCGCCGGCAAATTGGTCAGCTTGATCTGATGATGGGTGAGTTCGAGCGTATGGCCGGTGAGCTTGATGCACAGATCCAGTCAGAAGAGCGCAAAGCCGGTATCACCGATACAACCCATTTTGCCTATCCGACCTTTGCCAAAGCAGCGCGTCAGCGCCGCGACAATCTGTTTGATTCAATTCGTGATCTGACAGTTCAGAAAGACGCTGCCGAAGCGGGTCTTCTGGAAGCCGAAGCTGATCTTTCACGTGCTGAAGCACTGGAAACCCGTGACGGTAAGGTCAAAGAGATTGAAATGACGCCGGTCTATGATCGTCGCGTCATGATCGGATAAGGATTTCGGCTCTGGTGGTCTGTAAATGACAGTTTTCTCCGTTTCCGGTGCTCACGTACACACGGCAAGGCACGTCCAATAGGGCGTGCGAGGTATGCCGTGATCTTTTGATGCTGCATAATCTTATCTGTAATCAAAACTGATTAAAGGATGATGCAAAAGTACGCTCCGCTCCGGTTCTCGAAAATCACCATTTTCGGCTTGCCATAACCAAAATCTCACCATTTCTGCTTGGCTCAAAATCTCGGCAAGTCCTAATCCGTGCTGAGATCAAACGTCTGCAAATGCATAATTCCTTAAGCCGCACGGTCTAAGGAATTATGCATTTTTTATTTGTGTGATGTGTAGGGCAGGGATGATGCGGAGGTCGCGTTAACAGTTTTAAGATCCGAAAGCATTTCACTATCAAGTTTAATCAGCTTGATCGGTATGACAATGCGAAACTCTAAAATCTAGAGTGGGCGCCGCGATCCAACCTGAATGTTTCCCGCTCTCAAGCGTTTTCATTTTTATTGAAGCAGGAAACCCGTTCTATCTGTTTATTTAAACGCAGTTTCTGACGGAGAATGGTTCCCACTTTTCCTGAAGCTGCTCAAAAATAAGAAAGCCGGAGAGCTGAACTCTCCGGCTTTATTTTTAGAATGTGCCGCAAAACGGCAGACCCCTGTTCGGTTCATTACCATGCACCCGGCACGTAATGATTAGTGTCTGTATTGTTGAATGCGGGTTGTCCGTAGCCCGGCGAGACCGTGCTCGTCGATGGACAACTGCCAAGACAGAAACTCTTCGACTGTCAGCGTATAACGCTGACAGGCTTCCTCCAGGCTGAGGAGACCGCCGCGAACAGCGGCAACAACTTCAGCTTTGCGGCGGATAACCCAGCGCCGTGTATTAGACGGCGGCAGATCCGCAACGGTCAGCGGACTTCCGTCCGGGCCGATAACATACTTTACGCGTGGTCTTACCAGATCGGTCATTGTACTCTCTACACAACACTCAAGGACCTAATCATTCATCACGATAACGGCACAGCTTTAAAAAAGAGCTAAGAGGTCGGTAAGGCTCTGGTAATAAATAATAATTTTCGTTAAAGATTATGTATAAAACCCTTGAAAATGCCGCAATCAGGCCGTTTTAGGGCTGTTTTCGCCGTTTTTTGCTGAAAATAAATTATTAAAAAAACGAGATTTCCCTGCGGCATCTTGGCAAGGCGGGTGTGAATGGCCTATATAAGGGGATAATTTACAGCAAGATTTAGGGCGCAACGCCCAGATGCGGACTTATCATGAAACTGAACAGCCTCGATTTACCGGGAAAGCCGGAAGATACGCGCATTGTTGTGGCAATGTCCGGAGGCGTTGATTCTTCGGTTGTTGCCGGTATTCTCAAGCGCGAAGGCTATGATGTTGTTGGTGTAACCCTTCAGCTCTATGATCATGGCGCTGCCGTGCACCGTGCCGGCTCCTGCTGCGCAGGGCAGGATATTGAAGATGCGCGCCGTGTTTCCGAAAGCCTCGGAATTCCTCACTATGTTCTGGATTATGAGGCACGCTTCCGTGAAGCCGTGATTAATCCTTTTGCCGAAAGCTATGTGAGCGGTGAAACGCCGATCCCTTGTGTTGCCTGTAACCAGACGGTTAAGTTTGCCGATCTGCTGGCCACAGCTCGCGATCTGGGTGCTGCAGCACTTGCGACCGGTCATTACATCCGCAGCGGCCCTAACGGCGACCACCGCGCTTTATTTCGCCCTGTAGATGCAGATCGCGACCAGAGCTACTTCCTGTTTGCGACTACGCAGGAGCAAATTGATTATTTGCGCTTCCCGCTTGGTAATCTGCCAAAGGCGCAGGTTCGTGAGATGGCTGAAGAAATGGGGCTGACTGTTGCTAAAAAACAGGACAGTCAGGACATTTGCTTTGTGCCGCAGGGCAAATATTCCGATATTATTTCACGCTTGAAGCCTGAAGCAGCAACGCGCGGCCATATTGTGCATATTGATGGCCGTGTTTTGGGCGATCATGAGGGTATTGTGCATTATACAGTTGGCCAGCGCCGTGGCATTGGTATTGCTACCGGCGAACCACTTTATGTTGTTCATCTCGATGCTGCCCATGCACGTGTGATCGTGGGGCCGCGCGAGGCGCTGGAAACGCATAAGGTGTTCCTGCGCGACATCAACTGGCTTGGCGATGGCGCATTAACTGATCTGCCGCCGGAAGGTGTTGAAGTGTTTGCCAAGGTGCGTTCCACACGTCCGCCTAAGCCGGCAATCTTGCGACATGCTGATGGTGTTACTTGGGTTGAGCTGATTGATGGTGAAAGCGGTATCGCGCCGGGACAAGCCTGCGTGCTGTATTCCGATGACAGCAATACAGCACGTGTTTTCGGTGGTGGCTTTATTGCCCGCTCGGAACGTGCGCCTGAAGCAGAAAAAATGTTGCTTGAGCTGATGGGCAAGGTTGCTGATGGTACGCCTTCAGCGGTGACCGCCGCCTGATTATCAAGCAATATCAGTTGAGCATATCGTATGAATACAGCGCGTTGTGTTTTACACAGCGCGCTGTATTTTTGTTAGTAATCAAAAATACATTATGACGATTATAGTTTAACTAATTTTGATGGTTTTCAGTCGTTTGTAACCTAAGTTTTACAACCACTGATTGCAGTTTCTTCGCCAGTTTATGCTCTGATTTATTCAGGTAAAACTGCGCCGGCTAAGGCAGGAGAGGGCGATACCGGAGGCTGTAGCAACATTCAGGCTGTCAAATTTGCGTGACATCGGTATACGTGCAGTTTGCAGGGAGCTGAGCAGGTGTTGCGGCAGGCCTTCCCCCTCTGTCCCCAGTAGTAAAGCTGTCTTTCCGGTAACCGGAAGGTCATAAAGAGACTGCGTACTGCCGGGTGAAAGCGCAATCAGATTGATGTCTGCCTCGGCGACAGTTTTGACAATGTCGTCAATTTTGCCCTTATGAGCATAAGGGATTTGCAGGGTCGCGCCAACTGATACTCGAATTGCTTTGCGATAAAGCGGGTCACAACAGGTTTCATCAAGCACAATACACGCAGCTTCAAATGCAGCTGCATTGCGAAATATAGATCCGATATTATCGTGATTAGATATGCCACAAAGAATAACAATCAGCGCGTTGTCCGGCAAAAATTGCAAGAGGCTGCTGATCGTATTGGGTAATTTCCTTTTGCCGACAGCCAATATACCACGATGCACATTGAATCCTGCAATCTCATCCATAACTGTTGATGATACGCAATAAACCGGCACATCGGCAGGGCATAGGGATAAAATATCCTGCATGCCGGCAAGCTTGTTCTCGGTAATTAGTAATGACTCAACATCAAATTGCGATGAATTTAGCAGAACGCGCAAAACAACTTTGCCCTCTGCAATAAAACGAGACTGGCGCCCTGTAAGGTCTTTTTCTTTGATATTTAGATAAGCGCCGAGGCGCTTATCTAAAATATTATCAATAAATATTACTGAAAAACCATTTATAGTCTGATCATGCATCAGTTGAATTTAAGCGAAAGCTTCCCGTCTTTTTTCATTGCGAGCCAGATAGAGGCTTCCCAATGTAGATAATACCAGTTCGATATGCGGTGATGATACAACATAATAAATGGTTTGGGCATCCCGTCTTGTCGAAACAAGATTCAGAGCGCGCAATTTTGCGAGATGTTGCGATAATGCTGACTGGCTGAGATCAATTGCTTTTGCAAGATTCCCCACGGACATTTCGTTGTGGAGCAGCTTACAAAGGATCAGCAGTCGTTTATTATTCGCCAGTGCTGACAAAAAGTCCGCAGCCTGATCCGCATTTTCAACGAGATTTGAGTAGATATTATCGTGTTTCATGGTGCAGTCCTACCCCCGTATGACAGCAAATTTAATAGGACGCTTATAAATGAAATTATTAGCGTCCTATTACAACTACCAATGGAATTGATATTTGCAAGAATTATTTTAAATTTAATCGCTGGTATACTCGTATAACAACTAAATAAAACGATTTAATTGCAATGGTAGGACTTATTAAATTAGCATATTCTTTAATTGTAAATTTATGTATCTGTGATTACAGTAAATATTGAAAATACAGATATGCATTTGTTTTTAATCGATAAGCGTTGTTCGGCTATTGTGAGAATTTAAAAATTATTGGCACTAAGCCGGAGCAGTAGAGGGTAAATTTTTTATTATTAAAAAAAATATAGAATGAACAAAAATTATTAAAATAAATTTTTTTATCTTTGAGTTTGAAGCATTGTAAGGGTGTTTTCAGGAAAATATGCCGCAAACTCAAAGTTCATGATCTGTGGTTCTATGGATTTTTGCGTTGGAAAAATATTATTGCTGAGCCAGAATATCTTCCGGTTTCAAATGATAGGCTTTTCCAAAGCCGCCATTGAGGCCGGCACTTTCAATATTCAAGCGGAAAATTACGAAATCTCCGAGATCAATATAAAGCTTAACTTTTGGGCGCTTTTCAAGAAACAAGTCGCGCAAGCGCTGATAGCCTTCATGCTCACGGCTAAATTTTTCTGCAACACAAGCAAGTGTAATGCGCGGGTGAACTAACGGGTCACCTTTGTCAGCAGGTTCGCCAAGCAATAATGAGCATACCGGATTGGCATTTAATGCCGGAGTATGCGTGGCAAGACCTGAAGCGAGAAGCAGGGGCGTATTGTCTATATCCGAAGCGATAGCGACGCGCGTAACGCTCGGGCGTCCGGTGGCCGGATCAAGCACTGCAAGCGAGCCATAATTCGCCGATGTTACCAAGTCTCGTGCCAGTGCACGTACTTCATCGGTGGTTTGCTGAATGACTTCTTTTTTCTCGTTCATAATCCGGCCTCAGTTTTTGCATGTTGTTGTGGTGCATCAATGGCTTGGAGTAACGTCTGGTACTCTATGCGATTCTTGTTGTTAAAGGCAAAAGCACTCAGATTATTAACAGGTAAGCTCAAAATAATCCGCAATTCTTCGATATTTAAAACGGTTAAAAATTAAAAAAATTGATGTAAAATCAATCATATATATTTTGTCACTAATAATTGGTTCAGGCTATTTCATATCGACCTCCGATGGGGGCGCAAAATCAACTTGCCTTCCTGCCGTCCAAAATGCTTCTTTACGTCTCAGCTGCGACATGAGGAGTTGCAGATTATTATCGGGTGGAGGCCTATAATGAACCTTTATACTAAATTGCTGACTGCAACCGCTATGACTGCTGCCATGCTGGCCGGTGTGTCCGGTGCAGCTTCTGCTAAAACGCTGGTCTATTGCTCACCGGCTTCGCCGGAAGGTTTTGATCCGGCGCCTTATACCGGTGGTGATACGTTTGATGCTTCTGCGCATCCGGTGTTTAATCGTCTGGTGGAATTTCAGAATGGTACGACCGTTGTTGAACCGGGTCTCGCTGAAAAGTGGGAAGTTTCAGAAGATGGTTTGGAATACACATTCCATTTGCGTCAGGGCGTGAAATTCCAGACAACGGATTTCTTTACACCAACCCGCGACTTTAACGCTGATGACGTATTGTTCACCTTTGACCGTCAGCGCAATAAAGATAATCCGTGGCATGAATATACTGCCGGAATTTCCTATGAATATTTTGACAGTATGGAAATGGGAACTCTGATCAAAGACATCACTAAAGTTGATGATCATACGGTTAAGTTTGTGCTGACCCGTCCTGAAGCACCGTTCCTTGCTAATATCGCTATGCCTTTCGTATCGATTATGTCGAAAGAATATGCGGACAAGCTTGAAGCTGACGGTAAAAAAGAAAACCTCAACCAGTTCCCTGTAGGTACCGGTCCGTTTACTTTTGTGACCTATCAGAAAGATGCGGTTATTCGCTATAAAGCTAATCCTGATTATTGGGCTGGCAAAGAAAAAATCGACGATCTGGTTTTCGCAATCACTACAGATGCTGCTGTGCGCGCGCAGAAGCTTAAAGCCGGTGAATGTCATCTGATGTCCTATCCGGCGCCAGCTGATATTAAAGGCTTGCAGGCTGACAGCAACCTGAAGGTCGATGAGCAGGCCGGTCTGAATATTGCGTATTTTGCCTATAATACCCTTGTTGCACCTTATGATAAGCCGGAAGTACGCCGCGCTCTTAATCAGGCTGTGAACAAACAAGCCATTATTGATGCTGTGTTCCAGGGCTCCGGACAGGTTGCAAAGAACCCGATCCCGCCAACAATGTGGGGCTATAACAGCGCGATTGAAGATGATAAATATGATCCTGAAGCTGCAAAAAAAGCGCTTGAAGATGCTGGTGTAAAAGATCTGCAGATGAAGCTTTGGGCGATGCCTGTGAGCCGTCCTTATATGCCTAATGCACGCCGTACTGCAGAACTGATGCAGGCCGATCTGGCTAAAGTTGGCGTAACAGCTGAGATCGTATCGATGGAATGGGGTGAATACCTCAAGAAATCAGGCGAAAAGGATCGTGACGGCGCGGTTATCCTTGGCTGGACCGGCGATAATGGTGATCCGGATAACTTCCTTGGCGTCTTGCTCGGCTGTTCGGGTGTTGGCAGCAACAACCGTGCACAATGGTGCTACCAGCCATTTGAAGATCTGATCCAGAAAGCTAAAATCACCTCGGATCAGGCTGAGCGCGTTAAGCTTTACGAGCAGGCACAGGTAATCTTCAAAGAACAGGCTCCTTGGAATACACTGGCGCATTCGACTGTGTATGTACCAATGTCTGCAAAGGTTACAGGCTTTAAAATGAGCCCGCTCGGTGACTATCGTTTTGATGGTGTTGATATTTCCGAGTAACCCTTAGGGAGAATGACCGGGCGTTGAATATTTTCTTCAGCGCCCGGTCTTACTGTATTCATGATACGATTTATTTTAAGCAAAATAGCCTATCTGATACCGACATTCCTTGGTATTACGCTGCTGGCTTTTGGGTTCGTTCGTGTTCTACCCGGAGATCCGGTGCTGTTAATGGCCGGTGAACGTGGTGTCTCGCCTGAACGTCATGCAGAATTGATGAAACAGCTCGGCTTCGACAGGCCGATGTGGGAACAATATCTGGAATATGTCTGGAATGTTCTTCATGGCGATTTCGGCATGTCGATGATTACCAAAAAACCGGTGATCACTGAATTCCTCACCCTGTTTCCTGCAACATTAGAACTGGCTTTCTGTGCCATTCTGCTGGCAATTCTGATCGGTATTCCTGCCGGTGTGATTGCAGCCGTCAAGCGCGGATCGTGGTTTGATCAGACCTCTATGGGCGTGGCGCTGATCGGTTATTCCATGCCGATTTTCTGGTGGGGCTTGCTGCTGATTATCTTCTTCTCAGGGATTTTGCAGTGGACACCGGTGTCGGGGCGTATTTCACTGATGTATTTTTTCCCGCCTGTCACAGGCTTTATGCTGATTGACAGTTTATTATCCGGACAGAAGGGGGCGTTTGCCTCTGCGCTATCGCATCTGATCCTGCCGACAATCGTGCTGGCAACCATTCCGATGGCTGTGATCGCGCGTCAAACGCGTTCAGCAATGCTTGAAGTACTGGGTGAGGATTATGTGCGGACTGCGCGTGCCAAAGGTCTTGGCCAGCGCCGTGTAATCGGTTTGCATGCGCTGCGCAATGCGCTGATCCCTGTGGTGACCACAATCGGTCTTCAGGTTGGTGTATCGCTTGGCGGTGCAATTTTGACCGAAACAATTTTTTCCTGGCCCGGCGTCGGTAAATGGATGATCGATAGTATCTTCCGCCGCGACTACCCGTCAGTTCAGGGCGGATTGCTGCTGATCGCTGTCCTTGTGATGGTGGTTAATCTGGTTGTTGATTTACTATATGGTATGATCAACCCGCGCATCCGGCATAAGTGAGGTTTCTTATGAGTAATCAAACAATGCCTATAGAAAAGCCGGTTGATCTGTCCTTGCGACGTCAGCTCGCGGATTTCTGGTATTATTTCAGCGTCAACCGCGGTGCCGTTATCGGGTTGTTCGTTTTCGTGGCTCTGGTGCTGGTGGCAATCTTTGCCCCTTTGCTGGCGCCGCATGATGCAACGCAGCAATATCGTGATGCCTTGCTCACACCGCCGGTCTGGCAAGAGGGCGGTAAAGCCACATTTCTGCTCGGCACCGATGCGGTGGGGCGTGATGTGCTCTCGCGGCTGATTTACGGATCACAATATTCGTTGTTTATCGGTCTTGTGGTTGTGGTGCTGTCGCTGGTCTCTGGCGTTACTGTCGGTCTGATTGCCGGCTTCTTTGGCGGTGCCATTGATACAATCATCATGCGTATTATGGATATTATCCTGTCATTTCCATCACTCATTCTGGCACTTGTGCTGGTGGCGATTTTGGGACCGGGATTGATGAATGCGATGATCGCGATCGCTCTGGTTTTGCAACCACATTTTGCGCGTCTGACCCGTGCGGCAGTGATGGCTGAAAAGAACCGTGAATATGTGATCGCAGCCAAACTGGCTGGTGCCAGCCGCTTCCGTCTGATGTTCAAAACTATTTTGCCAAACTGCATGGCACCCTTGATTGTACAGGGAACATTGTCGTTCTCCAATGCGATCCTAGATGCTGCAGCGCTTGGCTTTTTGGGCATGGGCGCACAGCCGCCGACACCGGAATGGGGTACAATGCTTGCTGAAGCACGCGAGTTTATCACCCGTGCATGGTGGGTTGTTACATTTCCGGGGCTTGCCATTCTGATTACCGTTCTGGCGATCAATCTTGTGGGCGACGGCCTGCGCGATGCGCTTGATCCAAAATTGAAAAGGAGCTGATCAATGGCTCTTTTGGAAATTAAAAATCTTACCGTTGCTTTTGATACCTCTGTCGGTGATTTTCGTGCTGTCGACGGTATCGATATTTCTGTCAATGCCGGTGAAGTGCTGGCTATTGTCGGTGAGTCAGGTTCAGGTAAATCGGTGGGCATGCTGGCAGTGATGGGGCTGTTGCCAGATACAGCTACAGTAACCGCAGATGTTATGGAGTTTGATGGCCGCGATCTGCTGAATATGAGCGATAAGGATCGCCGTGCGATTATCGGACGTGAAATCTCCATGATCTTTCAGGAGCCGGTTGCCAGCCTTAATCCGTGTTTCACGGTTGGTTTCCAGCTTGAGGAAGTGCTGCGTTTTCATCTTGGTATGGGTAAAACACAGCGCTATAACCGCGCGATTGAACTGCTTGAAATGGTGGGTATTAGGGATGCGAAAGAGCGCCTTGGCAGCTTTCCGCATCAGATGTCTGGTGGCCAGTGCCAGCGTGTGATGATTGCAATGGCTATTGCGTGCAATCCGAAACTGCTGATTGCGGATGAGCCTACCACAGCGCTTGATGTGACCATTCAAAAACAGATTCTTGATCTGTTGATGCGGTTGCAGGAAGAGCATGGTATGGGACTGATCATGATTACCCATGATATGGGTGTTGTGGCTGAAACTGCAGACCGTGTGATTGTGCAATATAAAGGCCACAAAATGGAAGATGCGGATGTGCTCTCACTGTTCGAGAACCCGCAAAATGCTTATACCAAAGCGCTGCTTTCATCACTACCGGAAAATGCAACCGGCGACCGTTTGCCGACTGTTTCAGACTTCGTGTTACAGAATGCAGAAAATTCAGGAGCTTCCACATGAGTGAAATCGTTCTTGAAGCCCGCAATATTTCACGCGATTATCACACCGGTGGCGGCCTGTTTTCAAAAGCCAAAACCGTGCATGCGGTTAAAAATGTCAGCTTCTCGGTAGAGAAGGGTAAGACACTGGCCATCGTTGGTGAAAGCGGTTGCGGTAAATCTACACTTGCCCGCATTCTGACTTTGATTGATCCGCAGACATCGGGTGAATTGCTGATTGACGGTCATCCTGTCAATATTGCGCAAGACGGCCTGACCCGTGAAATGCGCCAGCGTGTACAGATTGTGTTTCAGAACCCTTACGGGTCGCTCAATCCGCGCCAGAAAATCGGTGATGTTCTGGCAGAACCTTTGTTGCTGAATACCAATATGTCAGCCGCAGAGCGTCAGGAAAAAGCGATGCAGATGCTCCTCAAAGTTGGCCTTGGCCGTGAGCATTTTAACCGTTATCCGCATATGTTTTCTGGCGGGCAGCGCCAGCGTATTGCTATTGCCCGTGCATTGATGCTCAGCCCGCGTTTGCTGGTGCTTGATGAGCCGGTATCAGCGCTCGATCTGTCGGTTCAGGCGCAGGTGCTTAACCTGCTGGCTGATTTGCAGGAAGAGTTCGAGCTGACTTATGTGTTCATCAGCCATGATCTGTCGGTGGTGCGCTATATCGCTGACGAGGTGATGGTGATGTATTATGGCGAAGTGGTTGAATATGGCACCCGTGATGAGGTGTTTAATCATCCGCGCCATGACTATACCAAGAAGCTATTTGCTGCGACCCCGCGCTCCGATGTTGAGAGCATTCGCCAGCGCGTTGCAGACCGTGCCAAAAAACGTGCTGCTGCCTGATCATAAACATGCTTCATAATGAATAATAAAACGCCGCGCTGATATCAGCGCGGCGTTTTTGTTAAGCTATGCGTCTGGATTAATGCCGGTGACGGGTGAGACCACGCACGACATCATCGGCAGAAATCTTGCCGATAATTGCACCATTATGTACCACACCAACATCACCATTATTACGAACCATAGCCTGCATCACATCATGGATAGAGGTGTTGGGTTTTGCGGTTGCCGCGAAAGGGCGGGGCGGGGCACTGCGATCAAGCGGTGACATCAGGTCTGAAGCCAACAAAACCCCGAGCGGGTTCATATTGGCAACAAAATCTGCCACATAATCATTGGCCGGATTGAGCAGAATATCCTGCCCGCTGCCGCATTGAATGATACGACCGCCTTCCATAATCGCAATGCGATTGCCAAGCTTCATCGCTTCATCAAGATCGTGGCTGACAAAAACAATAGTCTTTTTCAGCTTTTCCTGCAGATGTAGTAATTCATCTTGCAGTCTGGCGCGGATCAGCGGATCTAGTGCAGAAAAAGGCTCGTCCATCAGCAAAATAGGCGCGCCTGTTGCAAAGGCACGGGCAAGACCGACACGCTGCTGCATGCCGCCCGATAGCTCGCTGACCTTGCGGGTTGCCCAATCCTGAAGGCCGACCAGCTCAAGCTGATATTTAACCGCCTCAATGCGCTCTTTTTTTCCAAGCCCTGCAATTTCAAGACCAAAACCGACATTGTCCTCAACAGTGCGCCAAGGCAAAAGGCCGAATTGCTGAAACACCATAGAGATCAGATGAGTGCGCAAATAACGTAACTGCGTAGTGCCTGCCTCGGTTACGTTGAATTCTTCACCCTTATTGTAAATAGTAACACAGCCGCGGCTGATCGGGTTCAGACGGTTGATAGCACGAAGCAAGGTGGATTTGCCCGAACCGGACAATCCCATCAGCACCAGCAACTCGCCTTCTCTGATCTCCAGCGAGCAATTATGCACACCTAGAATATGGTCGGTTTCGGCCTGAATTTCTGAACGGCTATAGCCCTGATCGGCAAGATCAAGCGAGCCTTCAGTTTTCTTGCCAAAGATAATACTGATATTTTGAAGACTGATGGAAGCCATGATTAATTTCCCTTACCCGGACGGAAGATGCGGTCGAGGATAATGGCCACAACAACAATCACTAACCCTGCTTCAAAACCAAGTGCGGTATTGACCGAGTTAAGCGCACGCACAACCGGAACGCCAAGGCCGTTGGCGCCAACCAAAGCCGCAATCACGACCATAGATAATGATAGCATGATGGTTTGGGTGAGACCGGCCAGAATTTGCGGCATGGCGTAAGGCAGTTCAATTTTCCATAACAGCTGACGACGCGAAGCACCAAAGGCCTCACCGGCCTCGATCAGATGTTCAGGTGTTGAGGAAATACCAAGATGGGTCAGGCGAACGGGTGCAGGTAAAACGAAGATTGCTGTTGCCAGCAAGCCCGGCACCATACCGATACCAAAAAATACAATGGCCGGAATGAGATAAACGAATGTCGGCAGGGTTTGCATCAGGTCGAGCACTGGACGCAGCACTGCATAGAGCTTTGGCCGGTGCGCAGTGGCGATACCAAGCGGCACGCCCAATGCCATACAGATAAAGCAGGCCGAAAGCACCAGCGTGAGTGTTTCCAGTGTCTGCTCCCAATAGCCCTGATTGAGAATGAACAGAAATCCGAGAATTGTCAGAATTACGGTTGAGTATTTTCTTTGCAAGCCCCATGCAATCGCGGCAAAAATGGCGATCAGGATCAGGGGATGCGGAAATTGCAAAATAGCAAGCAGCCCGTCAATCATGCTCTGCATGATTACGGCAATTGCATCAAATAACCAGCTAAGATTATCAGTCAGCCAGGTTACAGCAGTTTTTGCCGTATGCCCGACAGGAATTTTATAAGAAGTAAGCCAGTCCAAAAGTCAGGCCCCCCGTTTTCCGGTCAGAGTATTTTGTAGAACGTCTGTCGCTGCAATCCTGCACAGGTTGCAGCGACAGGCTGATCATATTTATTTGAAAGCATTATATGTCTTAGATGAAAAGGCTCTCACTTTTGTGTTTACGCAGTTTTAAACGAAAAACCGGTTCCCACTTTCTGAAATAGCTTAGACGCAATATCAGAGGCCGAATGTCTTTTTAACGGCAGCTAGGCCATCATTACCGTCAGTGGTTGTAACATCTTTCAACCAAGGTGTAAGCGCATCCGGATTGGCTTTAATCCAGTTGGTCGCAGCTTTGGCAGGCTCTTCACCATCATCAAGAATTTTACCCATGATCTGGTTTTCCATTTCAAGGGTGAATTCAAGATTGGAGAGAAATTTGCCAACATTCGGGCATTGCTCAGTATAGCCGTTCCACACATTGGTTTCGACTGTGGCGCCGCCCAGATTAGGACCGAAGAAGTCATCGCCGCCTTCAAGGTAGCGCATATCAAAACGAGAATTCATCGGATGCGGTTCCCAGCCAAGGAAGACAACCGGCTTGTTAGATTTAATATCCTTGGCGACCTGAGCAAGCATGCCCTGCTCCGAGGATTCCGCAACCTTAAAGTCTTTCAGATCAAATGCGCCCTTGCTGATCATATCAAGGATCAGACGGTTCCCATCATTGCCGGGCTCAATGCCATAAATTTTTTCACCGAGCTGGTCTTTGAACTTGGCAATATCTGCAAAGCTTTTCAAACCTGCATCATAAGCAAAAGCCGGTACTGCCAGCGTATATTTGGCACCGGTTAAGTTGGTGCGCAGGGTCACTACGGTTTTGTCATCAAGATAGGGCTGCAGATCTGCCGCCATAGACGGGTTCCAGAAGCCTAGAAATACATCAATGTCTTTTTTACTTAAGGATGCATAGGTCACAGGTACCGAGAGGATTTTAACATCGGTCTTATAACCAAGACTTTTCAAAATTTCGGTAGTGACAGCTGTGGTGGAGGTAATGTCGGTCCAGCCGACATCGGAAAAGCGGATGGTTGAGCAGGCTGCCGGCTCTGCGGCCAGTGCATTGGCGCTTGTCACGAGCAGCGCCGTGCAGGTCAGAGCCATATTTTTCACAGTTAGAAAACGCATGTGTCTCTCCATTGACCGGATTATTTATTGGTTTTTTGTCAGTCTTCCGATTTAAACAAGCATCAAAATCTGAAGTCTTCAAGCGGTTTTGTGGAGCTAGAATCCAAAAACACGACAAAATGGGTCGGTAACGGACAGGCTAAAAATTTTATCGAGCAATTTCAAGGCTAAAGCATAAAATTAAATATATGCTCCCGGTTGAAGCGGGTGTTTTCTAAATTATATAGACCTGAATTAAGCTTTTTCGCAGCCGTAAAACCGCATGCCTCATGAGCTGGAACAGCTGTAAATTTATAGATCACAAAGCACCAAGATCAACAGCTGCACAGGATAGATATAATCCAGATAACATGGTGGCACTGTTGCGTATTTCTATGAAACTATGCAAGGGTTTACCCGAATAATTATTGTTTTCCGGAAGATGATATCATGATGCCGGATCAGGACTGAAACTGAGGACATAACAGTGACGATTATCAGAAACATATTTGTTTTTATCGGGCGGTTCATTATGGCCTTGCTGCGGTTAATTGCTGTTCCGCTTGGCGGCCTGTGGGGCATTTATAAAAGACTGGGTGTGTTGTGGAAAACCCTGACAGCCGTTGTGGTTGTTGGCTGGGCTGTACTATTTGGCTATTTTGTTATCCAAACGCAGGTCTGGACAAATTTCGATCCTGATTATCCCTCAAAATATGCCTATCAGAGTGCAAAAACCCCGGGTGAAGCCGTGGAACCTGCACCAAATACAGCGCCAGCAGCATCACCCGCGCCGGTTACACCTGCTCCAGCTGTTAGCCCTGAAGAGGTGAAGCCACCGGAAACTACAACTGGTGAAGTTGCACCTGTATCAACCGATAGTACAGAGCCGGCCTCCGAGCCGAAGCCAAATGAGGTAACTCAGCAGCCAGCGCCACAAATGGCGTTTTCTCAGCCGGCCGCTGCTCGGGTTTGTGCACCTTCGGCTTTGGCTGAAGTGACCGCTGATCTCACAGATTTTAACGTGAATCAGAATGCATGGATTTCTTCCATGTTCTTTTATAAAACCGGTTTTTTCGGCATGGATTGGGATCGTACGCCGTTTCTGGATAACAAGGCGTCTTTTCAGCGCGGCGTTCATTCCGCAGTCCGACGCACAACAATCGAGCTGGTTGATACATTAGGGCGCTTGCGCGGAACCTCGCAAATCGACGGCGACCTTCAAAAAGCCCGCGGTAATATGCAGTTTCGTGAAGATACTTGGTATTTTGGTATCAGCCCGTTCGGTCCTAAAACCCCTACACCAAGCTATTACCGCTCGGCAATTAAAGAGCTGCGGTCTTTTAATGCCCGTCTTGAGAAATGCGATGCAACCTTTGATGCCCGCGCTGATAATCTGATCCAATATGTTGATCGTATTGCCAGTGATCTCGGCTCAACCTCTGCAATCCTCAAAGACCGTTCGGATAATTATCATGCCGGTTGGTTCGATACCCGTGCCGATGACCGGTTCTGGTTCGCTTATGGCCAGCTTTATGCTTATTACGGGCTGATCCGCGCCACGCATTCAGACTTTAAAGCAGTTTTGGCTGAAAAGCATCTTGATGGTCTGTGGGATGCGATGGAGCAGCAATTGCGTTCGGCTCTTGATATGCAGCCGGTGATTGTTTCTAACGGGCGTCAGGATGCGTGGTTTACGCCATCACATCTGACGACAATGGGCTTTCATATCCTGCGTGTGCGCTCCAATCTGGTAGATATCCGGCAGGTTCTGGAGCGCTAAAGCGCATCCCGAAAAGTGTGCAGCGGTTTTCGGGGGCAGGAATAACTAGAGCGAGTAACGTTCAGGTTGGATCGCAGCGCTCGCTCTAGATTCTAGAGTTATCGCATTGTCAAACCTATCAAGTTGATTCAACTTGATAGTGAAATGCACTAGCGTGCTTCCGGTTTTTGAAGCGGCTTTGGAGCGCGCAATTATAATTATTAAAATCTCTGCATATGCTTTATTGCACATGCAGAGATTTTTTATTCAGGATGATATTATGGAGCTACCGGCAGCATTAAGGCACGCCGTTGATACGCAATTGCAAGGTGTGCCATTGGCTGATCTGCAACGGGCATCCAGTGTTTTAAGCCAGCGTTATCGTGCGGAAACCCGAGACGGTAAGTGGCATTTATCTGATGAACTGGCTGCAAACGCCTATCTTGCAGCGCGTCTGCCTGCCACATTTGCGGCAGTGGTAACTGCCTTGCAGGAGGCAGCGCAGATATGTCCTGATTTTGCACCACGCAGTCATCTTGATATCGGAGCAGGGCCCGGCACTGCGATGTGGGCGGCTGGCAGTGTTTGGCCGCATTTACAAAAAGCGCTGCTGCTGGAAGGAAGCAATGCCATTCGCACTGTAGGCGAGGTACTCTCGGCCCATGCAGCGATACCGGATATTGAATGGCGCGCTACAGATGTAACAACGGGCTTGAACAATGCCGAGGCGTCTTCACTGGTAACACTGGCCTATGTGCTGGACGAGTTGAGTGAAGCTGAACGCCAAAAACTGATTGTACAATTGTGGCAGCTGACTGAAGGCATGCTGGTGATAATTGAACCCGGCACACCTGCAGGCTGGCAGCGTATTATGGCAGCAAGAGCGCAGTTGCAGGCATTGAATGCGCAGATTGTTGCGCCTTGCACGCATGAGCATGCGTGCGGTGTGCAGCTACCGGACTGGTGCCATTTTTCACGCCGCGTGGCACGGTCAAAAATTCATCGCTTGACCAAAGAGGCGGATGTGCCGTGGGAAGATGAAAAATTCAGCTATCTTGCGGTGTCGCGCCAACCGGTTGCGCTCAATGGCAAGCGGGTTTTGATGCAGCCGAAAAGCGGTGGCGGCAAAGTACATGTCAAGCTTTGTTCACCTGATGGCAGTGTGAAGGAAAGCCTCATCACCAAGCGTGATAAAGCCCTGTTTGCTGAAGCAAGACGCGCTGACTGGGGTGACCTTCTGGTCGCAGAATAAATATAAAACAGCCCTGCATAGCCATATGCAGGGCTGTTTTTACCTCAGATCAGAAGCGGTAAGTAATACCTGTACCGATCAGCCATGGATCAAGTTTGGCTTTACCGCTCAGTTGTGCGCTGCCGACATTCACATCAAATTCAGGGCGCAGATAAAGCTTCTTCACATCGAAGTTGAAGCCCCAATGATCGTTGATCATATAATCAAAACCAACCTGTAATGCGCCGCCGAATGTGTTTTTAACTTTCAAATAATCAGCATCATGGGATTTCTGATTGTAGAAAATGCTGTAATTCACACCGGCACCGACATAAGGTTTGAAAGCACCAAAATTGGTGAAGTGATATTGCATGGTCAGGGTTGGTGGCAGCAGCCACACTTTACCGACATCAAGTCCATCAATCGCACCCTTGCCGTTTACATTGGCATAAGTCGTGCCGAGAATGAGTTCTGCTGCAAGATTATCCGTGAAGTAATAGGAAATATCGAGCTCAGGTACGATGGTGTTGGAATAGCTGAGGCCGGAGCCCGGGATTTCATTCACGTAACCCGAATTTTCAGTGACCACACCCAGAGCACGAACACGAACCTGCCAAGGGCTCAGAGCCACAGGAAAACTCTCTGTTACCTGCTGTACTGGCGCTGCAATAATTGCGTCGGCAGCCAAGGCAGGTTGAGCTGCACAAAGGGTAAGTGCAGTAGCAGCCAGAAGGGCGCATGTTTGACGGTTCGTCGTGAAAAGTGCCATGTCTGATTTCCTTGTGCTTTACAATAGTTGCAAGCTGGCATCCGGCAGGCGGCTTTCCATTGATCGAAATCAATCATTGCTAATATAGTATCGCGTTACCTGATCTTGGTAGCGCGATGTGATAAATTGGTCACGCTTGAGCGGAGCCACCAATATGTGACAATACTAAAATCCAGAGCGAGCGCTGCGATCCAGCCTGAATGTTACCCGCTCTAGACAAAGGGGGCACGGTCATGGGGTGTGTTATAATCCAGTTCAGGCCCCAGCGGCACAATGCCGGTCGGATTAATGGTTTTGTGGCTCATATAATAATGGTTTTTGATATGGGTGAAATTGACCGTTTCTGCCACATCGGGCATCTGATAAAGAGCCCGAACATAATTCAATATATTCGGATAATCAGCAATCCGCGCTTTGTTGCATTTAAAATGCCCGACATAAACAGGGTCAAAGCGTATCAGAGTAGTAAACAACCGCCAGTCAGCCTCGGTTAACCGCTCGCCGGTAAGATAGGGTTGTGAATTGAGAATTGTTTCTACTTTATCGAGCGCATCAAACACATTATTATATGCATCTTCATAGGCAGGTTGCGTGGTTGCAAAACCGGCACGGTAAACGCCATTGTTAATATTAGGATAGATAAAATCATTCAGCGCATCGATTTCACTGCGTAAATCCTGCGGGTAAAAATCCAGCTCTGCATCACCGAATTCGTTAAATGCGGTATTGAGCATGCGGATGATTTCAGCCGATTCATTGGAGACAATGGTCTGCTGCTGCTTGTCCCATAGTACCGGTACTGTGACGCGCCCGGAATAGAGCGGATCGGCACGGGTGTAGATTTCATAAAGACGCTTGGAGCCGTAAAGGTGATCGGGCGTTGCATCCGGCTGATTGTAA
This sequence comes from Pseudochrobactrum mosebachae, assembly GCF_048914685.1. Classification (GTDB taxonomy): domain Bacteria; phylum Pseudomonadota; class Alphaproteobacteria; order Rhizobiales; family Rhizobiaceae; genus Pseudochrobactrum. Next base: position 2,630,367 of record NZ_CP128408.1, read on the forward strand.
AATGTCCAGCCTTCTTCTGCCATCAGATAGTCCACAACCGATACGCTGATAACGGATTGCAGTTTTTTAAGCGCCCGAAAGATCAGAGTGCGATGCGCCCAAGGACATGCCAGCGAGACATATAAATGATAGCGACCGGCCTCGGCTTTAAAGCCGCCTTTGCCACTTGGGCCGGCACTGCCATCAGCGGTAATCCAGTTGCGAAATTGGGACGCGGAACGCACAAAACGCCCGTCATTGGCTTTGGTATCATACCATTGATCGTGCCAGACACCGTCGACTAAAAGTCCCATGATCCTGATCCTTATCGTTTTGCTGCGGAGTGAAAGCCTATTATTAGCTTTCATATCGCGCTGTTATTATTCAAGTTTAATGTAATGCATAATTTTGCAATGTCTCTGCCGATCTGCGCAACACGCTGTCCTGAAAACAGGACGTGGTTGATCGTGACAAATAGCGGGTAAATTTCAATCATCTGCAAGAACCGGCTCTTTACCTTTAAAAAGAATGGTGCTAACGACAATTATCCGCATTACACTGCGGCACATATGAATGGTTTCGGAGTTAGAAATTTGACAGGCATGCAGTTCATCCGACGATGAAATTGTAAACGGTGCGCGGCACCGGTTAGACCTGTTTGCGTTTTTACGCCCTTGAGCTTTACCTGATAAGCTATTGAAATTTCTAAACAAGTGATGTGCCATGTTGCAGTCTGATCTATCCTACGCACAGGAAACCTGTGCTCATGATGCGGAAATCGAAGAAATCAACGCGAGTGCTTTTGGTCCGGGCAGATTTGCCCGTGCGGCTTACCGCATCCGTGAAGGCGGCGGGCATGATCGTGACTTGTCTTTTGTGGCACTAAGTGGCGTACAAGTGATCGCGTCAATTCGTATGACGCCGATCGTAATCGGCACCACACCGGCCTTGCTGCTGGGGCCGCTGGCTGTGCGTGATGGCTGGAAAAACCGCGGCATTGGCCGTTATTTGATGCGGCAGGCCATGGAAGCATCAGCAAAAGCCGGCCACCGCTTGAGCCTTTTGGTTGGCGATGAGCCTTATTACCGAGCCTTTGGTTTTGTTAAAGTTGATGCCGGCAAAATCATCATGCCGGCACCTGTTGATCCCGAGCGTTTGCTGGCTTGTATCCTGCCCGGTGCTGAAGAGCTTGAAGGTATTGCCCTTGCGCAACTGGCGGGCCCCGTCATGCATATTAATCAAGTTTGATTTATAAGAGCCATCCCCCTTTAATGTAGTATGAAGGGGGATAAAGCAGTTTCAGGAAAAGTGGGAACCGGTTTTCCTGAAACTGCGTTTAAACAAACAAATAGAGCGGGTAAAGATCAGGCTGGATCGCAGCGCTCGCTCTAGATTTTAGCTTTTCGAATTTTATTATCTGCCTTCGCGATACCATGTACCACCAAGAATAAGCAGCAATGCCGCAAGCGCCAAAAGGCTGGTGAAAAGCGGAATGCGATGCACCGCAACAAGGCTGGTATCTTGAGTGGGGCGCAGCCCTAACTGATTAACCGGACTTTGCTTTTGCGTGGCGCTCATCAGGCTGACATCGGGCACTGAGACCGCGCTTTGCGCTGACGTTTCACGCAAGCGCAGCACATTGCCGCCACTGGCCTCAGCAACAGGCTGTAGTTTGAGCAGAGTGGAAATACTGTCGCGCTGTTCCGGCGTATCTACATTGCCGACATGCGCCAGTACGGAATAATCACCATTCTCAATTTTATACAGCCCCTGTTCCGTCACCGGCACATCAGCGGTAAACTGGCCGGGCTCTGCTTGTATCAGCGGGGCTTCAATCACTTTGCCGGTTGGAGTGGTAATTTTGGCAGTCCCAGCCTTATCACTCATAGTCTGGCGGGTAATGCTCAGGCTGTTGGCAGTGCCTTTTGCAGTCAGCGCTTCTTCTTCCAGTTCCGGTTCCTGCATCAGCCAATGCGCCATGCGGCGATAGAGCGAAGCATAGGGGCCGCCACCTTCAAAACCGCGTGCCCACAGCCAGCCCTGATCAGAGAGCAGCATGCCAACGCGGCCTTTGCCCTGATGCCCCAGAACGAGCAGTGGTTTATTATCGGGGCCTTGCATAACGGTTTCACCTTGCGGTGTGGCAATATCGACCGAGCGGAACCAGCGCCCCCATTGCGGAGGCTCCTGATCACTGCCTTCCAGTCCGCGTGTTACGGGATGGCGCTTACCGGCATCGGTCAATCGGGGGAAAAAGCCTTTTTCTGTCATGCTGCCGGTTGGCAGAGCTGGTAAAATACTGAGCAGCGGCGTTTGCGCTATCGAGGCGCTGCCGGCATATTCAGGCCCTGCGGCAATTAGCAGGGCACCGCCATTTTGCACATATTGAGCAATATAATCATAATAGAGCAGCGGCAACACATTGCGGTGCTGGTAGCGGTCAAAAATAATCAGATCGAAATCTTCAACCTTTTCAACAAATAATTCGCGTGTCGGAAATACAATCAGCGATAATTCATTGATCGGTGTGTCATCCTGTTTTTCAGGTGGGCGCAGAATAGTAAAATGCACGAGATCGACAGAGGTGTCGGATTTGAGCAGGTTACGCCATGTGCGCTCACCATTATTCGGCTCACCAGAAACCAGCAAAACCCGCAAGTTCTCACGAATAGCATCGATGATTGCCACGGCCTGATTATTGGCGGTTGTAACCTCGCCAGCAAGTGGCTCGGTGGCAATTTCAATAATATTGCGACCGGCATGGGGCAGGGTGATCTCGGTTTTAGTGTCCTGACCAATTTCAGCGGGTATTGTGGCTATTGTCTCGCCATTAATGCGTATGGTGACGATGGCGGATGTGGTGGCACCGGAAGGCATTTTGCCGGCATCTTCCACACGAAAGACCAGCTCTTGCGGCTTGCCGCTTAAGCCGAAACGCGGCACGCGGATAAAGCGGATACTGCGGTCAAACTCATCGCTGGTACCGGTGATCAGCGCATGAAGCGGTGCTTTGAAATTGATCTCACCGGCATTGGCAGGCACATCATGAACCTGGCCATCGGTGATCATAACAGCACCGCCAATGCGCGATGGTGGCACATCACGCAAGCCTTCATTCAGAGCTTGAAACAAGCGTGTGCTGTCGCCCGCTTCGGACCCTGATGGCGTTTCAATAATTCTGGTTTCAATCTCAGGTAGCGCGGCAAGTTTTTGCTTTAGCACTGCCAGTGCCGCATCCGTATCTGGTGTGCGGGTGCCGAGTGACTGGCTGGTGCTGCGATCGACAACCACCCCGACAATGGTTTTCAAAGGCTGGCGCTGCTCGCGCAAAATTTCAGGATTTAATAGTGCCAAAGCCAGCGCCGCAAAACCGGCAAGGCGCAACAGGCTGCCGCGTTTGCGCAATAATATACCGGCCAAGGTGATGAGGGCGAGAGGTACAAGGCATAATGCCAGCCAGAATGTGGTCAGCAAAGGTGAGAAATTGAATGAAAAAAGATCCATCATCAATTCCCCAGCCGTTCAAGCAGTGCCGGAACATGTACCTGATCAGCTTTATAATTACCGGTCAGCACATACATCACCATGTTAACTCCGCCGCGCAATGCATAAATCCGCTGCATCGGATCATTGGGGATAGTGGGGTAAAGCGGTTGCCAGTTTTCATCCATTGCCCATGCGCCCGCCAGATCATTGGCAGTGATGAGAATAGGGCTGACACCGTCACCATTACGCACCGGACGATCTGTCGGAAGATCATCATCCGCACTACTCACCGGTGCCTCGCCCCAGAGCGGGCTACCGCGATAACGACCCGGAAAATCCGGCATAATGAAAAAGGTTTTGCTCAAAACATGATCATTGGCAATCGGACTTAGCGGCGGGATATTCATAGTATCAAGCATTTCACGCAGGCGTTGGGTGGCCGGACTGGTGCCGCTTAAACCTTCGGTTCCGGATGATAACTGGTCACGGGTGTCAAAAATAACCGTGCCACCCTGCTGCATATAAGCATCGATGCGTTGCAAAGATTTTTCACTCGGAAATGGCGCAGCATTATCCACCGGCCAATAAATCAGCGGATAAAAAGCCAGCTCGTCTTTTTCGGGATCAACGCCGACCGGCTCGCCCGGTTCAAGCGAGGTTTTATCGGCAATAAACTGGGTAAGACCGGATAGGCCGACACGGCTGGTCTCATCAACGGCTTTATCGCCGGTTATCACATAAGCAAGATGGGTGACATCAAGCACATTAATCTTGGCCTGATCATCGGGCTTGGTATCGTTAGGCGCTGCTGATGCGGTTGATGGTGTTTGGGCAAATGCCTGTGGTTGCATCAGCGGCATGGATAAAAAAACCGCAGAGACAGCCATTAAAACAAGCAGGGAGTTTAAACCTCCGGATCGCCGCCATGCATTGCGCGAAAAAATACCGCCGAACCACAACATCAGCAAACCATCAAGCGCCAATAGCAGGCAGGCAAGGGCAAAGAGGGGGCCTTGCAGGGCAATGGTCTGTTCTTTGGCGGCAGGTACCAGGCTCACAGGTGTTGTGATTTGTGGCTTAGTCATTGGTTCAAGACTGCTTTCGCTATCCATCAGGTTCAGCGCTTGATAGGCCTGATCTGTGCCATAAAGACCGGGCGGGGTATGGAGCGAGGCTTTGGGAGCTTTACCTTTCTCAATCATCAACGGTTTGGCCGTACGGGACAGGCCTGCAAGATTGCCATTGGCGTCAAGCAGGCTGAGGGCTGGCAAGGTAACGGCCTGTTGCGGATTGCCCTCGGCGGCTTGTGTACCGGAAATTTCAGTGATGCGGTGTAAAAGATCAACAAAGCCACCGGATAGTGGCAGGTTTGACCAGCCGATATCCGGCGCAATATGAAACAGGATCAGCCTGCCAGCGCCACGGTTTTCACCGGTGATCAGCGGGGTGCCGTCGGCAAGGTTGAGCCAGCTTTTGCTGATCAGATCCGGAGCTGGTTCGGCAAGCACCTGACGCAGCACCGTGATATCATCCGGCAGCCGAATATTGCTGAAAGGGCTATCCTGCGGTGCCTGTGCGATGCTTTGTGGTGTTGACCATGACAGGGTGCCGCCAAGATTACGCTGTCCGCTGCGTAACAGAACCGGTAAGAGCGGATCACGCTGACCGGCAAAATCACCGCCCTGTGCCGCAGCCAGCCTCGGGCCCGCAAAGCGCAGCAGGGTACCGCCATCATCCACCCATTGCAGTAGTTTCCTGGCTGCAGAATCCGGCAGCCGCCCTATATCAGACAGCACGATGATTGAGGGTTTTTTCTCCAATAGTGTATCAAGCGACTGGGATATATCCGGATCATTCACGGTTACCAGATCGGCAAAAGGTGCCATGGCACGGGAGATGTAATGCAATGGCGAAAGTAGCGAATGCGCAGTGTCGGCATTGCCCGCATTGAGCAGACCCACGCGCTTGCGTCTATTATTATCGTCGAGCAGCCATGTGGCACCGGCATGACGCATGGCATCAATTCTGACCATGGCAATATCATTACGCAATTCCACCGGTATTGTGATTTTGGCGCTGGTTTGTGCTGTGCCTTGCGCGAACTCTGCCTGACTATGCGCCAATATCCGCCCTTGCTTATCATAGGCGCTGAGAGCTGCACTTGCTGGTGCGGTGTCAGTGGTCGCGCGTATCAGCTGAACAGTGAGCGCATCTTGCTGATTGGCAATGCCGGTTATTGCATATAATGGCTGCTGCTCAGGCATAATCAGTTGTATCGAAGCTGGTTTTGCACTGTCGAGCTTCGTAAAAGCCTCTTTATCTTGCGGCGTTCCCAGACCATCATGCAGATAGAAAATACGGGTGCCGGTGGTGTTTTGCAGCGCAGTGGCAAGTTTTGAAAATGCGGTGAGCCGCTCGACGGTTACAGGACGCGGCTCTAAAGCCTGTAAACGTTCTTTGGCTTGTTGCGCATTAAAAGGCCCGTTTGCAGCATTTTCATCTTCAGCCGTTGCAATCAGAAAAACCGGAGCATCATTTTTCTCAGCATTGCTGATCAGCCATTGTGCCTGATTTTGGATTGCCTGCCATTGCGGAGCAGATTCCCAGCCATTATCGATAATCAAAGCCACCGGCTGCGTGCCGGTGAAACTGATTGGCTGTGGTTTCCAAACCGGTCCGGAGACTGCAAAAATCACCAATGCAGCCAGCAGCAACCGCAGCAATGTGAGCCACCACGGGCTTTTGCTGGCCTCCTGATCATGGCGCACCAATCTTGCCAGAATAGCCAGTGGCGGAAATGGCTCCTGTGCCGGCTTTGGTGGTGTGGCACGCAACAGCCACCAGATCACCGGCAGGGTTGCGAGGCCTAGCAGCAGCCATGGTGCGGTAAATATCAGCGGCATTTAAACTCTGCCCCCGCTCGACGGCTGGGTGCCGGCAGTAAGATAGCCATGCAAGGTTGTAAGCGCTTGTGCCGCCGGTTTGTCGGTGTGATTGATTATAAAACTCCAGCCAAGCCGCGTGCAGGTTTCACGCAGAAATGCACGTTGCGCATGGTATAGCCTGCGATACTCTTCCGCATAATTTTGTGCTCTTCCGGCGGTGAGAACCGCACCGCTAACCGGATCACGAAACTCGGTGCGACCGGAAAACGGAAAACTTTCTTCTGCCGGATCAGCAATGGCGATCAGATGCGCGCGGATACTGCGTTTGGCAATCTGGTCAAACTGCGCAGTCAAGACATCCGCCGGTTGCAGAAAATCACTGATCAGCACCAGTTCATTAAATCTTTGTACAGGGCGTAAATCCGGCTGCGGGGCTAATGTATTTTGCTGCATTAGTGCTGTTGCCAGCCGTTCAGCACCATTGCGCGCCAGCAATGGCTGCAAAACTTGCGGATAAGCAATGCGCTCGCCAGAGCGTGAGAAAAGCTCGGCCAGTGCCAAGGTCAGTACCAATGCACGCTGCTGTTTTGAAACAGACGCAAAGCGCGATTGATAGAGCATCGACGCTGACGGATCGCACCATAGCCATATTGTGTGGGCCGTTTCCCACTCACGGTCACGCATATAGGTATGATCATCGCGTGCAGAGCGCCGCCAATCGATGCGCGAGAGCATATCGCCTTGCATATAGGGGCGGAACTGCCAGAAATTGTCGCCGGTGCCGCGCTTGCGTCTGCCGTGCCAGCCATTGATCACAGAGCCGGCAATACTGCGCGCTTGTGTAATCAGCTCCGGCATCAGCGCTGCCTGCCTGCGTGAAGGCGCCAGCACATCCGCTGCAAGCTCAGCACTGGTTATGGTGCCGGTTGCCACCATCAGCCGATGGCCTGCGCCAGCTTGGCAATCACAGTGCGGATGTCTGTGCCATCAGCGCGCGCCGCAAAATTAAGCGCCATACGGTGCTGGAGTACAGGTTCAGCCAAGGCTCTCACATCATCGATTGAGGGGGCAAGGCGCCCCTGATAAAGCGCACGGGCACGGGCACACAGCATCAAAGCCTGTCCGGCACGCGGGCCGGGGCCCCAGCTGATATGGTTTTTTGCGTGGTCATTATCGGCATCAGGTCGGGCGGAGCGGACCAGCTGCAAAATTGCTTCCAGAACGGTTTCCGGTACTGGCATTTGCCGGATGAGATGTTGAATTTCCTGTAGCCGTGCCGCATCAATAATTTTAACTGCACGGGCTTGCATTGTGCCGGTGGTGTTGAGCAGAATTGCGCGCTCAGCGTCAAGATCAGGATAATCCATATCAATCTGCATCAAAAACCGGTCCAGCTGGGCTTCCGGCAGCGGGTAGGTGCCTTCCTGTTCCAGCGGGTTCTGGGTAGCAAGCACATGAAACGGGCTTGGCAGATCATAACGCTGACCGGCTACGCTGACGTGATATTCCTGCATTGCCTGCAACAATGCAGACTGGGTACGCGGCGAGGCGCGGTTGATTTCATCGGCCATCAGCAGCTGGGCAAATACCGGGCCTTTAATGTAGCGAAAAGAGCGGCGGCCATCGGCATCCTGATCCATAACCTCTGAGCCGATAATATCGGAGGGCATCAGATCCGGCGTAAACTGGATACGTTTTTCATCAAGCCCCAGCACGGTTCCCAGTGTTTCCACCAGACGGGTTTTGGCCAGACCCGGTACGCCGACCAGCAATGCATGGCCACCGGCCAGAAGTGCGACCAGTGTATTTTCAACGGCCTGCTGTTGCCCGTAAATAACCTGACCGATCTGTTCGCGGATTTTGGTCATGTCGCCGGCTGCCTGATCAGCCGCCTTGACGATGGCATCAGGGTCAAGTTTTGGCACAGCAGTAAAATTCATAATCGCCTCTTTCAAAGGTATTCAATATGGCAGCAGGTCTTCAATCCGGCTTTACTTGAATCATCAGGCAAGACTATGTCATGCTGATGGTAGCGTAAATGGTGCAGGCTTGATTAATCGGGGGACACCGGTACATCCGTTATAAAATGAGAAGACTATGGATGAAAAACGGCAGCAGGAAGATGAAATGAACAGCAGTAATGCGAGTGGCCTTGATGCTCTGATGCGCCGTGCGTCTGCGCAAGTGAATGCAGGAAAAGGCTTGCCGCCGGTAGAAAAATGGGAGCCGGATTTCTGCGGTGATCTTGATATGGAAATCAAAGCCGACGGCACTTGGTTTTATATGGGGACACCGATCGGCCGCCCGCAGCTGGTACGCTTGTTTTCAACCGTGTTGCGCAAAGATGCAGATGGTAAAACCTATCTGGTTACGCCTGTTGAAAAGATCGGTATCCGTGTTGAAGATGCTCATTTTATTGCGGTGGAAATGAATGTGACTGGTACCGGCGCAGAGCAGGCCCTGACCTTTCGCACCAATGTCGGCGATGTGTTTGAAGCGGGGGCAGAACATCCGCTGCGATTTGTCATTGAGGATGTAACCGGCGGCCTAAAACCCTATCTGTTGGTCAGAGGCCGGTTGGAAGCGCTGGTCAGCCGAGCTGTGATGTATGATCTTGCAGCGCTTGGTGAAGAACTGCTGATTGATGGTGTACCGGTATTTGCAATCCGCTCCGGCGGGCAGATATTTCCGGTTATGCCGGTTGAGGAATACCGGGTAAAGTGAAAACAGATGTCTGATACAGGCTACACCGCTCAAGATTTCATGCGTAGAGTGCAGCAAAAACAACAGCATGCGCCGATTTCTGGTGAGTTTGATTCAAGCGGCCTGCCGCGCAGTGGCGATCACTTGCTCAATCCGGACTGGAGCGCGCGTGCACATGCCGGCAAAGGTGATCTGCGTGTGAAGCTGAAACCTGCTGCGGTACTGGTGCCGGTGGTTGATTATGGTGACCATGCCAGTGTGCTGCTGACCACACGCAATGCGCAGATGCGCAGCCACTCCGGACAGGTGGCGTTTCCCGGTGGCAAAATTGATGCGGATGATCTCAGCCCTGAACATGCGGCATTGCGTGAGGCCAATGAAGAAATCGGCTTGGAGGCGAGGCATGCACAAACGCTTGGCCGCCTGCCACAATATATGACCGGCAGCGGTTATGCGGTAACGCCGGTACTGGCGGTGATCAGGCGCCCGTTTGAGTTGCATGCTAACCCTGATGAGGTTGCGGATATATTCGAAGTGCCACTGAGTTTTTTGATGGATCCACAAGAGCATCAGCGCGAGAGCCGGATATTTGCAGGGCATGAGCGTTTTTATTACGCAATTCATTATCAGAATCGGACTATCTGGGGGGCAACAGCGGGTATTATCCGCAGCCTCTATGAAAGGCTTTATGCGTGACTGAAAATACGAAGATAAATCTGAATATTACCGATCGTGCGCCATGGCTGGCAGAACCGGATTTGCAGAGACTGTTGGCAGCTCTTTGCGAAAGTGGTGAGGAAGCGCGGGTGGTTGGCGGTGCTGTGCGCAACACACTGCTTAATGAACCGGTAGGCGATATTGATATTGCTTCGACAACACTGCCACATGATACCAAAGCGCGGGCTGAAAGCTGCGGTTTTAAAGTTGTGCCAACCGGTATCGATCACGGCACGGTGACTGTGATTGCCAAAGGTGTGCCTTATGAAGTGACCACTTTACGTGCAGATGTGGAAACCCATGGCCGACAGGCAACCGTGGCTTTTGGCCGTGACTGGCAGGTGGATGCCGAGCGGCGCGATTTTACCGTCAATGCACTTTATGCCCGCGCCAATGGCGATGTGATTGATCATGTTGGCGGGCTGGCTGATATTGAAAAACGCGAGTTCCGGTTCATCGGTGATGCCGAGCAGCGTATCAATGAAGACTATTTGCGTATCTTGCGGTTTTTCCGGTTTTTTGCGTGGTACGGATCAGGTCGCCCTGATGCATCGGGGTTGAAAGCCTGTGCCAAACTTAAAGTCCATTTGCAGAGCCTTTCTGCCGAGCGGGTATGGTCGGAGCTGAAGAAATTATTGTCAGCCCCTGATCCTTCGCGGGCGCTTTTGTGGATGCGCCAATCAGGTGTGCTGACGCAAATTCTGCCGGAAAGCGAAAAATGGGGCATTGATACGATCCATGGCCTGATCCTTGCTGAGCGCGATCTTGATTGGAAGCCGGATGCATTGCTGCGTCTTGAAGCGATGGTGCCACCCGATGCCGCACGCATGACCGCGCTTGGTAAAAGGCTGCGGCTTTCCAATGCGGATAAATCACGGCTCGAAAAATGGGCATTGAGCGATACACCAAAGCCTGAGCTTTCTGACATCGGGCTGATGAAGCTGATCTATGGTGGTTGCCGTCAGGCCTTGACGGACCGGATGAAACTGGCACTGGTTGCAGCGCGTATGAATGCTGAAACTGATACGCAGGCGATGGTGCGATCTGCACAATTGATGCGCCTGCTGGATGTGGCGGCACATGCAGAGGTGCCGGTATTTCCGCTCAGCGGTGCAGACCTGATGAAGTGCGGTTTAGAAAAAGGCCCCGCCCTTGGCCAGAAATTGAAAGCGCTTGAAACCCAGTGGCTGGCTTCCGGGTTTACATTGAGTAAAGCGCAATTGCTGCAGGATCTATAATCAAAAACCGCCCCGTTGAAACGGGGCGGTTTGGTTTTTAAGATGGGTAATATTGAATCTAATTAAGTGCTTATGAATATGTTTTGATGAATTGATTCATAAAGCAGCTTCACTGTTACGGCCACTTAACCACAGGCGGCATGGAAGACAGGATCGAGGCAATATTGCCACCGGTCTTGAGGCCGAAAATTGTGCCGCGATCATGCAGCAGATTAAACTCGACATAACGACCACGGCGGATCAGCTGCTCTTCACGATCAGTATCTGTCCATGGCTGATTAAAGTTCTGGCGCACAATATGTGGATAGACCACAGCAAAACAGCGACCGACATCACGGGTAAACGCAAAATCAGCATCCCAGCCGCCTTGTTCATCGGTTGAATGCAGCCAGTCGTAGAAAATGCCGCCAATACCGCGCGGTTCGTGACGATGCGGCAGGTAGAAATATTCATCGCACCATTGTTTCATACGGTCGTAATCGGCAATGCCTGCATGTTTGTTGCAAACAAAATTCAGTGCTTTGTGAAACGCTTGACTGTCTGCATCTTCCTGTGTGCGACGGCGATCAAGCACTGGTGTCAGATCGGCTCCGCCACCAAACCACTGGCGGGTGGTCACAACCATGCGGGTGTTCATATGCACAGCCGGCACATTAGGATTGCGCGGATGGGCAATCAGTGAAATGCCGCTGGCCCAATAGCGCGGATCTTCTTCTGCGCCCGGTATTTGTGCGCGGAACTCCGGTGAGAACTCACCATAGACGGTTGAGACATGAACGCCGACTTTTTCAAACACACGGCCATGCATCATCGACATGACACCGCCGCCACCACGGCCTTCATCTTTAGCCCAAGGGGTTCTGACAAACCGGCCAGCGGGCTGGTCGCTGCCCGCTAATTCGGGGCTGAGTTCATCTTCCAAAGTTTCAAAAAGAGAACAGATACGGTCACGTAATTCTTCGAACCAGTTTTGCGCCAGCTGCTTCTTCTCTTCAAGATTATCAGGCAGGATAGCGGGAAGGTCGGGACGTTGCATATTAGTTCCTTCGCTGATGTCCTTACGCGGCAGATATTATAACCTGACGGTGCGGTTAAATCTGCTGCTGTCAACATGTTATATAGACTTCATAAACCGGATTATGTTTATGAAAGCTTTCTATTTTTGGGAATTTGACAGTTTCATCCTGCGCTGTGCGCGAGGAGATATGTATCTGCAGACCATAAAATGACTCGTGTCATGGGCGATAATGCGTTATTTTACAAGAGTAGGTTGTAAGTCTTGTACAGCTTTCGCTTGTAAAGCTCTACGAACTTCGTAAGTCGTGTAATGTTTAATATGACCGCTTTTTCTTGTTGCCTTATTTTAAGGTGCGCTAAAGGAGGCCGCTGATGACATCCATACCACCTAAGCCGCCGCTGGAGGGCTTGCGCAGGCAAATGCGCAAAGCATCGTCTTCGCGTAAGCCGGATATCAGCGACGGTTATATCCGCGAGACCTTTTCATTGCCGCGCCCTGTGGCACGGCTGAAAGCGCGGGAATGGTTCGAAGCTTATCCGAAAGCTGCCTATTGGACCGAAATCGAAAGCTGGTATGTGCGCAATAATGACGTGATTGAATTTACAATCAGGCGTTTACCCAGCTCAGATTGATGTCGTTAATTGATTATCTGGAAATATTGATTTGGCGCATTGCCTCGCCGGCGGACATCGCTGTGGTAAGAGCCAGATTAAGTGAGCGTGCGCCCTCAACCATCGGAATAATAATCCGCTCATCGCTGGTATTATGCACATGATCCGGCACGCCGGCTGATTCACGCCCGAACAGCAGAATATCATCCATACGATAGCTGAAATCTGTATAGGGCTGTGCGGCTTTGGTTGACAGCAGTACCAGACGGCGATTTTCAGACAAGCGCCATTGGTTGAAATGCTCCCAATCGAGATGGCGGGTGAGCGCTGCCTGTTCAAGATAATCCATGCCAGCGCGTTTCAACCCGCGATCCGATAAATCAAATCCGGCAGGCTCAATAATATCCACCCCTAATCCAAGGCAGGCTGCCATGCGCAAGATAGTACCGGTATTGCCGGGAATGTCCGGTTGATAAAGTGCAATGCGTAATTTCATGATGATGTAAACTTACAGGGGTTGGTTACAGAGGGCTAGAGCATTTCACTATCAAGTTGAAATAGCTTGATAGCTATGACAATGCGAAAAAGCTAATATCTAGCGCGCGCGCCGGGACCCAACCTGAACGTTACCCGCTCTCGTGGCCAGCAGCGAATTTTTCTACAGTATTTTTACTTTTCCTTGAAGCAGAAAAGCCGCTCTATCTGTTAGTTTAAACGCAGTTGCGGGCAGAAAGCCGGCTCCCATTTTTCCTGAAACTGCTCAATCCGCCTGATTTTATCAATTGTGTGTAATTGGACACACTCCGCTTTGTTCTCATTCGCGACATGAGAAAATTTTGCGCAAGACTAGCGGTAAAAAAAACATGGTGCTATATGTGCCTTCCATTTTATCAGATTGACCATGCAAGGAGGCTGTGATGAGCATTAAGATTTCTTTGAATCTGTTCCCCGTAGCAGCTCCTTATGTTGTTACCATGGTGGGTGCCGCACCAATTGAACCTGCGGCCTCTTATCCTGAAGCCGCGCTGCGCTTAACAGGACTGTTAAAGTGAACGTATCGATCAGATTACCATAACCTTCCGGCCAGACATTTCCAGTTTTGCTCAAATTGTTCTGTCCTTCTGATCACTTGTCTCCGATGTCGAGTTGCACCGTCGCGATGACAGGCCTTGTGCGTTTTTTCCATCAACCTTCTGATTAAGTGTTCTCACACATTTAATTTTTGCTCATGATTTATCCTGTCCGGCGACTTTGCCTGCGTGGATTATATTTGAGTTGTAATTGCTGTCTTCCCGTCACAGTGCCGCTTTATAGGCGAAGACTGTGGGACGATGTTTTTGAGTCGCTTGCTTCTCTTGAGGCTGCTCCGGCGGGCGTGTCCCGCATTCGAGGTAAAAATGTTTCGCTGGTTTGAAAAACAACTGAAAGCCTATCCGGATGTTCCGCTTGAACAACCACCAAAAGGCCTGTTTAAATTCTGCATGTATTATAGCCGCGGTGCCTGGGGCTGGATTGTGGTTATGGCTCTGCTGACCGCACTGATCGCTATTCTTGAAGTGTCGCTGTTTGCGTTTCTCGGCAATGTGGTGGATTGGCTGAATATGCACAGCCGTGAGACCTTCTTGCAGCAAGAAGGCTGGCGGTTGGCGCTGATCGGCGGCGTTGTTCTGGTCATCCTGCCATTGGTGGTATTGCTACAATCAATGGTTCTGCATCAAACGCTGATTGGTAATTTTCCGATGCGTGTGCGCTGGCTGATGCACCGTTATCTGATCCGCCAATCGATGGTGTTCTTTCAGGATGAATTTGCCGGACGTATCTCCACCAAGCTGATGCAGACTGCATTGGCTGTGCGTGAAACGGTGATTAAGCTTGCTGATGTGATGGTCTATGTGTCGGTTTATTTTACCGGTACATTGTTCATCGCTGCCACTGCCGACTGGCGCCTGGCAATGCCGTTCGTGGTGTGGTTGTTGATCTATATCGGGTTGTTGCGTTACTTCATTCCGCGGTTGCGGGTGATTTCGCAGGCACAGGCTGATGCGCGCTCGGAAATGACCGGCCGTATTGTCGACAGTTATACCAATATTGCTACTGTTAAACTGTTCTCGCATACCAACCGTGAAGAAAGCTATGTTCGTAACAGTCTTGAGGGCTTTCAGGATACTGTAAACCGTCAGATGCGTATGGTTACGCAGTTTTTCGGCTCGCTCTATTTCATGAATTCTGTGCTGCTGTTTTCGGTCGGTGCATTAGGCATTAAATTGTGGATCGATAATGTGGCGTCTGTCGGTGCCGTGGCTATCGGTATTGCACTCTGCCTGCGTCTGAACGGTATGTCGCAATGGATTATGTGGGAAATGTCTGCGCTGTTCGAAAATATCGGCACTGTAGAAGACGGTATGCGCTCCATTGCCCAGCCACGTAAAGTGGTTGATCATGAACGTGCAAAACCGCTGGATGTTCACTCAGGTGGCATTACATTCGATCATATCGGTTTTAATTACGGCAAGGGCAAAGGTATTATCAACGACTTGTCGCTGAATATTCTGCCGGGTCAAAAAATTGGTCTGGTCGGGCGTTCAGGTGCTGGTAAATCCACATTGGTTAACCTGCTGCTGCGTTTCTATGATGTTGAACAGGGTAAAATTCTGATCGATGGTCAGGATATTGCCAAGGTCACGCAAGACAGCCTGCGCGCCAATATCGGTATGGTTACACAAGACACATCGCTGTTGCATCGCTCTGTCAGGGATAATGTCAGCTATGGCAGGCCGGATGCCACAGAAGAGATGATGCTGGAAGCGGTGGCTCAGGCGCAGGCCGATCAGTTCCTACCGCATCTCAATGATCCAAAAGGGCGTAAAGGTTTTGACGCGCATGTTGGCGAGCGTGGTGTTAAGCTCTCCGGTGGTCAGCGCCAGCGTGTGGCAATTGCCCGCGTGATCCTCAAAGATGCGCCAATTCTTATTCTGGATGAAGCAACCTCGGCGCTTGATTCTGAAGTGGAAGCAGCAATTCAGGATAGCCTGTACAAGCTGATGGAAGGCAAGACCGTGATTGCGATTGCGCATCGCCTTTCAACTATTGCAGCCCTTGACCGGTTGATTGTGATGGATCAGGGCCAAATCATTGAAGATGGCAGCCATGAGGAACTGATTGCACAGGGCGGTGTTTATGCATCACTGTGGGCCCGCCAGTCCGGTGGGTTCCTTGGCTTTGATGACGAGCAAAAACCGGTTATACCTGAGTAGCTGCTCAAGGTTCTTGTGAGCTAAAAGAGGGTTGATACGGCTTCGCTTTACACTCTAACTGCTTTTGAAGAGCTACCTTAATACTCTTAAAGAACAGCCGCTGCGTGAAGGAGCGGCTGTTCTTATGCGCAATGCTCCGAAGGGGGATGCCTGATGAATGCAATTTATCGTCTGTTTGAAAACTGGATCAATCCGTTACAAGATTTTGATGACGGACGTCCGCCGCAGACGACAATGCGCTTTCTTATGCATTATATGGCGCAGGCGCGTTGGCCGTTACTACTGGCGCTGTTTGTCGGGGGTATATTACCGCTTCTGGAAGCGGGGTTGTTTTATTTTACCGGACGGATTGTTGATATTCTTGATCAGAGCGCTTCGATGGAGCGCAGCTGGCAGGCGCTGTATGCGACTGCTGGTTTTGAATT
The DNA here is from genome assembly GCF_048914685.1 of Pseudochrobactrum mosebachae. GTDB lineage: Bacteria > Pseudomonadota > Alphaproteobacteria > Rhizobiales > Rhizobiaceae > Pseudochrobactrum. Next base: position 2,646,683 of record NZ_CP128408.1, read on the forward strand.
GCTGGCTATGGGCTTTATTGTTCTGATCGTGCGGGTGCTGATGACGGCGATCAGCTCGCTGCTCGATGATCAGACGATAACGCCGGGCTTTTATAATTTAATTCGCTGGCAGGCGAATTCTTATGTTCTGCGCCAGTCCTATGCGTTTTTTCAAAATGACTTTTCCGGACGCATCGCTACCAAAGTCTGGCAGGCGGGACAGGCGGCAGGCGACCTGATTACCAGTTTTATTCAGGTGGTCTGGTTTATGATTATCTACAGCATCACCACGCTGCTGTTATTCGGACAGCTGGATTGGCGCCTTGCCGTGTTGGTGGTGGTGTGGATGGTATTGTTCGCTTGGATCGCGCGGCTTTATTTGCCGACGATGCGTAAACAGGCTGAAGCCAGCGCAGAGGCCGGCTCCCTGATTAATGGCCGAATTGTTGACAGTTATACCAATATTCAAACAATCAAGCTGAATACGCCGGATATGGATCAGGCCTATTTGCGTGCCGGTTTTGCAAGTTACATTAAAGCCATGCTGCCGTTTATGCGTACGCTGACTGGTATGCGCGTATCAATGACTGCATTGTCGAGCCTGATGATTGTGCTGGTTGCAGCCTTTGCGATTGATCTGTGGACAAAAGGGCAGGCGACAGTGGGTGAGGTCGCTTTTACACTGGGTCTGGTGCTGCGTCTGAATATGCTGCTGGGGCGACTGATGATGCAGATGAACGGGATGCTGCGCTCCTATGGCGTGATTGAAAATTCAATGCGGCTGATTTCCGCTCCGCTTGGCATGGAAGATAAGAGTGATGCCAAGCCGCTACAGATTACAGCGGGTGCGATCGACGTTGATAATGTTACGTTTCGCTATGGCGGTGAACGCAAAACCGGCGTGCTGCAAAATATCAGCCTGTCGGTTGGTGGCGGCGAACGTATTGGCTTGATCGGCCATTCGGGCGCTGGCAAAACCACGCTGATCAATCTGATGCTGCGGCTATATGATGTTGATGAGGGCGCTGTGCGTATTGACGGACAGGATGTGCGCGCGGTCACGCAAACTTCTTTGCGCGCAGCATTTGCTGTGGTAAGTCAGGAAACCGCTCTGCTGCATCGCTCTTTGCGTGACAATATTATGCTGGCAAAAGCGGATGCCTCTGAAGAGGAGTTGCGCTTTGCAGCCAGTCAGGCCGAGGCCGAAGAATTCATTGATACGCTGGAAGATTTTAAAGGCCGCAAAGCCTATGATGCCTTTGTTGGTGAACGTGGCGTGAAGCTCTCGGGCGGGCAAAGACAGAGAATCAGTATTGCGCGTGCGGTGCTTAAAAATGCTCCGATCCTCATTCTTGATGAGGCGACCTCGGCACTGGACTCTGAAGTAGAGGCGGCTATTCAGGAAAATCTTACACGCTTGATGCAGGGCAAGACTGTGATTGCCATTGCCCACCGTCTTTCCACCATTGCCCAGCTAGACCGGTTGGTGGTGCTGGAGCATGGGCGCATTGCCGAAAGTGGCACGCATGACGAGTTGATTGCCAAAAAAGGTATTTATGCGGGGCTTTGGGCACGTCAATCGGGCGGTTTTCTAGGTAAACCGGAAGATGAGGCCTAAACCACGGTTTGGTTTCAAATTATTATAATCAGCGGTTTCATGGTCAGATTTAACAGGAATTAGAATATGCCGCCGGTTATGGTTTATGTGTTTTTCAAGGCAAAAAGCGGCATTTTAATGAGCTTTGCGGCTTTGTTGCAGCAGCGGGGCTGCCTGCGACATGGTGCCGTAAGCGCGTCTGGCGACTGGACAAGCTTTTTTATCATGCCTAAACCTTGACCATAGGTGGGGGAGCTATGTCCGGTTTGTAACTGTATCACAGTTCCAACGGCTCTCAGCACACAGCGTCATCATAGATAAGACGATGTGCTCAACGGACAGCGGAGGACAGTTCAATATGCAAGTCAAAAAGGAAGTGGCACGTGAGCGCACACGACACAGCTGAGCCAACACGGCGTGATTTTCTGTACATAGCGACGGGAATGGTTGGCGTGGTCGGCGCTGCCGGCTTCGCGTGGCCATTTATCGACCAGATGCGGCCCGATGCTTCGACGCTTGCGGCGGCCTCTATTGAGGTCGACGTTTCGTCTTTGAGCGAAGGTGGATCGCTGACAGTTAAATGGCGCGGTAAACCGGTTTTCATCCGTAACCGTACGGCTAAAGAAATTGAAGATGCCAAAAATACACCAATGGCAGAACTAAAAGATCCTCTGGCACGCAATGCCAATCTGGCTGCGGATGCACAGGCAACTGATATGGATCGTACTGCCGGTGAAGGTAAAGAAAACTGGATCGTTATGATCGGTGTTTGCACCCATCTTGGTTGCGTCCCGCTTGGTGAATCCGGTGAATTCGGCGGCTGGTTCTGCCCGTGCCACGGTTCGACCTATGATACAGCAGGTCGTATTCGCAGTGGTCCGGCGCCGGAAAACATGCACATCCCGCAGTTTTCTTTCGTTTCCGATACCGTAATTAAAGTCGGCTGAGTGGTCGGAGGAGAAATTTTATGAGCGGCGGACATTCTTCTTATACGCCAAAGACCGGTATTGAGAAATGGGTTGACGAACGGCTGCCATTGCCGCGCCTCGTCTATGATTCATTTGTTGCCTATCCGGTTCCGCGTAACCTGAACTATATGTATACTTTCGGCGGTATTCTGTCTTTCATGCTGATTGCACAGATCCTGACCGGCGTTGTACTTGCTATGCATTATGCAGCATCAACACAGCTGGCTTTTGACTCCGTTGAAAAGATCATGCGTGATGTCAATTCCGGTTGGTTGCTGCGTTATATGCATGCCAATGGTGCATCCTTCTTCTTCATCGCGGTTTACCTGCATATTGCTCGCGCCCTTTATTACGGCTCATACAAAGCGCCGCGCGAGTTGTTGTGGATTCTCGGTGTGGTGATTTTCCTACTGATGATGGCAACTGCTTTCATGGGCTATGTGTTGCCTTGGGGACAGATGTCGTTCTGGGGTGCCACAGTTATTACCGGTTTCTTCACGGCGTTTCCAATTATCGGTGAACCGATCCAGCAGTTGCTGCTTGGCGGGTTTGCTGTTGATAATCCGACCCTGAACCGTTTCTTCTCACTGCATTATCTGCTGCCGTTCATGATCGCCGGTGTGGTTGTCCTGCACGTATGGGCATTGCATGTGACCGGACAGACCAACCCGACCGGTATTGAAGTTAAAACAAAGACAGATACATTGCCGTTTACCCCTTATGCGACGATTAAAGACGCGTTCGGTTCGGTAGTTTTCTTCCTGTTCTTTGCATATTTCATCTTTTATATGCCGAACTACCTCGGCCATGCGGACAACTATATCGAAGCGAATTCGCTGGTAACACCTGCGCATATTGTTCCTGAGTGGTACTTCTTGCCATTCTACGCAATGCTGCGTGCCATCACTTTCAATGTCGGCCCGATTGATTCAAAACTCGGCGGCGTTCTGGTGATGTTTGGTTCGATTGCAATCCTGTTCGTTGTGCCTTGGCTCGATACTTCGAAAGTACGTTCTGCAGTTTATCGTCCTTGGTTCAAGCTGTTCTTCTGGCTGTTTGTGATCAATGCGGTTTTCCTCGGCTGGCTCGGTTCGCGTCCTGCTGAAGGTATCTATACCTTCATGGCGCAGCTCGGTACCTTGTATTATTTCGCATTCTTCATTGTTATCATGCCGGTTCTCGGCCTGATTGAAACGCCGAAGCGTATGCCAAACTCCATCACTGAAGCCGTTCTCGGCAAAGATGATGAAGCGGCATCAGCAGACGCCAAAGCCTGATTGCCGGACAAGATAGGAAGAGTACAGTTATGAAAATGTTCTTTACCGGTCTTGCTGCTCTTGGTCTTGCAACAGCGCTCACTTTGGGCGCTGTTCAGGCCGATACGGCAGCCAGCGAAGCGGAACCGGCGCATTTCCCGATCAAACATCCGATACAGGAAAGCTGGTCGTTTGCAGGTCCTTTTGGTACTTATGACAAGGGGCAGCTTCAGCGTGGTCTGAAGATTTACAAAGAAGTCTGCTCGGCTTGTCATTCTATGAAGCTGGTACCTTTTCGCACATTGAGCGATCTGGGCTATGATGAGGATCAGATCAAAGCCTTTGCTTCGGAATATGAAGTGCAGGACGGCCCGAATGCTGAAGGTGAAATGTTCACCCGTGCAGCACGTGCCGGCGATTATTTCCCGTCACCTTTCGCCAATGCGGAAGCTGCAGCGGCAGCTAATAATAATGCGGTTCCGCCTGATTTCTCACTGATTGCCAAGGCGCGCGGTGTGGAACGTGGTTTCCCGACATTTGTGTTTGATATTTTCACACAATATGCGGAAGCGGGCCCGGATTATATCCATGCGCTTTTGACCAGTTATGATGAAACACCACCTGCCGGCATGGAAATTCCGGAAGGCACACATTATAACCCTGCCTTTATTGCCGGTAAGTCTTTGGCCATGGCCAAGCCTATCAGCGACGGACAAGTGACTTATGATGACGGTTCACCAGAAACTGTTGAGCAATATTCACGCGACGTTTCAGCATTCCTGATGTGGGCCGCAGAGCCTCATATGGAAGCCCGTAAGAAAACCGGTTTCCGTGTTATGGTATTTCTGCTGCTGTTTGCAGGGCTTGTTTATGCAGCCAAGCGCCGTGTTTTCGCCGGTGTTAAGCATTAATCAGCCAGTACAGGTTGTTTATAAAGTTTAAAAGGGCGCTTCATGCGCCCTTTTCTATGTGACTATGACTAAAATAAGCTATGATAAAATTTAACATGTCACCATGAAAGCGCTTCATCAAACTGATCGTTAAACTGGCGATGATGGTGGTGCTCTGACACTGCGACAGTGCTATTTCAGATTATAACAGGTAAGGATCTGCCATGAATGACGAGACCAGCGCGTTTCTGAAGGCTTCTTTGCGGACGATTCCGGATTATCCGCGTCCGGGCGTACAATTTCGCGATGTGACGACATTGATGGGTAATCCGCAGGCATTTCGCCGTGCGATTGATGAACTGGTTTTTCCTTTTGCCGGTGGCAAAGCCGATAAAGTTGCCGGTGTTGAAGCGCGCGGATTTATCCTTGGCGGCGCAATGGCGCATCAGTTGTCTGCTGGTTTTGTTCCGATCCGTAAGAAAGGAAAACTGCCTTTTGAAACCGTGCGTATTGCCTATAGTCTTGAATATGGCATTGACGAAATGGAGATGCATAGCGACGCTATTCAGCCGGGCGAACGGGTTATTCTGGTTGATGACCTGATTGCCACCGGTGGCACTGCTGTGGCGGCTGTACAGCTGCTCAAGAAGATGAAAGCCGAGATTGTTGCTGCCTGCTTCATTATCGACCTGCCGGATCTTGGTGGCCGTAAGAAGCTGGAAGAGCTGGGTGTGCATGTGCGCACATTGCTGGAATTTGAAGGCGATTAAATTATATAAAAGCCTGCCGGTAGAGCATTTCACTATCAAGTTGATTCAACTTGATAGTTATGAGAATGCGAAAACTATAAACCTAGAGCGAGCGTTGCGATCCAACATGATCCTTACCCGCTCTAGAGCATTTCACTATCAAGTTGAATCAACTTGATAGTTATGACAATGCGAAAAAGCTAAAATCTAGAGCGAGCGTTGCGATCCAACCTGATCGTTACCCGCTCTAGAGCATTTCACTATCACGTTGATTCAACTTGATAGGTATGACAATGCGAAAACTATAAACCTAGAGCGAGCGCTGCGATCCAATCTGATCGTTACCCGCTCTAGCAAGGTTTTTGATTCTAGTGATTGAAATAGTCTGGCGTTTAAGCGCTTGGTGGCAGCTTGACCAGAGCGGCGCTGTCAAACTCCATCACCCGCTCGCCATGCTGATTGGTGGCGGTTGCATGATGGTTCAGCATCGACCAGCCGGGTTTGGTGGCCAGCGGCCGTATACCGGTGATCTGTACTGTATAAGCAATCACATCGCCGGGATAAACCGGCTGTAGCCAGCGCAGGTTTTCAAAGCCGGGTGAAGGGCCAAAGGCCGGCGGCGTTTCTCCGCGCTCCATACAAAGTTTGATCATGCCGCCCATTGAGCGCACATTAAGCTTCATCCATACAGCGGCTGTATGCCAACCGGATGCACAAAGCCCGCCAAACAGGCTGGATTTTGCAGCTTCAGGATCGGTGTGAAACGGCTGTGGATCATATTTTTCAGCAAATCGGATAATTTTATCGGCAGTAAACTCATAAGTGCCAATGAGGACTGTTTTGCCGATATTCTCTTCGAGCAGGGATGGTTTGGTTTCACTACTCATTATTTTTTCTCCTGACCTGCAACACGCATGAAAACCGAGCCCTGCATTTCACACACTACAGTATCATGCTGGTTGGTAACGGTGTGACTAAGGCGCATAATGCCGAGCGTTGGCTGTGAGCGTGATATGCGTTTTTCAAGAATGGTTGTGGTAGCCGAGATCACATCGCCAACGATCACTGGTTTCAGCCATTTTACATATTCAAGACCGGGCGCGCCTTGGCTATCAGAGTGACGGATATATGTGTCATTCATCATCCGCATCAGCATAGCGCATGTGTGCCAGCCGGAAGCCGCAAGGCCACCCAGAATACTGGCTTTACCGGCTGCTTCATCGAGGTGAAAAGGCTGCGGGTCAAACTCTGCGGCAAAAGCGATCACTTCTTCTGCCGTTACAGTTTTAGAGCCGAGAGGCAGGCTGCTGCCAACAATAAAATCATCATAGGTGAAATGGTGTGGGGTTTGGCTCACCGGTGATTACCTCCGCGCATTCGTCATTGATGCTGTAAGATCTGTCTCAGGCACTACTCTAGGTTTTTTGACGTAAACGTCAAATGATCTTTTGCTAATAGGCACAGATACAAAAAAGCCCTGCAGAGCAGGGCTTTAATTGCAGTTTACTAGGTTGTTATGTGTTGAATTTAAACATCAGCACATCGCCGTCCTGCACCACATATTCTTTGCCTTCATCGCGGGCTTTACCGGCTTCTTTGGCACCGGATTCGCCTTTGTAGGCAATGTAGTCGTCGAAGGCGATGGTTTGCGCGCGGATGAAGCCGCGTTCAAAATCTGTATGGATAACACCGGCAGCCTGCGGCGCCTTTGCACCACGATAAACGGTCCATGCGCGAGTTTCTTTTGGTCCGGCTGTGAAATAGGTGATCAGATCAAGCAGGCTGTAACCGGCGCGGATCAAACGGTCGAGACCAGGTTCTTCCAGACCCATTTCACCGAGAAACAGCTGGGCATCTTCATCCGGCAGCTGAGAGACTTCTGCTTCAATGGCTGCAGAAATAATAACCGATTGCGCACCTTGTTCCGCAGCCATTTTAGCGACAGCTGTGGTGTGCTCATTGCCCTGTGCAGCATCGGATTCAGCCACATTGCACACATAGAGAACCGGCTTGGAGGTCAGAAGGTTCAGACCTTTAAGGATCAGCAGATCGTCTGGCGCAATATCTTTGAGCAGCATGCGAACCGGATCGCCGTTTTGCAAAAGCTTCAGTGCATCTTCCATGATCGGCAGAACAGTGGTGGCTTCTTTGTCCTTGCTGGAGGCGCGCTTGCGGATCTGTACAATGCGGCGCTCAAGGCTTTCAAGGTCGGAAAGCATAAGCTCGGTTTCAACCGTCTGCGCATCGGAAACCGGATCAATACGGCCTTCAACATGGGTGATGTCGTCATCTTCAAAACAACGCAGCACATGAACAATAGCATCAACTTCACGGATGTTAGCGAGGAACTGGTTGCCCAGACCTTCGCCTTTGGAAGCGCCGCGCACCAGACCGGCAATATCCACAAAGTTAATGCGGGTCGGGATCAGTTCTTTTGAACCGGCAATGTCTGCGATCTGGCGCATACGATGATCCGGAACTGCAACTTCACCAGTATTTGGCTCGATGGTACAGAAAGGATAGTTTGCAGCCTGTGCCGCAGCCGTTTTGGTCAGCGCATTGAAGAGGGTGGACTTGCCAACATTTGGCAGGCCAACAATACCGCATTTGAAACCCATGATAAAACCTTATCCGGTCTGAAGCTTAATCCCGTGAAAACGCCCCGTTAGGGTGCCGGTTTCCGGTAAGGGATTATGCGTTAAAATAAACAGAACATTTGACATTGCCTATGCGCTATGGGGCAAGCACAGGTCAAGGGCAACTGCACTTATTGGGCGTAAAAGCCGCTGAAAACTGACTTGCTGTGGCATAAACAGATTTATCAGTTGTCTTTTTTGCCAAACAGTCTGGCCAGCATATCGGCCATCGGGCCTGAGGCGGGGAGTTTTATGACGCTGCTTGGAGCATTGTTGTTATTTTGCCGTGCCTGCCGGATATGGCTCTGCGCTTTGGGGACGGGTTTGGCGCCAGTGTCTTTTACGACCGGTTTGGTCGTGGTCTGCTGACCGCCCAATGCCAGAGTAAGCTTATTCATCAGGCCATTATCGTCTTTTTTAACCAGATAAGCGAGATTGTCTGACAGGGCTGAAAATAACAAATCCAGCCACTCATTATCGACCTTTGCAAAATCGCCCAATACATAATTATGCACCAGTTCTTTGGCGCCGGGATGGCCGATACCAAGGCGCAGACGACGATAATCCTTACCGCCCAGCAGTCCTTGCATATGCGCATCAATAGATTTGATACCATTATGCCCGTTGGCACCGCCACCAGCCTTAATGCGCACTTTGGCTGCGGGTAAGTCCAGCTCGTCATAGATCACAACCAGATCGTCCAAAGCCAGCTTGTAAAACCGCATGGCCTCACCAATAGACTGGCCGGAGAGGTTCATAAAGGTTTGCGGCTTGATAAGCAGAACCTTTTCACCATCAATGGTGCCATCAGCAATCAGTGCCTTGAACTTTTTTACCCATGGGGAAAAGCGGTGGCGTGCATGTATCGCATCGACAGCCATGAAGCCGATATTGTGACGGTTTCTGGCATATTGTGAGCCGGGATTACCAAGGCCAGCTATGAGCAACATGGTTGCCTCCGAAAGAGTATCAGTCACATTGATTGACAGGACAGTTCAGTAAAGAACCTGCTGATTGCCTTTTAGAGCGTTTTTACTTTTCTTTGAAGCAGAAAAACCGCTCTATCTGTTTGTTTAAGCGCAGTTTCGTACGGAAGGCCGGTCCCCGCATTTCCTGCAGCTGCTCTAGAGCGGGTTGCGTTCAGGCTGGATCGCAGCGCTCGCTCTGGATTTTAGAGTTTTCGCATTGTCATATCCATCAAGCTGATTCAACTTGATGGTGAAATGCTCTAGCAGGCAAAAGCTGTACCACAAACAAAAACATCTCCGGTATGAACCGGAGATGTTTTTTATAAACAAAGCGGCCATAAAGACTGCCTGAATATACTGCCAGATTACGCTACGCGGATAAAGTCCACGTGGAGCGGGGTATCCTTAACGCGATCCATCTGGTAGTCTTTTGGCTGAACTTTAATGTTCTGGCCATCAACTTCGATCATGAATGTTGTGGACTTAAAGCCACCGCCGTAAATCAGGTAATAGATTGTTTTATAATCTACTGCGATTGAAATAACCGGCTGCTTGTCACCATAGATGACTGCTGGAATCTGACCGTTGTTGCGAATGATCCGGGAGGACCCCTTACCAGCCCGGTCGCGCTTTACGGCCTTGAGCACTTTGGTCTCGCTCATAGCATTTCCTTTCGAGTATATTTGGAGTGTCTCAAAAACTCATAGGAGATTCTGAAACATGATATCCTCGTCAGAAACGCAGCAAAAACAACGATAAGGCGAAAATATCATTCCGCGCTGCCTCCAAGGGTGTCTACGCGGATGGGCTCTCATAAGGTATTAACGGCTTTGACGCAAGTTTTTGTGCAATGCGGTGGTGTTTTGCGCCACGGTAAATGCGGCATTTAATGGCAATGCAGGGGATAAGCACCAAAAAATGTGAATTCAGGGGATTGGCCTGAATAAATGCACCAGCTTGTGCGGGCTTGGTGTTATGTTTGATACCTGTTAGAAACAGGCTATATCCCGAATCTTATTTCATGCAGCCCCATTCGTGCGGGCGCTTTTTCACGTGTATTGCAGGAGGCACTTATGAAGGTCGGCATCGACATGGGAGCCACGCCAAACGGCACCGCAGCTATGCTCGACCTTGAAGAGCTGCTGGCCACACGCTTGCTGGTACAGGGTAATTCCGGTTCCGGTAAATCTTATCTGCTGCGCCGATTGCTCGAGCAAAGCGCGCCTTGGGTGCAGCAATGTATTATCGATCCTGAGGGCGATTTTGTTACCATGGCCGATGTCTATGGCCATGTGGTGGTGGATGCAGCGCGCACCGAGGGTGAGCTTACCCGTATTGCCGCGCGTATCCGTCAGCATCGCGTGTCGGTGGTGGTTAATCTTGAAGGTCTTGAAATTGACCAGCAGATGAAGGCTGCCGCCGCATTTCTCAATGGTATGTTTGATGCAGACCGCGACTACTGGTATCCGATGCTGGTGGTGGTGGATGAAGCCCAGCTTTTTGCACCGGCTGTAGGCGGAGAAGTCTCTGATGAGGCGCGTAAAATTTCATTAAGCGCCATGACCAATCTGATGTGCCGCGGACGTAAGCGCGGCCTTGCCGGTGTTATTGCCACGCAGCGTTTGGCTAAACTTGCTAAAAACGTTGCAGCTGAAGCCTCCAATTTCTTAATGGGCCGTACCTTTCTTGATATTGATATGGCGCGTGCTGCCGATCTTTTGGGCATGGATCGCCGCCAGGCGGAGCAGTTCCGTGATTTGCAGCGCGGACATTTTGTGGCCTTGGGGCCTGCATTATCACGTCGTCCATTAGCGATTAAAATCGGTAAGGTTGAAACATCAGCGCGGTCTTCCAGTCCGAAACTGATGCCGATGCCGGATTCACATATTGATGCCGCTGATCTGATTTTTACGCCAAGTGCCAGTGAAGCCAAGATGATTGTGCGCCGTCCGCCGCCACCACCGCCGCCGCCGAGGCCAACGGCTGAAATTCTGGCGCAGGTGGTGAAAGCCAAACCGGAAGCCGAGCAGCCTGATGAACCACTGTTTCCGGGGTTGATGGAAGCAGAGCGTGAAGAGCAGATTGATAAGGTGATGACCGAGATCATTGAAGATCCGGAGGCGGCCTATCGCACGGTTGCTGTGCTTTATCAGGATTTTCTGGTGCGCTGCCGTATTCACCGCATCGCGGGCGAGCCATTGGCGCTGCCGGCATTTCGCCGTCGCCTTGCCGTGGCGCAAGCGAGTGGCGGCGAGGGGATGATTGATGATGAAAAGTGGCAGACCGCTTTGCAATTGTCGGAAACCCTGACCGATGACGTGCAGGGTGTGTTCCTGATTGTAGCGCAAGCCGCCGTTAAAGGGGCAGCGTGTCCCTCAGATGCGACATTGGCACGTGCCTATGGCAGCCACTCAACCAGCCGCGCACGGCGTTTGCTGACTTATTTTGAAGAGCGCGGTTTGCTGGTGGTGCGCAATGATTTTACCGGCATGCGCATTGTGGCATTTCCGGATATGGGGTGCGAAACCGCTGCCGGTGATCCGAACGGCCCTGATGAGGGGGCTGAAAGCGCTGAAGCAGCCGAGTAAATTTTAACAATACAAAAAAGGCGGTGAAGATATCTTCACCGCCTTTTTCAATGGGGTATTAAGCGGCTTTTCAGTCGAACAGGCTGGATACGGATTCTTCCGCAGCTGTACGGGCAATCGCTTCACCAATCAGGTCAGAGATCGAAAGCACGCGGATATTATGCGCCTGATCAATAGCTGCTGTTGGCTGGATCGAATTGGTGATCACCAGCTCTTTAAGCTTGGAAGAGGTGATACGGGCAATAGCACCACCGGAGAGAACACCGTGCGTAATATAGGCAGTAACGCTGGTTGCGCCTTTTGCAAGCAGGGCTTCAGCTGCGTTGCAGAGCGTGCCGCCGGAATCAACAATGTCGTCGAACAACAGGCAATCTTTACCGGTGACATCACCGATCACGTTCATCACTTCTGATTCACCTGGACGATCACGGCGCTTGTCAACGATAGCAAGCTGCGCATCGATGCGCTTGGCCAGTGAGCGGGCACGCACCACGCCGCCGACATCTGGTGAAACAACCATAACATTGGAAGTGTCGTAATTGGCTTTAACATCACGGGCAATCACCGGAACCGCATAGAGATTATCGGTCGGGATATCGAAGAAGCCCTGAATCTGACCGGCATGCAGATCAAGTGTGAGAACGCGGTTGGCACCGGCTTCAGTGATCAGATTAGCAACCAGCTTGGCAGAGATCGGGGTACGCGGACCCGGCTTACGATCCTGACGGGCATAGCCGTAATAAGGGATCACTGCGGTGATGCGGCGCGCTGATGAGCGGCGGAACGCATCAATCATGATCAATAGTTCCATCAGATGATCATTGGTCGGATATGAGGTGGACTGAAGAACGAATACGTCTTCACCACGAACATTTTCCTGAATTTCTACGAAGATTTCCTGATCTGCAAAACGCTTAACTACGGCTTTGCCGAGTGGGATATTGAGATGTTTTGCAACAGATTCTGCTAGGACACGATTGGAGTTGCCCGCGAAAAGTTTCATGCTTTTTTGCCTCTGGCGCTGGTTTGCCGAACGCATGTCCCTGTGGTGCAATCTGCAACGGTCATGCGCGGATTCCCTGTATCCGGGTGAGTAGAGAAGACCTACCGGTTGCGAGACCGGTCAATCCCATACAGTTTCAAAGTCACAGCAGCAATGCGAGACCGCGTTTTCTCATGGTCTGCAATGCTGGCTTAATGAGCGGCGTTTTACAAAGCTTGGCCAGTATTGCAAGGGTACAAAAGCCGCAGGGCACCATTAATGCCCCGATATTTTCATAAACTTGCATTTTCATACTGTTTATAGGCCAAAAAGACACGCTTGTCTGAATTATATGGCAACAGGCTTAACGACAAACAAGAGGCGGGCGGGGATGAGTCTCTTGTAATCTGCGCCGTTGATCGTGGTTTTCTTCACACAATAATCAGGTCGAGGCTGCTTTTCGACAGGCTTTGCGCAGGGCCGTTGGTTGTCAGATAAGTCTGCCCCAGCGTCATTGCGGTATTGGTTTCAGAATCCATGATGATCATATGTGCAAAAAGCGTCATATCCGGTTCAATGCGTTCGGAATTGCCGGAATAAAACATTTGCGGGTCCATCCATGAAGGCGTGAAGCGGGCACCGACAGAATAACCGCAGGCATTGAGCCGGTGCCGTGTCAGCGAATGGGCTTCAAGCACCTTGGCATGGGCATCAAACACATCACCAAAGGTTGAGGCGGGCGTCATAGCGGCTTCAACAGCCATCAGCGCTTCATGTGCTGTCTGATAGAGTTCTTCATGACGCTTGGTTGCCTTGCCGGTTAGAACCGTGCGCATCATTGGCGCATGGTAATGACGATAAACACCGGACCATTCCAGCGTGAGCTGGTCGTTTTTATGCAATTGGCGTCGACCGGCTTTGTAGCGGCACAGCAGGGCATCTGGCCCCGAGCCGATAATATATTCATTGGCAGGAAAATCGCCGTCACCGAGGAAATTGGCTTCCATCATGGCGGCCAGAATATTAGCCTCATTGGCATTGCTGCGAACCTGCCCCAGCGCTGCATCATAAATCGCATCGCTCAGCGCTGCAGCTTTGCGGGCATAGTCTACTTCTGCCGGGCTTTTTAACAAGCGTAAACGGTCGATCATGCCGGAAGCATCAATAATCTTGGCAAAGCTTGTGAGCTGCTCATCAAGTTTACGGCCATTGGCGGCGGTCAGGCCATGGGTCTGATATTCAACCCCGATCCGGCAGCCAAGAAAATCCATCTCATTGAGAAGATTGCGTAGGTCAACTGCGGGATTGGCATTTTCGCGGTCCGTCCATTGCACAATATTATCGATTGTGGAGGTGTGACGCGCCTGTCGCAAATCTGCCGAACGGGTCATCAGCACCATAGTGCCGTCTTGTTTGACCACAAGGCATTGGAAAAAACAGAAGCCGAATGTGTCGTAACCGGTGAGCCAATACATGCTTTCCTGAGAGAAGAGCAGCATTGCATCCAGTTTGTTTTCAGCCATCGACAGCATCAGTCTGTCGCGGCGGGCAGCAAATTCTTCCGGTGCAAAATGAAGCGCCATGATTGTCTCCGCAGGTGTAAAACAGAAGTCGGTACTTCCGGATTCATATAAGGAAGTATTTACTTCCGGATGGCAATGGCGGCAATCTGGCGCCCGTAATCCGGCTCCTTGCGATGGGTGGTACGGCGATACGAGAAAAACCGCGCTTCATCAGCATAGGTGCACAAATCAAGGGATGCTGCCTGAACACCGCTCGCGGACAGACGATCAACGATAAACTGCCAAAGATCAAACATTTTACGTCCCCGATTGGCAGAAGGGCGGAAATATTGTGCATAATCTTGATTGATTGCGGTGAATTCGGCAACAAATTCAGCGCCGACCTCGTAATTGTCCTGACCGATACAAGGCCCCAGAACTGCACGGATTTTTGATCTTTCGCCGCCGAGATTAACAATGGCCTCGACCGTGTTTTCAAGAACGCCACCCAGCGCACCGCGCCAACCAGCATGGGCGGAGCCGATAATGCCGGCATCCGGCTCACAAAACAGCACAGGGCCGCAATCTGCACTCAAGCTGCCCAGAATCAATCCCGGAACATTGGTGACCATGGCATCGGCCTGCGGACGTGGTGAGGGCAGCGGCTCCGTGATGGTTACAACAGTTGGTGAATGGACCTGATACAGCGTTTGCAGGCTTTGTGCCGGCAGATCAAAATAACCGGCCACACGGCGGCGGTTTTCCTGCACGCAATCCACATCATCTTTAGAACCGATGCCGACATTCAAACTGTCGTAAATACCGGAAGATACACCACCCTGACGGGTGAAAAAGCCATGCGCAATACGGTTATTGGTTTCCAGCAGGGGAGAGCGGAGCGGAGCGGGCAGACTGGTGTTGCTGGTCATCATTGTCTCTCTCAATAGGACGTCTGAAAAATATAGGCTTAGCAAGAATGGCTAGTGTCATCAGGTGTTCAGTGGTGCAGAATAGGTAATGCTGAGGGTTTTGAACAGGATGCCCATTTGATCTGGTGCCGCAAGACGCTCAACATCGTCGCGTATCTGCTCTTGCACGACGACAGATTTGCCCGCACCAAGCTGGCCAGCGCGGCTTAACAAGCCCATAGAGAGCAAGAACGCACCTTGCTCTTCAGCCTTGACTGTACAACCCAGATTTTCGGCAATGCTACGCAGTGCGGCAAAATCCACATGGGTGGTAATATCTGCCTGACCTGGTGCCGTGAAAACATCCTGAAACTGATGCTGATAGAGTGCTTGTAAAGTGTCGCCGAAACCGGCCTGATGTGAACCATAATCAATCAGCAAGGCTGCGCCGCTATGCTGCCTGAGACGCTCGCAAATCTGCTGCATTAATGCCGAGCGCGCCGGTGATACTTCAAAGATTGTGCCGTCCGGCGCTGTTTCGTGTCCCGCTGGGAGTAAACCGGCATCAATGCCGCCGGTGCCAATACCAAAGCATAATTGCGGCTCTGTAGTGTCACTGACACGAACCATGCGCTCGACAAATTTGCCCTGATTTTTGATGAATTGATGATCCGGCAATGCATCGAACAACTCGTTGGCAATCAGGATCAATGGTGCGTGCGGCACAGTTTCAAGGCTCTGATGCCAATTAATATCAGGCGCAGTACCCTTTAGCTTTTTCTGCTGCACGCTGGTGAGGCGGGCGCTGGTTTCAACCATCGCAATTTGAGCGCCGCGCATCATCTTTGGTGCAAGCTTAGTGACTGCACGAAGCAGATCACTCATCAGAGTGCCGCGACCGGGCCCGATCTCGCAGATGACGCAGCTGTCAGGTTCACCCAAAGCCTGCCATTGGCTAATAACCCAAACACCAATTAACTCACCAAACATCTGGCTGACTTCCGGTGCGGTGATAAAATCGCCCTTTGCACCAAATGGCTCACGGGTCATATAATAACCGCCGTCATGATCTGCGAGGCAATAGGCCATGTAATCGGCAACCGTAATTGCTCCGCCATTGGTGATAAGTTTGATCAGGCGTTGTTTGAGCTTATCTGCTGCAAGAGCTGAAATGTCTGACATCAATCATGCTGCCTTTGCTGCAGCGCGGTTCGCCCGCAGCATTGCCCATAGGCCGATCAGCACCATTGGCACGGACAGGATCATGCCCATGGTCAGCCAGCCGCCGAGCAGATAGCCCAATTGCGCATCCGGCTCGCGGAAGAACTCGACAAGAATACGCGACAAACCATAACCGGTCACAAATGCACCGGCGATAAAGCCCGGAGCTTTGAGCTTTTTGCCCTTCCAGATCAGCACTGCAAGCACGATGAACAGCACGAAGCCTTCAAGGGCTGCTTCATAAAGCTGGCTCGGATGGCGCGGCAGCGGGCCGCCATTGGGGAAATACACGGCCCATGACACATCGCTAACGCGACCCCAGAGCTCGGAATTGATGAAATTGGCTATGCGCACAACACCGAGACCAATCGGCACACCGGCGGCAATCGTATCAAACATGCTCCACACAGGGATATCGCGTTTGCGGGCAAACAGGATCATGGCAATGGTGGTGCCAAGTATGCCGCCATGGAACGACATGCCGCCATCCCAGACTGCGGGAATTTGCAACGGATTGCTGAGATAAAAAGAGAAGTTATAAAACAGCACATAGCCGAGACGGCCGCCGATCACCACGCCGAGCGCTGCCCAGAGCACAAAATCATCCAGCGCTATCGGCTGCATCGGCGCATTATTATTCGGCCACAGACGCGCATTATTGATCAGTTTTTTGCCGTACCACCACGCAAATAAAATGCCGATGACATAGCCGATCCCATACCAATGAACCGAGAAGGGCCCGACTGAAAACAGTACCGGATCTATGGCGGGAAAAGGCAATGCAGCCATAATGATCTGCGGTTCGGTCATGGTCGTCTCCGTTCAGGCGGCAATCTTCCAGCCATTATTATCGGTTCAGATAAATCGGCTATTTTCAGGCGGCACGTTTTAATCGCTATCAGGCATAGCGAATTTCAGCTCAGGATAAAAGTCTGTTGGTTTGATGGCGCTGATTATCATCAATTAACGTTGTTTATCGTTCTGGCTTAAGGTTTACTTAAAACCGACATTAAACAGCTATAGAACTGCACTAGAGCATTTCACTATCAAGTTGAATCAACTTGATAGATATGACAATGCGAAATTCTAAAATCTAGAGCGAGCGCTGCGATCCAACCTGATCGTTACCCGCTCTAAGCAGCGTAACATATGCTATATTTTGAAAATGCAGGATTGCGGTCTTGCATCAGCCAGAATGCAGGCTTATTTCAAATAAACGTAATTCCTGCCTATGGTGGGGTAATATAGTTCGCCGCCTGTGGCGGGTTAGCAAAAGGTGATCCCATGAGCAACGCTACCAGTAAAGTTCTTGATGAACTCGCAAAACTCGTCACTGATACTGCCGGTGCCGCACAGGGCGTGCGCCGCGAAGTGGAGACAGCAATCCGCTCACAAGGTGAGAAGCTGCTGAACACGCTGGATGTTGTGCAGCGAGAAGATTTTGAGGCAATGCGTGAAATGGCGGTTAAAACCCGCACAGAAAACAGCGCCCTGACAGTTAAGATTGCAGAGCTTGAAGAGCGTATTGCTAAAATCGAAGCTGCACTGGTTGAAAAAACTGCTAAAAAAGGCGCTTAAGCCTCTTAAATATAAATTATTTTTTAACTTTTTATACACAGGCAAGAATGCCTAAAAATCGTTATTCCAGAATCGGTTACGGCGGCGCCCCTTCGGGCGCCGTTTGTTGTTTCCACATGCTTTGTTGGTGGTTTTGTAAAAAGGGCTGGTACTCTGACTCAGCATCAATAGACTGAAAACACTACATGATTCGTAATTGAGTTGTGGAGCATAGCAGAAGCGGGGAACGGCAGAGCCTGGGCTCAACCGTTAAGATCCGGTTGCTGCGATAGTGTAGCAGTCATGTGTTTGCGCGTGTGTTAGAGGCGGAGTTGTCGAGTAAGCAACATTGTCTCGGCCTATTAACCAGTGTGTCCTTTGTGTGGCAATTGCCGCGAGGGCTGCACTCCGGCTTGATGTTTTAACAGCCGGAATCCGGATGTCGCTTATTATTAGCGTATCCAAAGACAGGGAACGAACATGAACCTTCTTGAGCTTGATATCGCTCGCGATGCACATCCTGTGGATGTCATTGAACAGGTTGCGCACACCAATGACTGGGCATTTGACCGTACCGGCGACGATGAAATTGCGGTTTCTGTTGTCGGGAACTGGACTGATTATCATCTTTCATTTTCGTGGATGGAAGAGTTTGAAGCGCTGCATTTGGCTTGTGCCTTTGATGTCAAAGTGAGCGAACCGCGCGTGAATGAAGTCTTGCGTTTGCTCTCATTAATCAATGAGCAAATGCTGATGGGGCATTTTGATCTGTGGCGCAATGAAGGGGCGATTATGTATCGCCAGTCCTTGCTGCTCGCAGGTGGCGCCAAGCCAACCAGCCGTCAGGTTGAGGTGTTGCTGGCAAGTGCATTGGAAGCGTGTGAATGCTATTATCAGGCATTCCAGTTTGTGGTGTGGTCCGGGGTATCGGCTAAGCAAGCCCTAGAGAGCGTGCTGTTTGAAACGGTAGGCCGCGCCTGATCAAAGCCGGAGTGCTTTGCTTTGGCTTGGCGCTCTGAAAAACATTTCAGCGACAGTTGCTGCACAGCGCTGTCGCTGAAGCTTGTTATGTTATGAGGAATTTACCTTTGATCAGGTAATCAGGTAAAATAAGACCGTTAAGTTTGGAGGATAGAATTGTGTCGGAACATCAGGAAATCAGTTTTTCGGATTTTGAAAAAGTGGATATTCGCACCGGTACAATTGTGGACGCGCAGGTTTTTGAAAAAGCCCGCAAGCCTGCCTATAAGCTGAAAATCGATTTTGGCGAAGAGATTGGCATCAAAAAATCCTCGGCACAGATTACAGTTCACTATACACCTGAAACACTGGTGGGGCGCCAAATTCTGGCGGTGGTCAATTTTCCGCCGCGACAGATCGGCCCGTTTATGTCGGAAGTTCTGACGCTCGGCTTTGCTGATGAAAATGGTGATATTGTGCTGGCTGCAACGGAGCAGACTGTTCCGAATGGTCGCAAGCTGATCTAAACCTACGTTGTTGTTTGCTCCGGCACATCCATTTTATGTCGGAGTATTATTTGAGGTAATTATGCGGGTATGCTGACTATCGCGCGTAACCCTCCTTCGGAGCTGGTTTCAAGTGTGATGTCGCCACCATGGTTACGGGCAATATCCCGGGCAATCGCAAGTCCCAGTCCGGTGCCGCTGGCATCAAGGTTACGGGCTTCATCCAGCCGCACAAAGGGTTTGAATACTTCCTCACGCTTATCTTCCGGTATGCCTGGGCCGTCATCATCAACTGTAATTGTCAGCCAGCTATTTTTATGCGTAGCACTCAGATGCACGGAATTGGCATAGCGGAATGCATTGCCGACAAGGTTGGAAATCAAGCGTGTAAACGCATTAGGACGCACCTGAATCTGGCTGCTGCCATGCATCTCCACCACTAAGTTACGCTCGCGCAAGCGTGCTTCTTCTTGCAATTTGGCGAAAATAATTTGCAGGTCGAGAATGCCTTGTTCCTCACTGCCTTCACCGCGCGCAAAAGCCAGATATCCCTCCAGCATATTCTGCATATCGGTAATATCCTGATTAAGCGGATCGGTATCAATTTTACCACCGGCAATTGCCAGCTGCAGCTTAAAGCGGGTGAGAATGGTGCGCAGATCATGGCTGACGCCGCTGAGCATAGCGGTACGCTGCTCAATCTGACGTTCAATACGTTCGCGCATCTGAATGAAGGCCTCGCCAGCCTTGCGTACTTCCTCCGCGCCATGCGGACGAAAGCCAACAGGCATTGGCTGGCCTTTACCAAAACTTTCAGCTGCCTCTGCCAGTTGCTGGATCGGCTTGATCTGATTGCGTAAGAACCCGATGGCAATCAGCAGCAATACCAGTGCCGTGCCGATCATCCATGTCAGAAAGATTAATGTATTGGATGCATAGGCCTGACTGCGTTTGGCAAATACCCGTAGCATTTTATCTTCCAACTGTATGCGGATTTCCACCAGATCGGAATCGCCCACCGTATCAATCCAGAACGGGCGGTTGATCTGGCGCGTAATCTCTTCATTGAGAAAATAATCTAGAATAGAGAAAAACGGCTTGGGGCCAGGCGGAGGCAAGGGAGCAGGCGGCAAGATCGACACATTAAGGTCGAGCCGCTGCTGCGCTATGCGGATAATATTCGCGTAATCTGGCTCTTGCGGATAGGTCTCAATAATATCAATAATAGCCGAAATATCACGCACCACGGCAGTTGAAAGCCGCTCTGTAACCATCTGCCAATGGCGCTCCATAAACACAAATGCAATAACCGACTGCAACAACACCATCGGCGCGATGATGATGATGAGCGAGCGCGCATAGAGCCGTTTTGGCATGCGCAGTGCCAGCCAGTCGGAAATTTTGTTCCAGAGCAAAGGCTAAATTCTCCCGCTATTCAGGATCAGAGTATTATTTTTAAATAATAAATGAATTTCGAGCGCCTTATTGTTCAATACTGAGCTTATAGCCTATGCCGCGAACGGTTTGCAGCCAGATAGGATTGGCAGGATCAATTTCGATTTTGCGGCGAAGGCGGTTGATCTGCACGTCGATTGTCCGCTCGCCCACTTCACCATCCTGACCGGTTAATTCATGGCGCGGCACAGTTTCACCGGCGCGTTCGGCAAAGATTGTCATAATGTCCTGTTCACGGTCGGTTAATTTAATAACTTCTCCCGCCTGTTTCAGTTCCTTGCGCGGAATAGAAAATGTGTAAGGGCCAAAAACAATCTGCTCAATAATGTGCTGGGTTGGCTGGGCGCCACGGCGCAAAATATTATTGATACGCAAGGTCAGCTCGCGCGGATCAAACGGCTTGGACAGATAATCATCGGCGCCGGCCTCAAGGCCGTTGATACGGCTGTCGGTTTCTGACAGGGCTGTGAGCATCAGGATCGGCACATTTTTCTTTTCACGCAGCGAGCGGGTCAGTTCAACGCCGCTTTCACCCGGCATCATCACATCAAGAATGATCAGGTCATAATCAATGCCTTCCAGCTTGCGGCGCGCTTCCTGCGCATTGGCTGCCATGGTTACACGGTAGCCGGTGCTGCTGAGATATTGCGACAACAGGCTGCGGATACGGGTGTCATCATCAACCACCAGCAGGTGCGCGGCATCATCGGACAGAATTGTGTCTTCGCTGGTCATTGTTATGTAGCCTTTCATTGCAGAACCAGAGCGGTTTCATTTTTCCTTGAAGAATAAAGTCGCTCTAGCTCTATGTTTAAACGCAGTCCTGGGCGCAAAAACGCTCCCCACTTTTCCTGATACTGCTCTATATTGAGACTGACACAATCAGGCGTAAGTTATGCATGTTTATTTGTCAGCTTACCGGCTTAAAGGCAGGCTGTCGATCTGATCGCGCTGGTCGCTATTGACCATAGCTTTCAGAAAACTTTGAATAATCTGTTTTTCAGACATATTGCTTTCTGCCAGTGCCGCAGCAATACGGTTTGATTGCGGCTTGGTCAGAGAGAGTATGAGTTCGCGGCCTGAAGCTGTGGGATACAGCTCGCGCTGTCTGCGGTCGGCTTCACCTGTCAGTTGCACAATATGGCCGTTATCGACAAGCTGTTTCAATACGCGCGCGAGACTTTGCTTGGTGATTTTCAATACATCGAGCAGCTCTGCAACACTCATGCCGGGCTTGCGGTTAACAAAATACAGCACACGGTGATGCGCGCGGCCAAAGCCCATTGTTTCGAGCTGCTTGTCAGGATCAGCAATAAAATCACGATAGGAGAAGAACAGAAGCTCAATGATGCTCAGATCGTTGACCTCATCTGCAGATAAGGCTGCACGAATTGTACTATCATCATTCTTGGCTCGCACGCTTGAACTCCGGTTATTGGCAATGTCTGGTTGTAGTTTTAAGTTTCTGGCTGGTGATTATAGACTTAAATCAAATGTGGTTTAAGCCATAGTGCCATGTTTTTATGGTTCTCCAGTGTATTTCCTGTTTAAGGCACCTTACCGGATGAAAGCGTGGCACTGGTTGACTGATTGAGAATCACATGGCGATCGGCAAAGCGGGATATATGAGGCGCTGTAGAGCAGTTATTCAGGAGAATGATTTTAACCGGTGATTTTATTTTGATCGTTTTTTACTGAATTACAATAATATGCAGCTTTTCTTTAGTAAAAAGCCATGCTGAATTTATCAGGAAGTTACTATAAGAATTGACAGCGCCGAGTTTCTTGTCATCATCTGGTTATCAAGGCATTTTACTTTGATATGAAACAATATTCGGGGTGACAATCATGGAAGCAATTATTCCTATTCTTGTTCAGTTGGTTTCCGGAGCAGTTGGTGGCAATCTTGTCGGCGCTGTTAAAAATCTGAGCCTAGGCACCACTGGCAATACTGTTGCCGGAGGTATTGGCGGTCTGATCCTGAGCCAGCTCTTGCCGATGCTGACAGGCGGCGGTGTTGATTCTGCAATGAGTGGCATTGTCGGTCAGTTGATCGGTGGCGGTGCCGGTGGTGCAGTTCTGACCGCAGTTGTTGGACTGATCAAAAACAGTATGGCTAATAAAGCCTGAAATTTGCTGAAAGTCAGCACAGAGCCGATTATGTAGAAGCTGCGGGCTGCAAATTAAAAATTTATCTCCTATATAACGGGTAGCTTTGGCTGCCCGTTATCATTTGCAGAACACACTGTGAGCGCAAAACGGCTGCCGTATGTACTAAATGCGGGTTGCGCTTTATCAGGGAAGCACGCCTGTGATGGCTCATATTTTAGATAATCAGGTGATGTATGACGAAGCTTCAGGCAATTATAATTCCGGTAACACCATTCCGGCAAAATTGTACGATCCTGTTTGACAAGGATACTAAAGCAGGTGTGGTTGTTGATCCGGGCGGCGATGTTGAAGCGATCAAGGAAGCGATAACTGAGAACCAGCTCAAGATTGAAGAAATTTGGATCACCCACGGTCATGTTGATCATATCGGAGCGGCGGCGGATTTGCGCGATGCATTAAAAGTGCCGGTAATCGGCTCGCATGAAGCTGATGCACTCTTGTACGATAATGTTGAATCTTCTGCTGCAAAATACGGGCTTGGTGCAGGGTATCGCAACCTCAAGCCGGATCGCTGGCTACAGGAAGGTGATCATCTTTTTCTTGCCGGAGAAGATTTTGAGGTGCTGCATTGCCCCGGCCATTCGCCAGGTCATGTGGTTTTTATCAATAAAGCTATGCATTTCGCTATTGTCGGCGATGTACTTTTCAACGGTTCTGTCGGGCGTACAGATTTGCCCGGCGGAGATCATGAAGCGCTGATCAGCTCAATCAAAGACAAGCTGCTACCTTTGGGGGATGAATACAGCTTTATCTGTGGGCATGGTGCAGGGAGTCGTTTTGGCGATGAGCGCCGTGGTAACCCGTTTCTGGTGTAGTTTTTTTTCGATAAACAGCTCTATAAATTTAAAACAACCGCGAACTCAGTTCGCGGTTGTTTTTGTTCTATAGGCCTGAAATGGCTGGCGACTGGGTTGGATCGCGCGCGCTCTAGATTTTAGCTTTTCGCATTGTCATACCTATCAAGCTGATTCAACTTGATCGTGAAATGCTCTGGCACTTGTCTTGTTTAATTAGAGACGCAGAAGTGATTCTGACCGTCATAACCTCTGAATGTGCCGGATTGGGCATTAAACGACCTGTAGCGCTGTGAGCACCAGTTATACCACTCGCGCGACCATGGCTGAAAAGAGCCCTGATAATTGCGGTTGTAATTACCGCGCGCCGGCGTAGGCGGATAATAGACTGGAGGCGGCGCATTATAGATCGGCTCACGATAAACCGGCTGGGGTTGCGGCTGGGAGATGGCGCCGGCAATAATGGCGCCCGCAGCCAGACCAAGAACACCTGCAGCTATCGCATCGTTACGATTGTTGCGACGGTCACGGCGATCCCAGTCGCGGTTCCAGTTACGATCCCGACCGCGCCAGCCATTATTATTGTTCCAGCCGCCATTGTTATGGCTCCAGTTGCTCTGGTTGCGGCGACCCCAATCATCAGCTGATGCGGCTGAGAAATTACCGGCAAGTGTTGCCAGTGAAAGGCCGGCGATCAAAGTGGTTTTGGTCAACATATTCATAATATATGCCTCCTTACGAAGCTTAACTCATCCGGTTGTGCCGGCTTCCGCTGTCTTTTCTGTCTGCTTTTCTGCATTGAGTAAGACCGTGACTGAGAAATAATACGGAGCACATGAATGGCTGCTGAACAGCAAATAAGGATAATATTCAGTTTTTCAAAGGGCAGGGCTTTTCACAAATAATATCGGCGGATAATCAAGCGCGTTTTGTGATCTTGTGCAGAGCTAAGAATTCTTTAAATAACGGTGCTGAGGAGTTTTCATACAGGCGGCGCATATAAAAAAACCCCGGCAAGAACCGGGGTTTTTATACGATAGGATCGTATGCTGAAGTGCGGAGGATTTACGTTTCGAAGTTCTCATAAATCCTGAATAAATTAGCTGCCGCACTGATGCGTTGCCATCTCATATCCGTGTCAAAACTTGATAGGGAATGATGATGCAATGCGTGATGTCTTATTCAGCAATGCTGATATCGACTGCCTTAGGGCCTTTGCCGCGACGATCCGGTTCTGTTTCAAAAGACACCTTTTGATTGTCTGCGAGATTGGTTAGGCCAGAAGCCTGAACAGCAGAGATATGTACAAAAATATCTGGTCCGCCATCATCCGGTTTAATAAAGCCAAAGCCTTTTTCACCATTAAAGAATTTGACTATGCCGGTCTGTGCCATGGGATACGTTCCTTTTCCTTGGCGCCGTCTTGGCTAAAATAAGCCGCAACGGAATTTTTCGAACCGCTATGCGCACCACACGCCCAGCGGTAGGGGTATGCAGGCAGTTATCGAAATCAGGAAAGGAGCCGATCATTGTCAGGTGATCCCGACCCGGAGCTTATAGCGGTTCCGGCGCGCCGTTCTTCCAGTCTTCCATTGTCCGCCAAATGCCCGAACAATTGAAGACTGATCTATAGAAAGATATTTGGCAAGCAAATTTTTGTGAACATGTTGTTTTTTTCTTGCTTAAGTTTACGTCGCATAAAGTTCAGTAGTCTTTAATATAAATATACTTCAATATAATTGAAATAAGATAAGTTTAGTCCTGTTACGTTTCTTGTTGAGCACAGGGTTTCAGTTTTTCGATTGGGAAATTCAATATTCAGAGATATTTACTCTTTGTTCAAAAAATATTTTATGAGAAATTCTTATATTATTATCGTTTTTTATAATGCACATTTTGAATGACATGGTTCGGTACCGGCATTTGCTATTGCCTTTGTAGTGCAGAGAATAGCTTGCAGCAGCAGAAATACTGAATTTAAAACGCAGCGTAAAAGCAATAAGACTTTGTAATGAGGATTTTCAGCGGTTTTTGCGGATAATGCAGGACCCGCCAGTTGCTCTGATCCTTGTGCAGAGCGTATCCGCGTTCTGGCGGCTATTGGCACCAATGCGTGCAACATAGATTCCTCTCCTGCCAAGCGGGGTGCGAATCCTTGAAATACTGACCTGATGACCGGAAAATAGCTGAGGATTTTGTTTGCGCAAACGGTTCCATTGGTTAGCGACAGCGCTTTGCCTGAAATTACCGGCAATCTGTACCGCCCATGGATAGGGGTGTAATTGGGCCATCGAAAGCCCGCGCGATTTGATGATCGGAAGACGCTGGCAGGCATCTTCAAAACTGAGTTGCTCGTCAAGCGGAACATTGGTTAATTCCTGACCAGTACTGAAATGGTCAACGGATTTTCCGGTGATTGATAGCACATAGTCTTCAGTTTCTAATGGTAGAAAGCCGCCATTTTTTAACCAGTTCGAAAGCCGGTTCGGCCCGCCATTATAGGCCGCTGCTGCCAGCCCCCAACTACCGAAGCGCCCATGTAAGTCTTTGAGAAAAGATGCTGACGCAGGTAGTGCCAATTCAATATTGAAAGCATCCGTGAGCCCGCGCTCCTTTGCCGTGTAGGGCATGAATTGGGCAATACCTTGCGCGCCCACCGGACTGACTGCAAGATGGTCAAAACGGCTTTCTTTCCATATCAACCGCGCGAAGAAATCTTTAGGAATGCCATGCCTGTCTGCTGCGCTGGCAATTTGACGGCAAATTTTAGCAATATCGGGTGCTGCTGGTTTTTCAGGCGGCGCAACAGCTTGCGCGAAGGCATGTGACTGCCCGATTAGGAACGGCAAGAGTGCAGCTAAAATACCGGCCGGCAAGCGCATGAGCTGATCCTGTTGAGAGAAAGCAGAGCTGTTCAAATTCAAATCGAAGTAACTGGTAAACTGGAGCAACTTGAATATTGTCATCATGGGACATACGAAAATCCGGATTACATGGGCTGGTATAATCCGGATACGGGCCGCTTTATCTCTGCATTGAGCCCTTGTAGTCATGCGTTGCTAAAAATATTGTGTCAATACGTTCAGAAAATAATGGCCTAAGCGTATTGACTCGCAATGCTACTTTCCCGGGCGTCCGGTTTTGCTGGAGCGGCGGGTGTTGCGCTTTACATCCACAGGATCTTCATAGGAACCTGCACCGGCGCGGTTTCTCTTTATCGGAGCTGCCTCGTTATCCGGCTTAACGCCAAGCGGTTTAGCCATGTCTGTTCCGGGCCCCATATTGTCGAGCGTCGGCTTTTTAAACAGCGATGGTGATGGCGAAGTTTTGCCTCTGCCGCCCTTGCGGTTCGGCTGCTCAAGCGACATTTCAGCTTCGCGTGCCAGCGGATCATCCGCAATCGCGAGTTCTTTTTCACGCAGACGTTTAATCTCGTCACGCAGACGCGCGGCGGTTTCAAAGTCCAGATCCCCGGCTGCCTCACGCATTTTCTTTTCAAGATGCTCAAGATGCGCGGTAAGATTATTACCGACCATACCACCTTGTTCAGCGAAACCGGTGATATCTGCCCGCACATGGTCGCGCTCATAAACGGAGTTGAGAATATCAGAGATATTTTTCTTGATACTCTCTGGCGTGATGCCATGCTCAGTATTATAGGCCACCTGTTTTTCACGGCGCCGGCTGGTTTCACCCATCGCGCGCTCCATCGAGCCGGTAATTTTGTCGGCATAGAGAATCACATGACCGTCAACATTTCGCGCGGCACGGCCAATGGTCTGCACAAGTGAGGTTTCAGACCGCAGGAAGCCTTCTTTATCGGCATCGAGAATAGCCACAAAGGCGCATTCCGGAATATCCAGCCCTTCACGCAGCAGGTTAATCCCGATCAATACGTCAAAGGCACCAAGACGCAGGTCGCGGATAATTTCAATACGCTCCAGCGTATCGATATCCGAGTGCATATAGCGTACCCGTACACCTTGTTCATGCAGGTATTCGGTAAGATCTTCAGCCATACGCTTGGTGAGAACTGTGATGAGTGAGCGATAGCCTTTTTTAGCGGTTTCGCGGATTTCACCCAGCACATCATCAACCTGCGAGCGGGCAGGGCGCACTTCCACCGGCGGATCAATCAGCCCTGTCGGACGGATGAGCTGCTCGGCAAATACACCACCGGATTGCTCCATTTCCCACTTGCCCGGCGTTGCTGATACGGCAACAGTTTGCGGGCGCATTGCATCCCATTCTTCAAAGCGCAGCGGGCGGTTATCCATGCATGATGGTAGGCGGAAGCCGTATTCGGCCAGTGTTGCCTTACGCTTAAAGTCGCCCCGATACATGCCGCCGATCTGGGGTACGGTCACATGGCTTTCATCAATGAAAACCAGTGCATTATCCGGAATATATTCAAACAAGGTCGGCGGCGGTTCGCCGGGTTGGCGACCGGTGAGATAGCGCGAGTAGTTTTCAATGCCGGCACAAGAGCCGGTGGCTTCCAACATCTCAATGTCAAATGTGGTGCGCTGTTCCAGGCGCTGGGCTTCCAGTAATCGCCCCGCATTGTTAAGCTCGACAAGTCGGTGTTTCAACTCGTCTTTGATCGATTTAATAGCCTGATTGAGTGTCGGGCGCGGCGTTACATAATGCGAATTGGCATAGATTTTAACTGATTTGAGGTCACCGGTTTTCTGCCCTGTCAGCGGGTCGAATTCGGTGATGGTTTCAATCTCGTCGCCAAAAAGCGAAATACGCCAGGCGCGGTCTTCCAAATGTGCTGGAAACAATTCAATTGTATCGCCGCGTACACGGAATGAACCGCGCACGAAATTGATATCCTGACGCTTATATTGCTGTGCGACCAGATCTGCGAGCAGCTGGCGCTGGTCAAGGCGGTCGCCAATCTTCATTTCGAAAGTCATTGCGGTATAGGTTTCAACCGAACCAATACCGTAGATACAGGACACTGAAGCAACAATAATCACATCATCGCGTTCAATTAGCGATCGGGTTGCCGAGTGGCGCATCCGGTCAATTTCTTCATTGATGGAGGATTCTTTTTCAATGAATGTATCGGAGCGCGCTACATAGGCTTCAGGCTGGTAATAGTCATAATATGAAACAAAATATTCAACGGCATTATTCGGAAAGAAACTTTTAAACTCCCCGTAAAGCTGGGCGGCCAGCGTTTTATTCGGGGCGAGAATCAATGCCGGACGCTGCGTGCGTTCAATAATATTGGCAACAGTAAAGGTTTTACCGGAGCCGGTCACACCAAGCAGCACCTGCGTCTGATCGTTGTTTTCAATGCCTTCAACAAGGTCGGCAATCGCTGTCGGCTGATCGCCGGCGGGAGTATATTCTGTCTCCATTTTGAGCAGAATACCGCCTTCGGATTTTTCAGGCCGCTCAGGCCGGTGCGGTGCCCAGAGCTTGCCATTTTTAAACAGCGGATTACCTGATTCAATCAGGGCTGACAGGGCTTCAACCGTAGCGGTTGCGCCACTGCCGGGCATATTGGCGGCATCTTCCATGGTGATATCCATGCCGGATACCGGATTAAGGCCGGAGGCAACGCGTTCTTTGAGTGTGGCGGCTTTGCTTTTAGACGAGGGTTCTTTTTTGAGAGCCGGTTTTTTCACCGTCGTTTTTTTAGCCGGAGCAGGCTTTTGCATTGCCGTGTGCAGCGGCTCCTCTGCCAGCTCACTAATCAATCGCGACCAGTCGGACACAGATGAAGACAGCGGAATTCCTGAAAGTTCAGCCTGTGCCTGTTCTTCAAAGCCATTGGTTTCTGGCTGACTGCTTTGGCTGTCAGGAAAATGGGGCGGCTTGTCTTTGTCGGACATGTCAAAACTCTCTCATCGGCCGGAACGCACTAAGCTGGATTGGGCCAGATCGGGCAGCAGGCACAGTATAGTCAGCGCATTATTATAGTGAATATAGGTATATATGTATAGAACGAAAAGGGTACAATTTGTTTGGGTTAAATTTATATCAGATTGAGTATGGGGGCAGACAAAAACGCCGCAGAATAATCTGCGGCGTTTTATTACGCAGGTATAAAGCCGCGTTATATTATTTTCCGTGTGGACCATCACCGCCACGACGCGGGCGCTGTGCATGCGGGCGGTTTGGTTTGTTGGTGTTGTTCCAGCCCGGACGGTTAGGGCGGTTACCATTGTTCCAGCCTGGACGGTTTGGCTTGTTGCTGCTGTTCCAGCCTGGACGGTTTGGTCGGTGTCCGTTATTCCAGCCCGGACGATTTGGGCGATGGCTATTCCAGCCCGGACGATGCGGACGGTTCGGCCGGTAATAAGGGCGATCCCAGCGGTTATTATTATTGTTGAGTGCAGAACCAATTACCACGCCTGCAATCAACGGAATGCCGATTGTGGCTGCGGTTGTGCCAAAATTATTGTTGCTGTAATTGCCGGATGATCCTTCACGCACAGCGAGATATCGCGATGATGCCCAGCCCGAACGACCTGCATAGCTCACCTGACACCAGCCATAGCCACTGGTGCAGCCGCGTACATCTACGCGTGAACCATTCGGGATTGAGCCGAGGGTGCCGTAATTGGTGCCGGGACCGGTGCGCAGGTTGAGATTTGTTGTCACAATCGCGTTGGCTGCCTGTGCAGCAGTTGCCGAAAGCAGGGCAATGGCAAGAATTGCCGATTTCATAACCCGTTTCATACTGTATCTCCCTGTGAGAAAAGTGCGTTTATTATAGCCGGCAGATAGATCTGAATATTTTAACGAACGCTTTATTGTATAAACGGATCACGATGTAATCGGTTCCGTTTTTCTATAAAACAACCCATATTATATAACCGGCATCTTTACGATTTTCGATCGTTAACCTGTTCTATAATGCTTTATGTGAATGCAGCCTGAATGCATATTTTTATAATATAATACTTAAATTTTATAATTGAAAATAATATTGTAAAATGTGGTTACTTTACATTCTGTAATTATCAGCAGTGCTCTTGCCTGACACAAGCAAGGGCACTGCAAAAATGCGGTTTTTATTGCTGGAAGCCAGTTGCAGCAGCGGTTAAAATTCGACCCGGCAAGTAAATAACCATTGATGCTGCGCCTGCAACTACGGATGTGCCATCTGCCAGTATCGCTTCACCTGAGGTCTGACCTTCACCCTTCAGTGTATTAAGTGACAGGCTACCATCACTGACCAGAGCCATCAGAGTGGGTGATGAAGCAAAGACGCTATGCGCCCCGCCGTCGACACTGCTGGCATCAAGCACGGCAATGCCATATTTTTGTAAAGTGGTGATACT
This sequence comes from Pseudochrobactrum mosebachae, assembly GCF_048914685.1. Taxonomy (GTDB): domain Bacteria; phylum Pseudomonadota; class Alphaproteobacteria; order Rhizobiales; family Rhizobiaceae; genus Pseudochrobactrum. Next base: position 2,677,675 of record NZ_CP128408.1, read on the forward strand.
GGAGCCGTCGCCGACGCGCGAATGCCCGCCGGTAATACGACCTGAAATATTGAGGGCGCTGTCATTGCGTGATACCAGAACGGCCATTGGCGGTAGCGGGGTAACATCCTTGACCTGTTTTTCAAAGACATCGAGATCAATATCGGGTGCTGCAAGCAAGACATTATTGATGCGCTTCAGGGCTGTGCGTTCTTCATTGAGTGAAAGTGTGCGCAATGCTTCCATCGTGACAAAACTACCCATGGAATGCCCGACTAGTAATATGCGCTTGGCTTTGGTTTTTGAGGCTAATACCAGCAATTCTGCAAGGCCGTCGCGTGCGAAATTAGCGCTGTCACGGTCGTAGACATAAAGACCCAGCGATGCGGCCGACGGCCATGCATAATGCACCGCGACTGATTTCAGGCCGTAATCATGGGTAAATTGCGCTGCACGAAAGGTGCTGTCTGCAAAATTATTATTATAACCGTGAACAAAGATCAGCAATTCCTGATCTTTGGCAGGCTGCTTATCGAGTGCCTGATTGAGTTTGTTGACAAATATCTGGCTGTTATCAAAGGGCTGGAAGCTGACAGCAGCAAAATGCTTAGCCGGATCAGGCTTGTAGCCGGTTTTTTCAACCACGCCTTTGACATGCGCTTTGGGTATGCCGACATCAACGCGCGAAAAATTCAAGGTTGCGGAACGTTGTGAATTATAGGGCATCGAAAAATCATTGCTGCGCTGACGGCTTGTCGCGACGAAAACCGGCACAACTGCAGCGGGTTTGGCAGGCTTAATAAATGCTGCCTGCGCGGCGGCCAAAGAAGCTGGACTGGAATTAGGCCCATGCCAGAGCACAGCACGTGCGCCGGTACAGCCGCTGAGTATTATAGAGACGAATGCCAAAAATAATATACGCGCCATTCGCTGCATATCCTTAAACACGTGCTGAAACGGTTTTTAAAATCAGTTTATTGGTTGACTATTGCATCTGTTTATCAGGGTTCCGGACTTTGTAACACCCTGTGAAACGATCAGACGCTGTTAAAGTAGTAACAAGATAGGTGGGAACATGGTGTTTTCCAGAGCTATTTTGCAGTATTTGGCGGCTAATAAGGATTTTGCACCGGCTTTGTCTCAGGCCGGTGCTTTTTTGAAGCGCAGACGGGGTACAATCTCAACCATTAGCATCGACGCGAAAATCAGGGCGCAACCAGCAAGGCCAATTGATGGCAGGCGTTCTCCGAGAATGATTGCGCCAAACAGGGCGGCAAACAAAGCCTCGGATGACAGAAAGATCGCTGCCTGTGGTGCGCTGGTATAGCGTGTACCGATTGCTTGTAGTGTAAAGGCGATGCCGGATGAGAAAACGCCGGTAAAAAGCACTTCCGGTGCGGCTGCCTTGATGGCCGGCCATTCTATGGTTTCAAATATTAAGGCAAGCCCAAGACCGACAATGGCGACGACAGCAAACTGGATACAAGCCATGGTGACAGGGCGCCCGATCCGCAATGCGTAGCGGGCGATGAACAAGCCTTGTAAAGCCCAGAAAAAAGCGCCTGCGATCATCAGCCAATCACCTTTGCTGAAGCCATTTAGTGAGCCGCCTGATAACATCCATATGCCGGTGAGGCTGATAATCGCGCAGATCCAGACAATTGGATGCGGCCATTGTGAAAACAATATTACCCCTAAAATCGGAACCAGTACGACATAAAGGCCGGTCAAAAAGCCTGCATTGGTGACAGACGTGGTGAGCAGGCCGGTTTGCTGCAAGATCATGCCCGAAACCAGCATGAGGCCGAGAATCATGAATGCCTTATAATCCGCGGCGCGCAGGGGGGTGGTGGCGCGTTTGGTTTCAAGTAGAGCCAGTGGCGCAACAGCCAATGTTGCCACAATAAAGCGTAAGCCGATAAAGGTAAGAGGGCTTAAGTTTGCCATGGCTGTAGACTGGGCGACAAAGCCGAGTCCCCAGATCAAGCCGGCAAAAAGGAGCAGAAGATTAGCGCGGGACTGTGTCATGCAAGAGCCTGAATAGAAGAGCATAGGATGTTTGTATTCAGGTTTACCGGAGTGAATATCTGAAGTGCAATGTAGCGTTTAAGCATACCGTGTTTTCAAATATTAGATATGTCTGTAACTGGCTTGTTCCTGCAAAGGTTTTTGCGCGTAATTACAGAACTCATCTGATAGAGCTGAATGCGGAAAAGATATTTAAACCACATTCACTATGCTGCATTATTATGGGAAAGCAAGCCGGTTATCGTTATGAAGCTATGTTTGAAAAAAAGACATAACTGATAGCTATAATGCTTCAACATTACATCTATATGGTTTGTCTCATTATAATATTTCTGATTTAGGATTTTATATTGTTGCTTTGAATTTTCTACGGTTTTTGATGGTAAAAATATTATGAAAACTTAGTAAAAAATAAAATAGTTTGATAATTTTGTTTCGTAAAAACTTGCTGCTTTAATGTGAGGACAGAAGTTTTTCACAAGTTTTTTGACGATGCTTTTTGCTCTTTCTTTTTGTTTGCAAAACTGGCACCATGATTGAAATATGTAGTAAATGTTGAACGGTTCCGAAGCACCGCTTCGGGGGCCGTTTTATTTTTGAGTCTTATCGAGGGTTTGAGCCTTGGTGCGCATGAAAAACGCGCATATTAGACACGTGAAAGGACAGGGCATGGAAAAGTTCCCTATGACACAGGCTGGCTTTGATCAGCTTAAAGAGGAACTGCGCTGGCGTCAGCAGGTTGAGCGTCCGCGCATCATTGAAGCGATTTCGGAAGCGCGTGCTCACGGCGATCTTTCCGAGAATGCAGAATATCACGCTGCTAAAGAAGCGCAGAGCCTGAATGAAGGCCGCGTTGGTGAGTTGGAAGACTATATCGGCCGCGCTGAAGTGATCGATATTTCAAAGCTTTCCGGCACAACCATTAAATTTGGCGCCACAGTAACATTGATCGATGAAGACAGTGAAGAAGAGCGGGTTTACCAGATCGTTGGTGATCAGGAGGCGGATGTTAAAAAAGGCCGTATCTCGATCTCGTCGCCGATTGCCCGTGCTTTGATCGGCAAAAGTGCCGGTGATACTGTTGAATTTAATGCGCCGGGCGGTGCCCGTTCCTATGAAATTCTTGGTATGAAATATATTTGATCCGTGCGTGTTTCCCTTGCCGATACTGATATCATAGCGCCTAATTTTAAAAAACGTCTCTCCGGCGTCACCTCGACGATTGTCGCGCTGGTGCCGGTGCAGCGTAAAATGGGCATTAAGATCGCAGCTGTCGGGCCGGGGCTGCCTGAAACATTGCCGCATATTTTGTTACGCGACCTTGCCGGATTATGGCGTAAGCCTGCTTCAGGCAAGGCATGCCGTATCTGGCATGCGCGCCGCAATGTGGAAATGCTCGCAGGCATTGTGATGCGTGATGTTCTGCGCATGAAGCTGAAGCTGGTTTTTACTTCAGCTTCGCAGCGTCACCATAAAAACTTTACCAAATGGCTGATCCGTCAAATGGACGGCGTTTTAGCCACAAGTGGTCGTACTGCCGGCTATCTTGAAGTTCCGAATACTGTGAGTATGCACGGAATTGATCTGGAGCTGTTTCATCCGCCGCGCACTGCGCAGGATCATTTTGCTGCCACCGGTTTGCCGGGCAAATATGCCATTGGCTGTTTTGGTCGTGTGCGGCATCAAAAAGGCACTGATTTATTTGTCGATGCGATGATCGAGCTGCTACCGCATTATCCGGACTGGACGGCAGTGGTGGCAGGGCGGGCTACGGCCGAGCATCAGGGTTTTGAAAAAGAGTTGCAGGAAAAAGCGCGCAAGGCCGGCCTGGCTGACCGGCTGATTTTTCTCGGTGAAGTGCCGTTTGTCGGCACGGATGAAAGCGGAGATATTGGTATCAGTGCTTGGTATCGCCGTCTTGATGTGTATGTAGCACCATCTCGCACCGAGGGTTTTGGTTTGACTCCGCTTGAAGCTATGGCTTCGCACACGGCTGTTGTTGCCAGTGATGCCGGTGCCTATCCTGAATTGGTGGTTGAAGGCGAGACCGGCTATGTGGTGCCTTCAGGTCAATCAATGGTCTCTGCGATTCAGAGGTATTTCCGCGATCCTGCTTTGGCAGCAAAACATGCAGATAACGGTCTGAAACGCGTTCAGACATTGTTTCCGCTCGAGCGCGAGGCTGAGACAATCGGCAGGTTTTATGAAGAGATTTTCGCTCAGGAATAAAATGCAAAAAGCGGGTTTTGAACCCGCTTTTTTATTTGCCGCATCTAAAAGTCAGATCGCAATCAGCACTTCATCTTTAACCGGTTTGATCGTCAAAGCAGTGCGCACAGAATCGACATTGGGTGTTGCTGTCAGCTCTTCAATCACAAAAGTCTGAAATGCGTTGAGATTGGGTGCTACGCAATGCAACAGGAAATCCGACTCTCCGGAAACCATCCATGCACGGCGTACCAACGACCAGGATTTTGTTTTTTCGGCGAAAGCTTTCAGTTCGCTGTCTGACTGGTGCTTCAGGCCGATTGAGCAAAATGCTACCAGATCCTGTCCGACAGCTTCACCTTTGATAATCGCCTGATAGCCCTGAATGACACCGCTTTCTTCAAGCTTTCTCACGCGGCGAAGGCATGGCGGAGCCGAAATGCCGACCCTTTCGGCCAGCTCGACATTGGTCATGCGCCCGTTATTTTGCAGTTCCCGCAGAATTTTCCAGTCAATATCATCAAGATCAACCTTAATCGGCATGGGTACTCCGTAGCGGATGGCAATAAAAATGTCTTTGAACTGTCAATATTATGGTTTCAACCGCAATATGGCAGCGTGAATATTCAGGTCTAAACGGCGATTTTATAAAAATCGCCTCACTGCTCTAATCAGTTATTTAGGTGCAATGCAAGAAGAATGGCGGCTCCAGACACACAGAACCCGCTTTTCAAGAATTGCTTTAGACTCTACGCATTATAGCATGAATGAAACAATGAGAATGATTAATTGAAACTATCAACCATTCACCTGATCCAGAAGGCGCGGGTAAACAGAATGGCAACCGTGATCAGCTCCAGTCTTCCTGCCAGCATCAGATAGCTCAGCACCCATAATGCATTATCATTAATGGTTGAGAAGTTACCGGCAGGCCCGATAGTTTCACCAAGGCCGGGGCCGACATTGGACAAAGCTGTTAACGCTCCGGTGAAAGCTGAGGTAAAATCCAGCCCGAATGTTGCCAGTGCCATTGTGCCGATGATCAGGGAAGCAAAGTATAAAAACAGATAGAGCAGGGCGCTTTGGGCAATATCAGGAGTGATTTCCGAAGAGCCATAGCGGGCTTTGACAACAGCATGGGGCATAACCAAGCGAGTCAGGCTGGCTTGGGTTGTGCGCCAGAGAATGATGATACGATTGATCTTCATGCCGCCGGAGGTTGATCCGGCGCAGCCACCAATGAATGAAGCCAGAAAAAACACACCAACAGCAGCCGGCCCCCAAAGTGTATAATCCTGCGTGGCAAAGCCGGTGGTAGTAAGGACAGATATGAAGTGGAAACCGGCCTGCAGCAGAGCTGTACCAAATGGCAGATCAGAGCTTACACGCAGTAAAATAGCGAGCGCGAATGTAAATAGCACGATCAGAGATAAAAACAGCTTTACCTGCGGATCCAGCAGGTTTGGCAATTGCTGGGGGATGACCGCTTTAATATAGAGAATAAACGGTAATGAACCGAGGGTCATGAAAATCATAGCCACGATAAGAATGGCATTGTTACCACTAAAAAATCCGAATGAGGCATCGTGGGTCGAATAACCGGCTGTGGAAATTGTTGTCAGGCCGTGATTAATGGCATCGAACATGCCCATGCCAGCGGCAAAATACGATACGATGCAAAGCATTGTTAGTCCGCAATAAGCGATAATAATGCCGGTTGCCAGCTGATTGACCCGGGGTAGAATTTTTTCTGATTTATCGGATGATTCCATATGAAACAGCTGCACGCCGCCAATGCGAAGCGATGGCAGAAGTAAGAGTGCCAATCCGATAAACCCGATACCACCGATCCAGCATAGCAGTGAGCGCCAGATCAGAATGCCGCGCGGCATCTGGTCAAGTCCTACCAGTGCTGTAGAGCCGGTGGCGGTGATGCCGGAAGTGGATTCAAATAATGCAGTCGCAAAGCTGATTGGGAGATGCGAAAAATAAAATGGTATAGAACCGATCAGCGCGGCTGTGACCCAGAGTGAGACGGTCAGCAGAAAGCCAAGGCGTGGTGAAAAGCGCACATGGCTATGCTGGGTGGAAACAAAAACCAGCGACGACATGGCGGCGGTAAACAGTGACGAGCGTACAAAAATGAGCCAGTCCGGCGTGCCGTCGCGCAAGTCAAACATTGCAGGAAACAGCATTGCCACGGCCATGATCAGACCTAAACGCGAACAAATATTACTTACAAAGCGGAAAATGATCCTGCCCTTTCGCGTTTCGAAATTTACTCAGCGCTACAGATGATGAAAATCTGCAATGATAAGCAATGCTGCTGACACTCTATGTGATCTCTTTATAAGAAAACTATAGTTCACTAGCAAAATTTTTATGCCTTTCCTATGGGATAGCGCTGCAACAAAAACCACTTGTGACTTCTTAGGAACACTGCACGGCTTTTTCTTCGGCCTCACGTAACCGGCACAGTGCGCAAAGACCCTTAAACCCGAATAAAGCGTGGATTAAATTAAGCTTAAGCCGCGCTTCAGCTTGTAATCTGATAGTGTGAAACCTAGGTTCAAACCAACACTGCTCTGTCAGAGTAGTAATAAAATTTATCTGATATTTATGCGGAAAGAGAGATTTTCATGACCCAGCGCCATGTTCCAGTGCTTATCATCGGTTCCGGCCCTGCCGGTTACACGGCAGCAATTTATGCCGCGCGCGCTATGCTTAAGCCAGTGATTGTGACAGGGCTGGAGCAGGGCGGTCAGCTGATGATCACCACTGATGTGGAAAACTATCCCGGCTATGCTGAAGCGGTTCAGGGGCCGTGGATGATGGAGCAAATGGCCAAACAGGCTGAAAATGTCGGCGCGGAAATTGTTTATGATCTGGTCTCAGAAGTTGATCTTTCCAAGCGCCCGTTCACCGCTAAAACCGACAGCGGCACCATTTTTACTTGTGATGCGTTGATTATTGCCACCGGAGCGCAGGCCAAATGGCTGGGGCTTGAAAGTGAACAGCATTTTATGGGTGGCGGCGTGTCAGCCTGTGCAACCTGCGACGGTTTTTTCTACCGTGGCAAAGATGTGATTGTGGTTGGTGGCGGCAATACTGCGGTTGAAGAAGCGCTTTATCTCTCGCATATCGCCAAATCGGTTACCGTTGTGCATCGCCGTGACGGTTTTCGTGCGGAAAAGATTTTGCAGGAACGTTTGCTGAAGCGTGAGAATGTCAATGTTATATGGAACCATGCTGTTGAAGAAATTACCGGTAATCCGGCACAGCCACCAATGGGTCCGATTGTTACCGGTGTGCGTCTCAAAGATACCGTGAGCGGGGTGATCAGTGATGTGAAGACCGATGGTGTATTTGTGGCAATTGGCCATGCTCCTGCGGTTTCATTGTTTCAAGAACAGCTCAAAATGAAGGATAGTGGTTATTTGTGGACTGCTCCCGATTCAACTGCCACCAGTATTGAAGGTGTTTTTGCAGCAGGCGATGTGAGTGACGATGTTTTCCGTCAAGCTGTAACTGCGGCGGGACTTGGTTGCATGGCGGCTCTTGAAGCCGAGCGCTGGTTGGCGGCGCAGCCTGAGACATAATCAGCTAGCCTCAGTCGGAAAATCGGCGGATTTAACAGCTATCAATGCCTAAATACGTATAATATCAAAATGATAGTGCGCGTATTTAGGCTATATAGTCGGTATTTTGTTGTATCGCTGATTATAAGTTGCCACAATTTTTTGTTTGCTGCCAAATAGCGAATATAAATTGATTCTGATCGACTGTGACTGTTGGAATGGGAAGCGCAGAACCTGCGTTCTGTTGCGCGCCGGAGGATGAAAAAGCAATTGCCGTTGATAGAGAGAGACGTTAATTGCCTGAAAAGGGGATAGTGTGGTGGCACCACTCGACTGGGATAAGCTACGCATTTTTCATGCCGCCGCTGAGGCAGGCTCGTTTACCCATGCCGCGCAGACATTGCATTTGTCGCAATCTGCGATTTCACGGCAGGTGAGTGCGCTTGAGCAGGATGTCGGCGTTGCGCTGTTCTATCGTCATGCACGTGGCCTCATTCTGACCGAACAGGGGGAGATCCTTTATCGCACAGCCCATGATGTGCTGATGAAGCTTGAAAATGTACGTAGCAAGCTCAATGAAAACCGTGAAAAACCATCCGGCCGCTTGCGTGTTACGACCACTGTCGGGCTTGGTTCTGGCTGGCTGATTGAGCGGATGGAAGAGTTCGCGGATCTCTATCCGGATGTGCAGGTGCAGCTTATTCTTGATGATGAAGAGCTGGATCTGACGATGCGTCACGCGGATTGTGCTCTGCGTTTGCGTCAGCCACAACAGCCTGATCTTATCCAGCGCCGGTTGTTTACTGTGCATATGCATGTTTATGCGTCTGAAGGCTATATTGCCAAATATGGCAAGTTGAACACCATTGAAGAGCTGGATGACCACCGTATTGTAACGTTTGGTGAATCGGCGCCATCGTATTTGGCGGGTTTAAACTGGCTTGAAATTGCCGGTCGTACCGATGGCAGCGCACGTATTCCGACCCTGCAGGTCAATAATTTGCTCTCTATCCGTCGTGCTGTGCTGGGCGGCGTCGGAATCGGCGTTCTGCCGGATTACATGGCGGACAAAACCTCAGGCATGGTGCGTTTATTGCCGGCGCTGGGTGAAATACCGACTTTTGATACGTTTTTCTGTTATCCTGAAGCACTTAAAAACGCCGCCAAACTCCATGTTTTCCGTGATTTTATTTTTTCAAAAGCCAGAAACTGGTCTTTTTAAAATCAACCATATTTAAACTGAATTTAAAGCCGGTATTTTACCGGCTTTTTTATATTTCGCAGTTGTGCAGAAAATGCATGTCGTAAATTCTGAGCTATCTTATATTGCATAGCTGCTTTGCAAGAACGGGCGTTGTGAAGCCAGGGGTAAACAGGCATATAAGGGTCATCTTAGTGATGCGTCTCCTCCTCCCATTGCGCATCCTAAGTGTTCCCCTCGAAGGCTTGTCCATATGACGCCTTCAAAACTCCAAGCCGGACACTTGTCCGGCTTTTTTTTGTCCAGATTCCTGAGCTGCTTCTGATTTGTATTATTGTGCAAGTATACAAAAAGCCCCGAAAAGCGAAGGCTTGCCGGGGCTGGATGATTGCGCTGTAATCCGAAAATCACAGCGCTCTATCTGTTGGTTTAAACGCAGCTTTAACGCAGTGAAGCGCAGAAACGCTGAATACGAGTGCAAGCTTCTTCCAGCAGGGCTTCCGAAGTTGCATAGGAAATACGGAAATTTGGTCCAAGGCCAAATGCCGAACCCTGTACAACTGCAACACCTTCAGTTTCTAAAAGTTCATTGATGAAATCAACATCGTTTTCGATCCGCTTGCCTGATGGCGCGGTTTTGCCGATAGCGCCTTCAACGGATGGATAAACATAAAATGCGCCATCCGGAGTAGGGCAATGGATGCCTTTTGCCTGATTGAGCATGGAAACCACCAGATCGCGGCGACCCTGAAAGATCGCCTTGTTCTTTTCAATGAAATCCTGCGGGCCATTCAACGCTTCTACTGATGCCCATTGTGCAATTGAGCATGCGCCGGAGGTCTGCTGCCCCTGAATCATATCCATTGCTTTAATCAGTTCAAGCGGACCTGCAGCATAACCAATGCGCCAGCCGGTCATCGCATAGGCTTTTGAAACGCCGTTCATGGTCAGTGTGCGGTCATAGAGCTTTGGCTCTACCTGTGCTGGTGTGGTGAATTTGAAATCACCATAAACCAGATGCTCATACATATCATCTGTCAGCACCCAGACGTGCGGGTGACGCAACAATACATCTGTCAGCGCTTTAATTTCGCTTTCATGATAGGCTGCACCTGTTGGGTTGGATGGCATGTTGAGGATCAGCCATTTGGTTTTTGGCGTGATCGCAGCTTCCAGTGCTTCAGGTTTGAGCTTGAAGTTGTCAGCAATCGTAGTTTCAGCAAAAACTGGTGTACCGCCGCAAAGCGAAACCATTTCCGGATAGCTGACCCAATAAGGGGCAGGAATAACAACTTCGTCGCCCGGATTCAGCGTTGCCATCATGGCGTTGAACAGAATTTGCTTGCCGCCGGTGCCGACAATTGTCTGTTCCCATGTATAGTCCAGGCCGTTTTCACGCTTGAGCTTTGCTGCAATTGCCTTGCGCAGTTCAGGGATGCCGGAAACCGGAGTATATTTGGTTTCGCCGCGATTGATCGCGTCAATTGCAGCCTGCTTAATATTGTCAGGGGTATCAAAATCCGGCTCACCTGCGCCAAGGCTGATAACATCTTTACCTTTAGCTTTCAGCTCACGAGCTTTCTGGCTGACAGCAATAGTGGCAGATGGTTTTACGCGGGACAGTGCGTCGGCGAGGAATGCCATGATCATTACTCCTGAATGGAACTGGCGATCCGGCAAATAGCCGGAGGGTAAGTGAAAACTCAAACATCGCGCAATCTCCACAACTGCGGTTGCTTCAGCGTTATTGCCGGCAGATTGAGGAGGCGCTATAGCGGCGTTGTTACACATTGCTGTATGACAGACTAGGCTGTTCGCAAGTGTTCTCGGCGTATTTACAGCTTTAACGGCCGCACTAAACCGGTTGGGAGCAACGCTTATATAGAGCCGTACTGTTTGATCTTACGGCACCAGCGTTATGTCCCAAATAAGATCGGAGTGCAAGAAAAGCTTTGCATTAAGTTTAAATGTAAGATGTTGATTTTTAAAAAAATGAAAATTTGAAATATAGGAATTTTATTTACAGTTTTGATTGAAAAGTTTCTTAATGTGAAAGTATTTTTGCATATTTTGTAGTTTTAATTAGCAATTAATGGCGGTTGTGAGGAAAAAACATAATAAATAATGTATAATTTCAGTATACCTGCGCTTATATTAAAAAATTAAGGGGTTTTATATTGAAGAAATTTATATTTATTATGTCATTTTTATCAAGTTTAAATATGGCCGGAATGTCAGGTGCCTACGCGTCGAATATAGAATCAATAAATAGTAATAATAAGAGTATTTTTAGTATATGTATTTCGTTTCTAGATTATGAATGTTGTGTAAACGAAAGTCTCAGATTTGAATGCAAAAATAAATAAATGAACTTAGATTCTAAAAAGAAAAGGCGGGTGAGCCCGCCTTTTTTTCGATCCAAGATTGTCAGTCAGTTTTGATCAGAACACCCTGTATCTTTAGCCAAGGCCTGAATACTGTTTTAACAGTAGCAGATGGAATTTCATCCGCTTCAGGTCTACACCTTTATTGCCAATTAGTTTGCAACAAGGTTGTCGGCAGATGAACGACCAGAGCGGCGGTCCTGCACGATTTCGTAAGTGACTTTCTGGCCTTCATCGAGCTGAGCCAAGCCAGCGCGCTGTACAGCGGAGATATGAACGAACACGTCTGTGCCGCCCTCATCTGGCTGAATAAAACCGAAACCCTTGGTCGTGTTGAACCACTTAACTGTTCCCGTAGCCATGGGAAATTCCTTCAAGTTCATAGTAAATTCAGGTTCGCCTTTCTGGGGCGTTCCCGGTGGATCGAAGTTGTTGATGAAAGATTATGAGATGTACGGGCTTGCCGTACGGGCCGCAAAATCACTCGACCGAAAATTCGATGAGATTAACATATGCGACATTTTTTACCAATACAAGGCAGCCTCTGCGTAAATCTTGATCTGCGGAGCAATAATTATCTGTGTAAGTCACAGTAGACGCAAAGGAATTTCCATATGCCGCCTTTGGAAGAGGGCTGTCGTGGCCGAGATGGCCAAGTGGTAGCTCATTGCTAATATAATAAAAAGGCAGCCAAAGGGCTGCCTTTTATGTTTTTATAACATCGAAAATCAGGCTTTTTTGAAGTAGTCCTGCAGAGGACGAACTTCAAGCGAACCGGCTTTCAAAGCGGCAATGGCTTCAGAAACAGCTTCTGCACCAGACATAGTGGTGTAGTAAGGCAGCTTCTGCATTAAGGCCGCACGACGGATTGATTTACTGTCGGATACCGCACTAACGCTGTCTGTGGTGTTGAACACGATATGCACCTGACGGTTACGGATGGCGTCTTCAATATGCGGACGGCCTTCCTGAACCTTGTTGATCTTGGTGGCTTCAATACCCTGTTCAGCCAGATAGCGCTGTGTGCCGCCGGTTGCCAGTACCTTAAAGCCGAGACCGGCAAGGCGGCGCACCGCTGAGACAATACGCGATTTATCTTCATCACGCACCGATACAAACACTGTACCATCACGTGGCAGGTCAACGCCTGCACCAAGCTGCGCTTTGGCAAAGGCCAGAGCGTAATCATAATCCAGCCCCATCACTTCGCCTGTCGAGCGCATTTCAGGTCCGAGCAGGGTGTCGACACCGGTAAAGCGGGCAAACGGGAACACCGCTTCTTTAACCGCAATATGGCGCTGTGCTTTCACATCCGGCTTGCCGCCATAGGCTGCCAATGCTTCTTCAAGGCTTTCACCGGCCATGATACGCGCTGCAACCTTGGCAATCGGTGTGCCATTGGTTTTCGCCACAAAAGGAACGGTACGCGAAGCGCGCGGGTTCACCTCAAGGACATAGATGACATTGTCTTTGATGGCATATTGCACGTTCATCAAGCCGCCGACATTAAGCGCTTTGGCCATTGCAATGGTCTGGCGCTCCAGTTCGGCAACAATTTCATCACTCAAAGTGTGAACAGGTAGCGAGCAGGCACTGTCACCGGAGTGAATACCTGCTTCTTCAATATGTTCCATAATGCCCGCAACATAGGCATCTTTACCGTCGCACAGGCAGTCCACATCCACTTCGATCGCATCGGTCAGATAGGTATCAAACAGCAGCGGGTTTTTGCCCAGCAATGTGTTGATCTGTCCGGTTTTGTCGCTTGGATATTTGGCTTTAATATCTTCGGTTACCAGCTCAGGCAAAGTGTCGAGCAGATATTTCTGCAACATGCGTTCATCATGGATGATCTGCATGGCACGGCCACCAAGAACATAGGATGGGCGAACAACCAGCGGGAAGCCGAGTTCACTTGCAACCAGGCGGGCCTGTTCAACTGAATAGGCAAGTCCGTTTTTCGGCTGGTTCAGGCCAAGCTTCACCAGAAGTTTCTGGAAACGGTCGCGGTCTTCAGCCAGATCAATCGCATCCGGTGAGGTGCCGAGGATCGGGATATTGGCTTGTTCCAGAGCATTTGCGAGTTTCAGCGGTGTCTGACCGCCGAACTGTACGATCACGCCGTGGAGTGTGCCTTTTTCCTGCTCTTTACGCAGAATTTCCAGCACGTCTTCATCGGTCAGTGATTCAAAATACAGGCGGTCTGATGTGTCATAATCCGTTGAAACGGTTTCCGGATTACAGTTGATCATGATCGCTTCATAACCGGCATCGCTCAGAGCAAATGCGGCATGGCAGCAGCAATAATCGAACTCGATACCCTGACCGATACGGTTAGGGCCACCACCGAGAATAACAACCTTTTTGCGGTCTGAAACATTGGCTTCACAGGCTAAGGAACCAGCAAATGGTGCTTCATAGGTTGAATACATATAGGCGGTTGGTGAGGCAAATTCAGCAGCGCAGGTATCAATGCGCTTGAAGATCGGATGCACATCAAGCGCAAAACGATGCTTGGCAACATCACCGGCCTCTTTGCCGATAATATTGGCCAGACGGCTATCTGAGAAGCCCATGGCTTTCAGAGCGCGCATATTCTCGGCATCCTGCGGCAGGCCGTGTTCACGTACACGGTCTTCCGTGGCCACAATTTCAGCCATCTGCTCAAGGAACCAAGGATCAATTTTACATGCTGCATGAATTTCATTCAGCGGCATACCAAAGCGCATGGCCTGTGCAACCATACGCAGACGATCTTGTGTCGGGGTGCCAATAGCTGCGCGTATTGCGCTTTTTTCATCGCCATCTTCAATATTCGGAATGGCGATTTCATCAAGACCGGTCAGACCTGTTTCAAGGCCGCGCAGCGCTTTCTGCAAACTTTCCTGAAATGTACGGCCAATTGCCATCACTTCACCAACCGACTTCATAGCCGTGGTCAGGACATTGTTTGCACCTGGGAACTTTTCAAAGGCAAAGCGCGGAATTTTGGTGACAACATAATCGATGCTCGGCTCGAAAGAAGCCGGAGTTGCACCGCCGGTAATGTCGTTTTCCAGTTCATCCATGGTGTAGCCAACAGCCAGCTTGGCTGCAACTTTAGCAATCGGAAAGCCGGTTGCTTTAGAGGCCAATGCCGAGGAGCGCGACACGCGCGGGTTCATCTCGATAACGATCAGACGACCATTTTCAGGATTAACCGCGAACTGTACATTGGAGCCGCCGGTTTCAACGCCGATTTCACGCAACACTGCGATCGAGGCATCACGCATGATCTGATATTCTTTATCAGTCAGTGTCAGGGCTGGAGCCACAGTGATACTATCACCGGTATGGACGCCCATCGGGTCGATATTTTCAATAGAACAGATAATGATGCAGTTGTCCGCTTTATCGCGCACCACTTCCATTTCATATTCTTTCCAGCCGAGAACTGATTCTTCGATCAGAACTTCAGTGGTTGGCGATGCATCAAGGCCGCTCTCAACAATTTCATGAAATTCCGAGCGGTTATAGGCAATACCGCCGCCGGTGCCGCCAAGGGTAAAGCTCGGACGGATAATGGCAGGCAGGCCGACATGATCAAGCGCTTGTGCTGCCAGACCCATAGCATGGGTCATATAGCGCTGCTTGCGGTCGGTTTCGCCGAGCTGCCATTCAGTTTCAAGCTTATCAAGAGCTTTATCAAGCTCGTCGCCGGAGAGCTGGGTTTTCAGTTCTTCACGCTTGATCTTATGGGCTTTACGGTCAATGTCTTTAACATCGGTTGCGTTAGCCAGCATAGATTTTGGAGTTTCAAGGCCAATTTTAGCCATGGCTTCACGGAACAATGCGCGGTCTTCAGCTTTATCAATAGCTTTGGCATCAGCACCGATCATTTCTACATTGTAGCGATCGAGAATGCCCATGCGCTTAAGCGACAAAGCGGTATTCAGTGCGGTTTGACCACCCATGGTTGGCAGCAATGCGTCCGGACGTTCTTTGGCAATGATTTTTGCAACAACTTCCGGTGTGATCGGCTCGATGTAAGTGGCATCAGCCAGATCGGGATCTGTCATAATGGTTGCCGGATTGGAGTTTACCAAAATGATCCGGTAGCCCTCTTCTTTAAGGGCTTTACAGGCTTGTGTGCCTGAATAGTCAAATTCGCATGCCTGACCGATGACGATTGGTCCCGCTCCGATAATCAGAATCGATTTGATGTCTGTGCGTTTTGGCATGATCTCATCCTGTGTTTAGCGCTTATTTGGCTCTGCGGCAAAAGCCCGAACGGAATGACCGTCGGGTTCAGAGGCTATATGATGCGTCTGGGCTAAGCGTGTCTTATAGGTAAGCCGTTCGGTAAAAGTAACCCCTTAAATGCAATAATCCATAGAAATTCTGCAAATTTTATCGAATCTTTTCTAAAAACATTGCCATGTCGGCTGTGTTTGTGCGCTTGCAAAGATTATCGCTGTAAAATAGCTGGAGGTTAGATAAAAATGCACCAACTACACAGTGGCGGGAAGAAGTTTTCCGTTTTACTATAGATGACAGAAAATTATACAAAGGGAGATCGCTGATGCGCTGGCAAGGTCGCGAAGAGAGTGACAATGTTGAGGATCGCCGTGGTGATGGTACATCTGGTGGTTTTGGCAGGGGCGGATTAGGCGGCGGCGGTCTTGGTGGGCCGGGCTTTCGTATCGTGCGTGGCGGCGGTTTTTCCGGCATTGTGATTTTGGGTGTGATGGCTCTGGTGTTGTGGATGGTCGGGATTAATCCGCTGCCATTGCTGTTCGGTGACGGTTCCGTACAGACAACACAATCATCCTCAAGCAGCTCTTCTGCGCCGCGTGCAACAGATCAGGCGGCGGCTTTCACCCGCGTTGTATTGAAAGAAACCGAGGATGTCTGGAGCGGTATTTTTCAGGCTGCGGGACAAACCTATAAAAAGCCAACACTGGTGATGTTTGAAGGTCAGGTTAAGTCTGCCTGCGGTTTTGCATCAGCAGCCTCAGGGCCGTTTTACTGCCCCGGTGATCAGAAAGTTTATATTGATTTGAGCTTTTTCAACGAGCTTGATAAGCGTTTTGGAGCATCAGGTGATTTTGCCCATGCGTATGTGTTGTCACATGAAGTTGGACACCATGTGCAAAATCTGCTGGGGATTCTGCCGCGCTTCAATAAAATGCGTCAAACCATGAGCGAAGCGCAGTCCAATGCCATGTCGGTTCGTGTTGAATTACAGGCCGATTGCTTTGCCGGCGTATGGGGAAAATATACTGATCAGAAAGGTCTGCTGGAGCAGGGCGATCTGGAAGAGGCTCTGAACGCTGCCCATCAGATTGGCGATGATACATTGCAAAAACGTGCTCAAGGCTATGTCGTGCCGGAAAGCTTCAACCACGGTACCGCAGCGCAGCGTGCCACATGGTTCAAGCGCGGCTTTGACACAGGTAAGGTTGAGGCCTGCGATACTTTTAACAACCCTGTCTAAGGTATTCGGGCGATTACGGTCTGCAAATGGCGCTTTTCTCGACTTCCGGTGCTCATGCACATTAAAGTGCATTGCGCTCCGGTTCTCGAAAAACACCATTTTCACCACGTCATTATCCCGAATACGCCCTCGCGTTTGATGGATAAAAATACAAAAAGGCCGGTGAAAATCACCGGCCTTTTATTTGTATGTTTTGATGCTGTTAGCCGTATGGCTTGCTTTAAAAGCTCAGGCCGCGTCGCGTTCCGGCAGTGGTTCCTGACCTTTTCGTGCGCGGATGAAGTTGATAAAACGACGGAACAGGTAGAATGAATCTTCCGGGCCCGGTGATGCTTCCGGATGATGCTGTACTGAAAATACCGGCTTGCCAACGATGCGCAGGCCGCAATTGGTGCCGTCAAACAGCGAGATATGTGTTTCTTCAACGCCATCCGGCAGACTGTCTGCATCCACAGCAAAGCCGTGATTCATAGATACGATTTCAACCTTGCCAGTAGTGTGGTCTTTAACCGGATGATTGCCGCCGTGGTGGCCCTGATGCATTTTCACGGTCTTGCCGCCTGCGGCAAGTGCCAGCATTTGGTGACCAAGACAAATACCAAACAGCGGAATATCGCTTTCGATCAGCTTCTGAATAGTTGGTACAGCATATTCGCCGGTTGCGGCCGGATCGCCCGGGCCATTGGAAAGGAAAATGCCATCCGGCTTATGGGCCAGAATATCTTCAGCAGTCGCGGTTGCAGGAACAATGGTTACCTTGCCGCCAAGATCGGCAAACAGACGCAGAATATTACGTTTGATACCATAGTCGATGGCAACAACATGGAACTGCTCTTCGGTCTGTTTGTCGTAGCCTTCATTCCAGACCCATGACTTTTCTGTCCATACGGAAGACTGACCCGAGGTTACATTTTTAGCCAGATCAAGATCAACCAGGCCTGCCCATGCGCTTGCGCGTTTTTGTAGTGCCGGAATATCGAAATTGCCGCTCGGATCATGAGCGATTACTGCGTTAGCTGCGCCTTTTTCACGGATCAGGGCGGTTAATGCGCGGGTATCAACATTGCTCAGACCTATAATGCCATGCTGTTTAAGCCATGCATCAAAATCCTGCGTTGAACGGTAGTTCGACGGTGCTGTGATATCTGCTTTAAGAATAGTGCCAACTGCACCGGAGCGGCTGGCCGGATTGAGGCGCTCGCTGTCTTCTTCATTGGTGCCGACATTGCCGATATGCGGGAATGTAAAGGTAACGATCTGGCCTGCGTAAGAAGGATCAGTGAGAACCTCCTGATAACCGGTGAGCGAGGTGTTAAAGCAAACTTCAGCTTCAACTGCGCCGATTGCGCCAACGCCTTTGCCTTCAATCACGGTGCCATCAGCCAGAACCAGCACGGCTGTCGGCTTGGATATCGTCCAGGGTGCGGTTTTCGGTGTGGGTTCGGTCATTGTGGCACTCCTGATCATAATTGCGCTGTGCAGAATTCATTGCTGTTCACATAAGTGGAAACAGGCCGTGCGAAAACGCGCCGGATACAATATGCCCCGTCGCGAGAACGAAAAAAATCTTCTGCTAAGATTAAGAATGTAGAGAAATGTCACGCATAGGTCAATTGCCACGAGCCATGTTTTCCTGAGAAATGCACGGAATTTGCCTAAACCTTGTATAAAACGCTCTTCATGCCTATTTCGGGCACATACAGTAAAAATCAGATTGTACGCTTTTGCCAGACAGGTAAATTGCGCTATAACCCGTTTGATTTGCTTTTACTGGCTGATTTATTGCCGGATTTTATGAATTTAACAGACAGGATACCCAATTCTATATTGGTGTTCATATCCTGTCCAAGGAGAATACTATGTTGCGCCAGGAAATTTCCCAGGCTCTGACAACGGCCATGAAGGCTCATGATAAAATGCGCACCAGCACATTGCGCCTGATCATGGCTGCATTGAAGGATCGTGATATTGCTCATCGCGGTGCGGGCAAAGACCCTGTGACTGATGATGAGTTGCTGGCCA
Organism: Pseudochrobactrum mosebachae; assembly: GCF_048914685.1. Classification (GTDB taxonomy): domain Bacteria; phylum Pseudomonadota; class Alphaproteobacteria; order Rhizobiales; family Rhizobiaceae; genus Pseudochrobactrum. The sequence goes on from NZ_CP128408.1 coordinate 2,696,551, forward strand.
TCCTGTCGAAGATGATCAAGCAGCGTGAAGAATCTGCCAAAATGTATGAAGAAGGCAATCGCCTTGAACTGGCAGAAACCGAGCGTGCCGAGATTGCAATTATCAAAGACTTTTTGCCAAAGCAGCTTGATGATGCAGAAATCCGTAAAATCTGCGGTGATGCGATTACTGAAATCGGCGCAGAGGGCTTACGCGATATGGGCAAGGTGATGGCTGTTCTTAAGGAACGCTATACCGGCCAGATGGATTTTGCCAAAGCCAGTGCTGAGTTGAAAACCTTGCTCAGTGCCTGATTAGAGCAGTTTCAGGAAAAGTGGGAACCGGTTTTCCGTGCGAAACTACGTTTAAAAACAGATAGAGTGGTTTTCTTCTTCCAGAAAAATGAAAATGCTCTAGCGCACACCACTTATAAAAAGGCCGCGTATCAGTTGATACGCGGCCTTTTTATTACGAGTGCATGACTAGAGCGGCTAACGTTCAGGTTGGATCGCAGCGCTCGCTCTAGATTTTAGAGTTTACGCATTTCACTATCAAGTTGAATCAATTTGATAGTGAAATGCTCTAGGCGTGGTCGTTAATTGTCGGTCGCAGCTCTGAGGCGTGTACCGCCCAGCATGCCTTTTTCTTCCAGTACCGGATAAGCCATTGAGGCCAGCAGCGAGTTGATCTGCTTGAGATCGCGAATGGTGTCCAGATGGATGGAGCTGGTTTCCACGCTGCGTACAGTGCCTTCACGCAGGCGCTTGAAATGCATTTCACTGGTGCGCTTTTCCATGTCACGCAGATGATCTTTTTCACGTACCAGTTGGCGTGCCGTATAGCTGTCGCGCGATACCAGCACGTTGAAGGCCAGATGTGCATTAGAAACGACCATTGCGTGGAATTCTGTCAGCTCATCCCAGCCTTCTTCAGTAAATTCCAGCTTTCGATCCATTTTCTTTTGTACATGTACGAGCATGTTGCGCACAATAATATCGCCGACCTGTTCAAGTTTCACGCAGGCACCGAGCAATTCCTGTGTGCGCAATGCCTCATCTTCGGACAAGTCTTTGGTCGCAAGTTTGGCGAGGTAGAGCTTGATCGCGGCATGACGGGAATCCAGCTTGTCATCGAGCTTGGCCAGTTCGTTAATGCTGACCTGATCCGGCTTTTCATACAGATCCATAATGCGGCGCAGCATAACATCAACGGTTTCGCAGGTACGCACCACTTCACGCGTGGCATTTCCCAGGGCAAGCGGGGGAGAGTCAATAACGCTCATATCGAGGGCGCTGATTTCTTGCGTAAAGACATTTTCTGCCGAAGTTTCAGCTTTTGCCTGCCGGTTCACCAGTGCTTCGGTCGCCCGCAGCACCAAGCCTGAAAGCGGAATACCTGTCACCAGAATAATCGTATTGAACAGAATATGCGCATTTACCACCTGATTGACCGGATCGCTGCCGAGAAAGGCAACCGAGGGTTTGAAGGTCAGGAACAGGATAAGAATGATCAATGAGCCTGCACCGCGCATCAGCAGATTGCCGAGCGGCACTACGCGGGTTTCAGCCGGCGCGTTACGGGTGAGTAGCGGCGCAATGATTGAGGAGCCTAGATTGACGCCCAAGACCATGATCACAGCAAGGTCAGGCTGGATCAGACCGCGCGAAGCAAAGGATATTAACAGGATAATTGCGGCAATCGATGAGTGAAACAGCCATGTCATCAAGGCTGCCAGCAGATATGTGGTGACCGGATCGCTGGCCAGATAATTGACAATTACCGGTAGCAGCTGACTGTCGCGCAGCGGAATTGTTGCTTCACTGGTAAGCTCCAGTGACAGGATAAGCAGGCCGATACCGACCAGAATTTTACCGTTCTGGCGCCAAAATAAGCGCTCGGAAGACATGGAGATGAATGTACCTGCAACAAGTGCCAGCGGTACCAGCATGGTCAGGTCATAGCTTAGAATTTTGATGACGAGCGCAGAGCCAAGTTCACCGCCGCGCACGGCCATAAGGCCTGCAACACCACTGACAAAACCTGCGCCGACAAAAGAGCCGACCAGCAGGGTAACAGCAGTAGAGCTCTGCAATGAGACTGCGAGCAAGATACCGAAGCTGACAGCGAGAATAGGTTTTTGCATATATTTACGCAGACGTCTTCGCAGACGGTCACCATAAGCGCTTTCAACGCCTGCCCGAACCATGCGTGTTGCCCATAATAACAGGGCGACTGCTCCTGCAAGATGCAGAAGGACGACTGAACCATTCAAAAGAGCATTCCTTTATATATCCGGTGATTAATTCACCTTTGTATTTTTAGCCTCGGGCTGAAACATACCCTCAGCAATTGTGTAGACCACATAATACCCTAACGCATATTCGGGTTATGACAGCAGGCATATGTGCCCTTGGCTAATGTCGCAGGCATTAATTACGGCAATATGTGAAAAAGATATTTTGACGAATAAACTTACGTGTAAAATATGCACTGGCTAAACAATCTAGGCGCATTATCGCTAATTTGAAAGGGGTATTTTGGTTGTAATGGTTGGATTTTAAAGTTTTTATGACGTTTTTATGACAATTAGCCGACTAATATAAACTCTATGATTTGCAGGTGTTTGAGCTACTTGCAGCGCAATTATATTCAAAATATGCAGGTGTTTTTAGAGCGAAATTACAAGCTGCTGGTTTGCTGACTGCGCCGGTCTTATATAATATTGCACTGGCATGTGGTTAACGGGGATAGATACAGTGCATGGGGGTATTTTCGCATATTCCATGCTATGAGAGTGGCAACCGCGCAAAGCAGTATTTCATGAGGCAGATCACTCTGAGATGACTGTATGCGATAACAGTTGAGAGAATTTTAAACCGAATGCGCTTTCCACCGTCCTTCCTTGATGAAATCCGCGAACGCGTACCGATCTCTACGGTTATTGGCACGCGCGTGAGCTTTGATCGCAAAAAGACCAATGCGTCCAAGGGAGATTTCTGGGCTTGCTGTCCGTTTCATGGTGAGAAGTCGCCAAGTTTTCACTGTGAAGACCGCAAAGGTCGCTACCATTGCTTTGGTTGCGGGGTTACCGGCGACCATTTTCGTTTTTTGACCGATCTTGAAGGTTTAAGCTTCCCGGAGGCGGTAACGCGTATTGCCGATATGGCTGGTGTGCCGATGCCGGTGATGGACGCTGAGCAGCAGCGGCGCGAAGAAAAGCGTGGCACACTCTATGATGTGCTGGAAATGGCTGCGCAGTTTTTTGAAGATCAGTTGCAAGCATCAAATGGTGCCAAAGCACGCTCATATCTGCGTGATCGTGGCCTGAGCGCCCAGACGCAGGCGGAATTCCGCATTGGCTATGCACCGGAAGGACGCAATATTCTCAAAGAATATCTGGCAGCCAAAGGTGCCAGTCGTGAGCAGATTGAAGCCAGCGGCATGGTTGTTTATGGCGAGGGGATTGCGGTCTCCTATGATCGTTTTCGTGATCGGGTGATGTTTCCGATTACAGATAGCCGTAACCGTGTGATTGCCTTTGGCGGCCGCGCTTTGTCGCCGGATGCACCGGCCAAATATCTTAATTCGCCTGAAACCGAACTGTTTCATAAAGGGCAGGTTCTTTATAATCTGGTGCGCGCGCGACGTGCCTGTCAGGCGCAGCATGGTGAAGAGGCCAAACCGGTTATTGCGGTTGAAGGCTATATGGATGTGATTGCGCTGGCGCAGGCCGGATTTAATGAGGTGGTTGCGCCGCTTGGCACCGCTTTGACCGAGGAGCAAATGGCGCTGCTGTGGCGGGTGAGCTCAGAGCCGGTTTTATGTTTTGACGGTGATCAGGCGGGCTTGCGCGCTGCATATCGTGCCGTGGATACCGGATTGCCAAATTTGCAGCCGGGGAAATCACTGGCTTTTGCATTGTTGCCTGAGGGCAAGGATCCGGATGATCTGGTGAAAGAGCAGGGGGCTTCTGCTTTCGGCAATATTTTGCGCGAGGCCAAGCCTTTGGCTGAGATGTTGTGGATGCGCGAAACGTCCGGCGGTAATTTTGAAACACCGGAGCGCCGTGCCGAGCTTGATGCGCGTTTAAGAACGCATGTGGCGCGAATTAAGGATGAAAGCGTCAAACATTATTACGGCCAGCATATGCGCGAGAAATCGCAGGCTTTGTTCGGACCGAAATGGGGACGCAAGAATAATGATAAATCCCAGAATGGCTTCGGCAATAATAATTTCGGTAACAAGAGTAATTTTCAGCAGCGCGGCAAAGGCAATAACTTTGGCGGCAGTGGCGGTGGCTACAATAGTGGCAAAGTCTCGGTGTCTGATAGTTTGGCGCGGTCATCACTGGTTAAGACCGGCTCTTTAGCACCCAGCCTGCGTGAGGCAACGATTGTTTTGACGCTGATTAATCATCCGGCACTGATTGATGAGAATTTTGAAACGGTAGCAACACTGGAGCTTAACCATGCCGGACTGACAGCGCTGCATGCGGCCTTGCTGGATGTGATGGCGAGCCATCTTGCCGAAGATGGCAAGACTATGCGCAAAATACTCAATGAAAACGGTTTTTCAGACCTCTTGGACGAGCTTGAACTGGTGGTGCGCCGTGCACGTTTGTGGCCTGCTACCATATTGGCGGCAGAAGATGATTCACGCGAGGCGCTCAAGCAGGCAATGCACTTGCAACTGCGCGCGCGTACACTACATAAAGAACTGAGAGCGGTGGAGGCCGCATTGTCTGAAGATGCTTCGGCTGAAGTTTTTGCGCGTTTTATTGATATTCAAAATGAAATCCGCAAAGCGGATGCAACTGAAGCACTGATTGAAGGGTTCGGTCAGTCATCCGGCCGACCGCCCGGTGGCTTTTAAAGTGAACTTCGCTGGTGGCTTTTTCCGGCGGCTTTTCCCGGCGGCTTTTCATTGAGAGGTCGAGTTGATTCCCGCATTCTGGCGTAATGTCACTATGCTACAGCAGTTTCAGGAAAAGTGGGAACCGGTTTTCCGTCCGAAACTGCGTTTAACAAACAGATAGAGCGGTTTTCCTGCTCCAAAGAAAAGGAAAACCGCTCTAGATGAATGAAACGGCGCTGATAACAGCCTGAAATCGCAAGGATTGGTGGTTATGGGGCGTCACACTGTCGCTAAACTGCATAAATGATTCGCTTTTTGCGGGCGAATCATGTGAGTCGCATTCTTTAGGCTGTTTAATGCCGGAGGTGTGTCTGCTGATAAGCTAAGATACCAGCCGGAATTTTAACACCTGAAACTGATAAAAACCTAGCTGATACAGGGCAGTTATCTCTGTAATTAAGAAATTTGTAAACCGGTGCTTCTCTGCCTGCAAGCAGTAATTGATACGGTTAATACGGTTTTAACGCTAAACCGCTATTGCCGGTACTATCGATAGTCATGGGGCATAACGCGAATCATTCGTTTTAATGTTCATTCCGCCCGATTTGAGCAAAACGATCTGGTCGCCTGGAGATAAATATATGGCAACGAAGGCTAAGGAAAACGAAGAAGCTGAAGTCGAGCGCGAAGGCGCGACCGATGGGCCGCTTCTCGACCTTTCTGACGACGCTGTCAAGAAAATGATCAAGCTCGCCAAAAAACGTGGCTATGTCACGATGGACGAGCTGAATGCCGTGCTGCCTTCTGAAGAAGTAACCTCTGAGCAAATTGAAGATACAATGTCGATGCTGTCCGATATGGGCATCAATGTTGTTGAAGACGATGAGCAGGATGCTGACGCTGAAGAGCGCGACGATGACAGCGAAGAAAGCAGCGGCGAACTGGTTGAAGCCGGTGGTACTGCTGTAGCGACCACAACCACTAAAAAAGAGCCGACAGACCGTACCGACGATCCGGTGCGGATGTATTTGCGTGAAATGGGCTCGGTGGAGCTGTTATCACGTGAAGGTGAAATCGCGATTGCCAAGCGTATTGAAGCTGGCCGCGAAACCATGATTGCCGGCTTGTGCGAAAGCCCGCTGACTTTTCAGGCTCTGATCATCTGGCGCGAAGCGCTGAATGACCAGCAGATCTTGTTGCGCGAAATTATTGACCTTGAAACCACTTATGCAGGTCCTGAAGCCAAACAGGCTCCGGTGATCGAGCGTGTGGAAGAGGGCGCACGCCCTGACGATAAAAACAAGCGTTTGACCCGCGATGACGACGATGTAACCAATGTCGGTGGTGATACGCAGGAAGAATATGACGACGACGAGGATGATGAAGCTAATCTGTCGCTTGCCGCGATGGAAGCTGAATTGCGTCCGCAGGTCATGGAAACCCTTGATCTGATTGCTGATACCTATAAGAAACTGCGCAAATTGCAGGATCAGCAGGTTGAAGGCCGACTGGCAAATGCCGGTGAATTGTCGACCTCGCAGGAGCGTCGCTATAAGGAACTGAAAGACCAGCTGATTAAGGCTGTTAAATCGCTGTCGCTGAACCAGAACCGTATTGAGTCACTGGTTGAGCAGCTTTACGATATTAACAAACGTCTGGTTCAGAACGAAGGTAAGTTGCTGCGTCTTGCAGAATCTTTCGGTGTTCGCCGTGAAGAGTTCCTGAAAGAATATCAGGGCAATGAACTTGATCCGAACTGGACTGAACGCCTTGCAACACTGACCGCACGCGGCTGGAAAGAGTTTGTTGCCAAAGAAGCGCGTGGCATTGAAAATCTGCGTTCTGAAATTCAGAATCTTGCGACTGAAACCGCGATTTCGATCGGCGAATTCCGCCGTATTGTTAATCAGGTTCAGAAGGGTGAGCGCGAAGCAACCATTGCCAAAAAGGAAATGGTTGAGGCAAACCTGCGTCTCGTGATTTCGATTGCCAAGAAATATACCAACCGTGGTCTGCAGTTCCTTGATCTTATTCAGGAAGGCAATATCGGCCTGATGAAAGCGGTTGATAAGTTTGAATATCGCCGTGGTTATAAGTTCTCGACTTATGCGACCTGGTGGATCAGGCAGGCAATTACCCGTTCTATCGCGGATCAGGCACGTACCATCCGTATTCCGGTGCATATGATCGAAACGATCAATAAGATCGTTCGTACATCGCGCCAGATGCTGCATGAAATCGGCCGTGAACCGACACCGGAAGAACTGGCTGAAAAGCTGGCTATGCCGCTCGAAAAAGTTCGTAAGGTTCTTAAAATTGCCAAAGAGCCTATCTCCCTTGAAACGCCTGTTGGTGATGAAGAAGATTCACACTTAGGTGATTTCATTGAAGATAAGAATGCGCTGCTGCCTATTGATGCGGCCATTCAGGCGAATTTGCGTGATACCACGACCCGTGTGCTGGCATCGCTGACACCACGTGAAGAGCGCGTTCTGCGTATGCGCTTTGGTATTGGTATGAATACCGATCACACGCTGGAAGAAGTTGGCCAGCAGTTCTCGGTAACACGTGAGCGTATTCGTCAGATTGAAGCGAAAGCACTGCGTAAGCTCAAGCATCCGAGCCGTTCACGCAAGCTGCGTTCATTCCTCGATAGCTAAACCACAATTCTTATCAATGCCGTCATCGGTGATGACGGCATTTTTACAGGAAGCACAATGTCTTTTCTCAAGCGTTTATTCGGTCTTGGTAATTCTGAACCCACGAGTGGCAAAGCTCAGGCAGAGCCGGCAAGTAGCGAGCATAAAGGCTTCGTGATTGTCGCAACGCCATATTCCGAAGCCGGGCAGTTTCAGACCTGCGGGATAATCCGCAAAGAAATTGACGGTGTGATGCAGGAGCATAAATTTATCCGTGCCGACCGTTTTGCCACGATGGATGACGCGGTCAATATTACGCTGATCAAAGGTCGCCAGATCGTTGACGAGCAGGGTGACGGCCTGTTTCGCTAAAGTATTGCAGGAAAAGCGGGAACCGGTTTTCCGACTAAAGTTTTGCGCTGCGCGTGAAAATATTCAAGGTCCGGTTTACCGGGCCTTTTGTTTTATAAATATGTTAATATTGAAATACAGCCCGTTAAACGGTTGCAGACGTGAAAGTGAGACAGGCTCATGAAAAAACCATTCTGGCAGACAAAAAACCTGCGTGAATTGAACAAGAAAGAATGGGAAAGCCTGTGTGACGGTTGCGGCCAGTGCTGCCTGCACAAGCTGCAGGATGATGATACTGACGAGATTTACGGTACCAGTGTTGCCTGTACACTCCTTGATGGCAAAAGCTGCCAATGCTCGGATTATGTTAATCGCAAAAAAACAGTGCCTGATTGTGTGTTTCTAACACCTGAAATCATTGAAACGGTACGCTGGTTGCCGGAAACTTGCGGCTATCGTCGTGTTGCCGAGGGCAGGGATCTGGAATGGTGGCATCCGCTGGTATCCGGCAGCCCTGAAACTGTGCATGAAGCCGGTATTTCTGTGCGTGGAAAAATTACGGCTTATGACCATGAGCTGCCTGATGAAGAAGCATATTTAAAACATATGACCGGACATATTGCCTGAGGCAAAGAGGACTGATGTTTTATAAAAACCTGATAGAGATGTATGAACCACAGATGAATAGGTGATTGTTCTTTCATTCAGATATAGCTTGCTAAATATTGGATATCGCAACAAAAAATATCTTAGGAGAGAGCAATGTCGGGTTTTTCAATGAAAGCAGCTGTGGTGTCCGGTCTGATTGGATTGGCATCGGTTTTTGCAGCCGGTGTTTCTGCTCAGGCGGCGTCTCCGGTGGTGATAGGAGTGAGCAGTAACGGTGTAACCATCGGCGCACCTCTGATGCAGGTTAACCACCGCAACGGCCATTACAACCGGCCGCAATATCGCCCTAACAACCGCTATGCCTGCTCACCACGTCAGGCTGTGACCAAAGCTTCACGCATGGGAGTGCGCAATGCACGCGTTAGCAGCAACCGCTCGACTATTCGTGTGTCCGGCTTCCGCCATGGCCGCCCAACGGCAGTACTGTTTGGTAAAGCGCGTGGCTGCCCGATCTTGCGCTAAACACAGCGACGACTGATCGGCCAAGAGCCAAGAGCCAAGAGCCAAGAGCCAAGACATAGAATACAGAAATGTAATTTACTTAGGCCGCGAATTTTACGATTGGCGGTCTGATTTTATTAAATGTGGCGCTTGGTATTACCGGCTTGGATCATGACTGGCTGCGTAAAATATACGGTTTTTCATATGACGCTGACAAATTTTATAAAACTATCTGCCTAGCATAAAATACTGATTGATAATGTTTTAGTTCAAAGGCTGGTTGGTCTTGCGAACCTGTTTCGATTCAGATAGATCGGTATTGTGCGTGGGCCTGTAGCTCAACTGGTCAGAGCCGGCGGCTCATAACCGCTTGGTTGGGGGTTCGAGTCCCTCCGGGCCTACCACTTTGATTTATTATATAATTATCTTTCCTAGAGCAGTTTCAGAAAAAAGGTGGGAACCGGTTTTCCGTCCGAAACTGCGTTTAAACAAACAGATAGAGCGGTTTTCCTGCTTCAAAGAAAAGTGGAAGCGCTCTAGAGCGGGTAACATTCAGGCTGGATCGCAGCGCTCGCTCTAGATTTTAGAGTTTTCGCATTGTCATACCTATCAAGTTGATTCAACATGATAGTGAAATGCTCTGGTTGCTTATTCTGTACTCAGCTTAAATACGGCGGGTAAAAATTCATGCATTGGCTCAGCTGCCTTTGCGGCGCTGGCTGGCTTCTCATCCTTTGCTTTTTACAGGTAGTTCAGAACGGAAAGCCGGTTTCAATTTTTGTAGAAGCCAATTTAATCATCGCTCATGTCCGGTACTTCGCCAAATGAGACGATCAGGCGGGGGGCGTTCATATCTCCACTTTCTTCATCGACCATAACCGCATAGGCGGCTACGCCTGCAAATCTCTCCGACATTGAGGTGGCGATTTTAATGGCGCCAGCCTCACTGGAAGCCGGGCGCATTTCTGCTGCAACCAGTTTTTGCCTGGCTTTGCGGTACGGCATAATGATGAATTTTTCAGTTGCTTTGATATCTGCAGACATAATATTACCTCAATGAATGTTCCTAAAATGTTCTTATTTTAAGGAGGAGTCAAGAGGCAGTGAAATGCTTGCCATATTTATTTTACAATGAGCAGCAGGCCTGTATTCAGGCGAATAAATTGTTTGAAATAGATTGTGTGACAGTGCGTATAGCGCATTGCGTCCGGAGGAAATCCGGATCGCATGCATAATATGTGATTTATTTTATAGGTTGCTGCGATGGGGAGCCACGCAGATTGTAGCAATGAGCGTTTTTTAGCTAGAGCATTTCACTATTAAGTTGAATCAACTTGATAGGCATGACAATGCGAAAATTCTAAAATCTAGAGCGAGTGCTGCGATCCAACCTGAAGGTTACCCGCTCTAGAGCATTTCGTAGTCCAATGGAATCATTGGCGGCCACGATAATGCGTAAAAACAATAACTTAGAGCGGATTACATGATCCAATTTAAACGTAAACCGCTCTAGAGCCTGCCTGCAACTGTGGCTTACTCGTCATCTTCGTCTTCATCATCGGATTCAATAATATCCCATAAGAAAGCATGCAGACGCTGCTCAAGGACTTTTCTTGAAGCGCCGGACGCCTCAAGGTCACGTTTAAGTTTATAAAACTGATCTCTCTGAGCCGGAGTGAGATGTTTTGTGGCGGATTCTAACGTTGAAAGCTGACTGGTCATAAACGGCTCATACCTTCTCAATGCATATAATGGAAGTAGGGCGCTATGTTTCATATCGGATATTATGGCTTAAAATCTGGTTTTTAGATTGTAAAATATCGCTCAAACAAAACAAGCCCCGAAAGCATCGCTTCGGGGCTTGTCTATTAAATAATTTGATTAGAACTTATAGTTCAGACCAACGCGCACAGTATGGAATGCAGATTTAGCAGCTCCCTGACCAGCGTCTGGGATGCCTTGTATTAGATCAAATTTCATTTTACCGAGGTCAGTGTAAAGATATTCGGTTTTCAGTGTTACATTGTTAGTAATAGCATATTCCGCACCAGCACCGACAGTATAACCAAATTTTGTCTTGGATAATGAGCTGGTTTCGTCAGCTTCAATATATGTTTTAACTTTACCGTAAGCGACGCCGCCGGTTGCATAGACCATGAAGCGGTCAACAGGTGTATAGCCAATGCGGGCACGGGTTGTACCAAACCAGCTGACTTTTGTACCAAGATTAAAGACGTCAAGATCTGCAAAAGTTACTGTAAAATCAGATTTTACATTTGCTATCTGCAAGTCTGTTTCGAGACCGAAGATAGTTTTATCGACCTGCCAGTTATAACCAGCCTGCACACCGCCAATAAAGCCGCTGGCATTGCTGCTTAATGACATGCCGAGTTCTTCATCAGCCGTAATATCAGTTTTGAATTTACCGCCAGCGTAACCGGCATTTACGCCGATATAGCCGCCAGACCAAGAAAACGTGTCGGCGACAGCGGCAGAAGCCGGATCATTATAAATAATGGCGTCAGCAGCGAATGCGCTTGTAGAAGAAAGAAGCAGGGCTGCTGAGATAGCAATATATTTCATGATAAAACCTTTATTTGTTACGTTAATAAATATACATTTCAGCTCTCTGTACGTATGTAGTATTTTCGCAACATAAGGTTATTATGTTCTATCATTATATTGATGTTTTTTAATATATAATTCAGATTGTATTTAAGTATATATTGTTTTAGGAATTTTATACTTATACAGATAGGCCTGCGCTATGACCTGATGCCCATGCCCACTGGAAGTTGAAGCCGCCAAGCCAGCCGGTTACATCCACACATTCCCCAATGAAATAAAGGCCTTGCACGGTTTTTGACTCCATTGTTTTGGAGTTAAGTTCATTGGTATTGATGCCGCCGAGTGTTACTTCTGCGGTTCTGTAGCCCTCTGAACCAGCAGGTTTAATGTGCCAGTCATGAATAGCTGCAACGATGGTGGCTAAAACCTTGTCTGACAGATCAGCCAGAGGCTTGTTCATTTGAGTTTTTTCCGTCAAAAATTGCGCCAGACGACGCGGCAGTTTTTCTGCCAATGCAGTTTGTACTGATTGTTTGCCATTGGTTTGACGTGCCGTTTTGAGCAGCGCCAGAAAGTCAACATCCGGCTCGATGGTTAAAACCACCTCATCACCTTCACGCCAATAGGATGAAATCTGCAAAATTGCCGGTCCGCTCATGCCACGATGGGTGAATAGCAGTGCTTCGCGGAAGCGGGTTTTGCCGTGTTTGAGCTCGGCATCCACTGCAATGCCTGATAGCGGGCTGAGTTGCTCAAGCAGATTTGGCTCCAGTGTGAGCGGCACAAGGCCGGGACGGGTTTCAATGATTGAGTGCCCGAACTGGGTGGCAAGCTGATAGGCAAAGCCTGTGGCGCCCATTTTAGGGATTGATTTACCGCCGCTGGCGATCACGAGCGATTGGGCTTCTATTGTGCCATTGCTAGTTTGGATACTGAAACCATTGCCGGTTTTGCTGATATTTGTGATGCTGGTATTGAGGTCCAGCCTGACACCGGCCTGATCCATTTCATCGCGCAGCATCGCAATAATATCTTTGGCACTGTTATCGCAAAACAACTGCCCCAAAGTTTTTTCATGCCAGCTGATCTGGTGGTTATCGACCATATTGATAAAATCTTGCGGCGTGAAGCCTGCCAGTGCCGATTTGCAAAAATGCGGATTGGCCGAGAGGTAGTTTTTAGCCGTGGCATGAATATTGGTAAAATTACAGCGTCCCCCACCGGAGATACGTATTTTATCGCCTGCCGATTTCGCATGGTCGATGAGAACAACGGAGCGCCCACGCTGGCCAGCCCGGATTGCGCACATCATGCCTGCAGCACCCGCACCAATAATCACAACATCTTTTTTCTCAATCACAGGGGCGGCTTTCTTATTTATTGGAATTGCAGAGGCAAGGGAGGGAGCCAGAGCGTAAAAAGTTTATATAAAGCAAAAAGGCAGGCTGAGAAGCGCTGCCTTTTTAAAATAGGGGTTTTATAGATATTTAGCGGAAGGTAACGCCACCCTGCGCCATCCTGTCCATCATGGTTTGCAGGGAGCCACCAATATCAATGCCACGGCTTAAATCAGGTAGTACAGTCACATTAAAACCCTGCTCAATGGCATCAAGTGCTGAATAGGCAACGCAAAAGTCGGTGGCAAGGCCTGCCAAGGTTACATCAGTTATGCCGCGCTCACGCAAATAGCCACCAAGACCGGTAGGCGTGGTGTGGTCATTTTCAAAAAATGCGGAATAGCTGTCGATAGCTTTGCGGAAGCCTTTACGAATAATCAGTTCGGCTTTCGTCCATTGCAGGTGCGGATGAAATTCTGCGCCATGGCTGCCTTGTATGCAATGATCCGGCCATAAAGTCTGCTCGCCGTAAGGCATGGTGATCATTTCATACGGCGCGCGACCAGTATGGGTTGAGGCAAAGCTCGAGTGAGCGGCAGGGTGCCAGTCTTGGGTGAGGATCACATGATCAAACCGCTCAATCTCGCTATTAATACCGGCAATAATCGTATCGCCCTCTGTAACTGCCAGTGCGCCACCCGGGCAGAAGTCATTCTGAATATCAATAACGATAAACGCACCATTATGCTGAGTGTGTTGCGACATTTCACTCTCCTGTCATTCACTTTTGCTGATGATCAGTGACGAAACAGGCCGCACAGGTCAAGAGGTGAGATGCTCATAGATCGATTTCAACACGTCCGACAGGGTGTGAACAGCAGGCCAAAATATAACCTTCTTCAATCTCATCATCACGGATGCCGCCATTATGGTTCATAATGGTTTCGCCGCTCAGGCATTTAACCTTACATGTCCCGCAGACACCGAATTCGCAAGCACTTGGGATTTTCAAACCGCCATTACGTGCTGCGAGCAACACTGTATCAGTGGCACTGCATTGCACCTCCATGCCTGATTGAGTGAAAATAACACTTGCCGGTTCTGCGCTTGTATCACCATCGGGGCCGGTTTCGCCCGCAACAGTTAGAGGCAATGGTTGTGCCGGTGTATCTGAGGCCGGCTGAAAACTCTCTTGGTGGAAATTATCCATGTTGAAGTCGTTGGCTTCAAGTATTTCACGTACCGCACGCATAAACGGCTCAGGCCCGCAGCAAAACACGGTACGGCTTCTAAAATCCGGTGCGGAAATATCGATGATACTGTGGCTGATGCGGCCATGCACACCGCTCCAGACATTGCGGGCGATAGATTGTTCGACAACCAGTTGCAGCCGTAACTTATCCATCCGGCTGGCGAGCAATTCCAGCTCTTTGCGGAAAATAATTTCATCCGGCGAGCGGGCGCAATTCAGAAACACAATATCGGTATGTGGCTGGGTATCATAGAGAAACCGCGTCATCGACATCATGGGCGTAATGCCGGATCCTGCCGAGATAAACAGGTATTTTTCACCCGGATGGCTGACAAGCGAGAAATCGCCCGCTGGGCCAAAGGCTTTGAGCTGCATGCCGGGACGCATATTGTCGAGCATCCAGCGTGTGCCGATACTGCCCGCTTGCGCTTTGATGGTAATGGAAACAGAATAGGGCCGCGATGGCGTTGATGACAGCGTATAAGTGCGCATTACCGGCTCGGAAGAAAGTTCCGGCCCCACTGGAATTTCGATTGTAATGAACTGGCCCGGCATATAGCGGAACCAGTTATTGTTTTCCACGGTGCGAAACGAGAAGGTCATAACATCCGGCGCTTCTTCGATTGCGGCATCGCATTCAAGCACCTGAAGCCTGTCGTTCCAAGGCAGCATTTCATCTAGATATTTCATGGCTGCTGCTCTTTATTCTTGGGGACGCACATGCGGATTTCACTTTTACGGTTATATCGTCGGATAGAGTTTGAGAGATATAAGGCGACAGGGGCTGAACTGCTCCGGCTGGCCGGAACAGTTCCTTGTCATTGAAATAACTATCAGGCAACGCGGCTGATTTTAGCCGCTGCACCCTTCAGACGCGGGGTGATGAAATTGTGATACCATTCAATGAATTGTACCACACCGCCTTCATGCTCAACCGAATATGGCCCCGGCTGATATGCCGGTGAGCGGATGCCGCGGGCATTTTCCTCAACAATGCGACGATCCTGATCATTGGTCTCGAGCCAGACATGGGTCAGCTCATCAAGCGTATAATCAACGCCTTCCACCGCATCCTTGTTGACGATCCATTTGGTGGTGACCATGGTTTCTTCAGCATTGATCGGCAGCACGCGGAATGAAATCGCATGATCAATCATCACATGGTTCCATGTAGACGGATAGTTGAACAGCAGCATCGCACCGATTTTAGTGGCAGTGACTTCGGGGCTGAGCCCTTTGGCAACAGCAGGCTTGCCCGACATTGTATAGCTTTCAGCATCGCGCAGCAGCGGAACACGGGCAATACGATACTGGCCGTCTTCAGACATGTTAAATTTTGCTGGCAGACCGGTATCTTCGCAACGCTTCCATAATGCGTTGGCCTCTTCATCTTCCATCATGCCCTGTACGCCGGTGGCACCCGGTGCTTCAGGATAGGTACGGCACAGTTCAGGATGGTTAGCGGCGCAATGGTAACATTCGCGGTTGTTTTCCCAGACCAGCTTCCAGTTGCCTTTTTCAATGATGGTGCTTTCAAACGCGACCTTGGCATCTTTAATGTGGTGTGGCGCCAGATACGGCTCTACAGTGGCGCGGAAGGCATTGAAATCCGGTGCTTCATCAGCCACACAGATATAGATATAACCGGCAACCGTTTCGCAATGTACAGTTTTAAGACCAAAATCTGCCGGATTGAAATCAGGCCCGACCTGACGGGCAAACAGCAATTTACCATCCAGATCATATGTCCATTGATGGTATGGGCAGACGAGGCGCGCAGTGGTGCCCTTTTCTGCGGTGCAAATGCGGGAACCGCGATGGCGGCAGGTATTGTGAAAGGCGCGGATATTGCCCTGACTGTCACGCACAACAATAACCGGATAATCACCGATCTGTACTGTGAGATAACTGCCGGCCTTCGGTAATTCGCAATCATGGCCGGCAAACAGCCATTCGCGATACCAGATGTGCTCCAGATCCTGTTTGTAATATTCCGGATCTGTATAGAATTTCTGCCCCAAAGTGTAATTCGGGTCGCGCTCCAACAAGTCACTCAGCATTTGATTGCGGACGTCCATGGTCATGCCTCGCATAGCGTTGTTCATCGGGGGTGCCGGACTGTGTCTTGTCGTTGCCGAGCATAGCCCATGTGCGACATAAGATGCGTCAGATCCCGTATGGATCCCATAGTGGGTATTGGGTTAAGTCTCAGAATCTTTCATTAAAAAACCGGTTCTGATGGTGGATATTCAAGCACTGAAAGCTGAATGAGGCGCATACGAAAACGACATGAGTTTCGCATAAAGACGACACGCCAAACTGCCGCATCCGGCGTATTTCAGACAGCGTTATTTTTTATAGCTGGAGGGGCTGGTCAGGCGGTATCTGCCGTGCTTTTCTGTGGCGGGGGAAGAGGTGATAACAGGTTGAAAAAGCGGCGGAGGAAAACTGGCCTATGAAACGCTCAGAGATTAATGAGATACTCCTTGAGAGTGACCGGTTTATACGGTCCTTCGGCTTTGTGATGCCGCCATTTGCGTATTGGACGCCGCAAGAAATGCGCGCTCGAGTGCAGAGCGACAGTGCTGCTATCCGCAATGCGCGTCTGGGCTGGGATATTACTGATTACGGGCAGGGTAAATTTGACGAGCTCGGGCTGTTTTTGTTTACGGTGCGTAACGGGCTGGAAGCAGATCTGCAAAAAGGCAGCGGTATGCTTTATGCCGAAAAAATAATGATCTCGCGTGAAAACCAGCTGTCGCCGATGCATCGCCACGTAGTTAAAGCCGAAGATATTATCAATCGTGGCGGTGCTAAACTGGTGCTGGAGATGTTTAACTCCCATCCTGACGGCTCTATCGACGATAATAGCGAGGTGGTTGTGGCCTGTGACGGACGCATGAGACGTCTGCCTGCCGGAGGGTGCCTTAGCCTCAATCCGGGTGAAAGCGTTACCCTGATGCCGGGCAACTGGCATGCTTTCTGGGGTGAGGGTGGTGATGTACTGATCGGCGAGGTTTCAACGGTCAATAATGATCTGACGGATAATATATTCCGCGAGCCGATCGGGCGTTTTTCTGAAGCGCAGGATGATGTTGAGCCGGTGCATTTGCTGGTGTCTGATTATGACACATGGCTTGATTAAACTGGACGAGCATTTTTAGTGTTTTGAACGGCCCATGTGCTGAAATCCTGCATAAAGCGTTCACGCTGCGTTTCATGCAGGCTTTCATGGCGCATATCAGGGTAAATCTGCGTGGTGATATTGTTTAGTCCGGCACGGCTAAGGCGCTGGTTCAACGCAGTGAGCGCTTTACCGTGATTGGTTGAGGGGTCAGCACCACCGCCTTGCAAATACAGTGGCAAGCTTGGGGTTATCGCATGTTTGGGCGCCGGATCATTACACATTGCCATAAAACGCCATACATCAAGCCACAGGCTGACGGACGGATCAAAACCGCAGAGCGGATCGGCATTATAGAGAGCAACCTCTGCCGGATCATGCGAAAGCCAGTCAAATTGTGTCTGATAATTCGCAATCTGCTTTGCCCATGTGCGAAATGTCAATTTAGGCAGCAGACCGCTTGCTACATCGGAGCCAAGAAACATGCGCTCACCTTTGAGCAGTAAAGTGGCAAAACGCTGGGTCAGCGGATCGGCAAAGTTGGAATTACAAATGGCTGCCGCATCGGGCTTGCAATAATTTCCGCATAAAGCGGCGAGTGTGATCAGGCCGCCCATTGAATGACCGAATAAAATCACAGGCAGGGATTTATGCTGCTCGCGGATGTGTCGGTGCACAAAGCCGACATCCTGCAGCACTTTATCCGCGCCATCTTTGTGCGCAAACTGCCCGATCGGAGCATCGGGCGCTGTGGTTAAGCCATGGCCGCGATGGTCGTGCGCATAGACATGGAAGCCGTGACGGGTCAGATAATAGGCGAAATCCTGATAGCGTGCCGAATGCTCTGCCAGACCATGGCAAATCTGCACAATACCGCGTGCTTTAAATGCATCATCTGCAGGTTGAAACCGCACCGCAAGACTGGCTCCGGTGGGGCTTAAAAACGTCTCCGGCTTGTTAAATGGCATCGCAGTTCCTATTTCAAAACAAGAAGGCAGTTATTTCTGTCATGATAAGTGATTATTGCCACTTTAAACAGAGCAATGGCACTTAACAAAAGTGGCTGCGCCATTGCTCATGGCCAAGATTTAGCCTACATAGCGCAACAAACGATATTCACAAATATCGGCCATTATTTCTGGTCTGCTTTTCAGACCCACATTCTCGGAGATCAGCCGCCCTATGGCACGTCAGTTTATTTATCATATGTCGGGTCTGACCAAGACTTACGGCGCTAAGAAAATTCTCGAAAACCTGCATTTGTCATTCTATCCGGATGCCAAGATCGGTATTCTGGGTCCAAACGGCGCCGGTAAGTCGACCGTTCTCAAGATCATGGCCGGTCTGGATAAAGAATTTACCGGTGAAGCATGGCTCGCAGATGGTGCGACCTGTGGTTATCTGGCTCAGGAACCGCATCTTGATCCTGAAAAGACCGTTCTTGGCAACGTTATGGAAGGTGTGGCTGACAAAACAGCCATTCTCGACCGTTATAACGAACTGATGATGAACTATTCTGATGAAACTGCAGATGAAGGCGCTGCACTTCAGGATGTTATCGACAGCCAGAACCTCTGGGATCTCGACAGTCAGGTTGAAATGGCGATGGAGGCACTGCGCTGCCCGCCTGCTGATTCTGATGTAACCACACTTTCAGGTGGTGAGCGTCGCCGTGTTGCACTTTGCAAGCTGCTGCTCTCGAAGCCTGATCTTCTGCTGCTTGACGAACCAACCAACCATCTGGATGCTGAAACAACTTCATGGCTTGAAAAGCATTTGCGTGAATATAAGGGCGCTGTGCTGCTCATCACGCATGATCGCTACTTCCTTGATAATGTGACCGGCTGGATTCTCGAGCTCGATCGCGGTCGCGGTATTGCTTATGAAGGCAATTACTCAGCCTATCTCGGCGCCAAATCCAAGCGTATGCTGCAGGAAGGCCGTGAAGATGATTCACGCCAGAAGGCACTTGAGCGTGAGCGCGAGTGGATTTCTGCGAGCCCGAAAGCTCGTCAGTCGAAATCAAAAGCGCGTATTAAGGCCTATGACCAGCTGGTTGAAGCCGCCAATAACCAGCGTCCGGGTGATGCCCAGATTCTGATTCCTGCCGGTGAACGTCTTGGTCAGGTCGTTATTGAAGCTGAAAACCTGACAAAATCTTTCGGCGACCGCATGCTGATTGAAAACCTGACATTCAAGCTGCCTCCGGGTGGTATCGTTGGTGTTATCGGCCCGAACGGTGCCGGTAAATCGACATTGTTCAAGATGATTACCGGACAGGAAAAGCCGGATTCCGGTTCAATCCGTATTGGTGATACCGTGCAGCTTGGTTATGTTGACCAGAGCCGTGATCACCTTGATCCGAATAAAAATGTCTGGGAAGAGATTTCCGGCGGCAATGATATTATCAAACTCGGTAAGTTTGAAATGAACTCCCGCGCTTATTGCGGTGCGTTCAACTTCAAGGGCGGCGATCAGCAGGCCAAGGTTGGCAATCTGTCTGGTGGTCAGCGTAACCGCGTGCATCTTGCCAAGATGCTGCAGGCCGGCGGCAACGTGTTGCTGCTCGATGAACCGACCAACGATCTGGATACCGAAACACTGGCGGCGCTTGAAGATGCGCTTGAAAAATACGCCGGCTGCGCTGTTATCATTTCGCATGATCGTATGTTCCTTGACCGTCTTGCCACACATATTCTGGCCTTTGAAGGTGACAGCCATGTTGAATGGTTTGAAGGTAACTTTGAAGATTATGAAGCCGACAAGATCCGTCGTCTTGGTGCCGATAGCGTTAATCCTAAGCGCGTAACCTATAAGCCGCTGACACGCTAATCACGTCACGCATTGCGACAGTATAAAATCTGCAAAACGCTCCCCAAAAGGGAGCGTTTTTTTGTTTGCAGTTTTAATCAATGAGCGGCTTGGCAAATATCTCTGACGCTATAGATTATGTGTATAAGCAAGCGGAGATGAAGCAATGCAAGATTGGTCAGCACAACATTATCTGAAATTTGAAGATGAGCGCACACGACCTGTCACTGATCTGATTGCGCGTATTCCGCTCGCTGATCCCAAAATGATTGTCGATATTGGCTGTGGTCCCGGCAATTCTACGCAAGTCTTGCACCAGCGCTGGCCGCAGGCTGCGCTTACAGGTTTCGACAGCTCACCGGATATGATTGAAAAGGCGCGTGAGCGCTTGCCGGACGTGACGTTTTTTCTTGAGGATATAACGCGCTGGGAACCGGCTGCTGAAACTGATCTGTTGTTTTCAAATGCGGTCTTTCAGTGGTTGCCTGATCATCTTGCGCAATTGCAGCGGTTATTGACCACAATGAAAGCCGGAGCCGTGCTTGCGGTGCAAATGCCTGATAATCATGGGGAGGCCTCGCACCGCATGATGCGCGAAGTGGCTAAAGACAGCCGCTGGATTGAGCGGATCGGTCAGGCAGCACGCCCGCCAATGCCCAGCGTAAACGCCTATTATGATGCGCTGGCACCGCTTGCCGCGCAGATAGATATTTGGCACACGATTTATAATCATCCGCTCGATGGTCATGCTGCGATCACTGAATGGGTTAAATCAACCGGGTTGCGCCCGTTTCTTGATCCGCTGAATGAAGAGGAGCGCCAGGATTATCTGGCAGAATATACCGAGCGGCTGGAAGAGCATTATCCGGTTGCGGCAGATGGTAAAGTGTTGTTGCATTTTCCGCGTGTTTTTATTGTTGTGCAGCGCGGATATTGGTGAGCGTAAATGGCCGATCTTTTTGGCAGTGACCACGGCAAGCGTCTTGCCTCCCGCAAAGTTAACGGGCGTGTGGCTGGGTTATATATAGCTTCCGGCAAGGATTTTATCACACAGGCGGTGAACAGGCTGGACTGTGACAGCGGCGGTATTGTTGGTGACCATCATTACGGGCTTACACGCAAGGCCGGAGGCCGCGAGCCGTGGTATGTGCGCGGAACCGCCATTCGTAATGACCGTCAAATCTCACTGGTTTGCGGTCGAGAGCTGGCTAAAATTGCCTCAATCATGGGGATTGCTGCGATTAAGCCGGAATGGATCGGTGCCAATATTGTGGTTGAGGATATTGCTGATTTCACATTATTACCTGCCGGTACAGTGTTGTTTTTTGAAAGTGGACTGACGCTGAAACTGGACGGTGTTAATGCGCCCTGCAAGATTGCAGGCACGTCAATTGCCCACCATATTGGTGCAGAAGAAGAGGCGCTGACCGCCTTGAATTTTGTGAGAGCTGCCAAATATTTGCGCGGGCAGACCAGCTGGGTTGAGCGGGCAGGCGCGGTTTCAATCGGTGAAAAGATCAGCGCACGCGTGCCGGAGCAGATATTCTATACCCCTGAATGAAGCTCTTCAATAATCGCATGCCATTCATTCAGCTTGTCATTGATCTGCTGTCTGATCCAATAAAGCGCGCTGTCTTTATCCAGTCCTTCATCACGTAACGTGTCGTAATCTGTATAGGTATGGCGGACATATGCGAGCAGTGCGAGCCGCACGGCATTATCTGCCGTAAGTGCACGCATATGCGGTGCAGCGGCGGCTGCACGGATGTGTTCGGCATCATAATAGGGCGTGCGCGGAGCCAGCAGAGTTAGCGCTTGCGCTATGTTTTTCATGCGTTTTGCCGATGCTGGCATGATATTCTCCTGAAGGATCACGCATTTTATCTGATAACCGAGCTTGTTCTATACATTCTGGCAGGCTTTGTCGATTTTAGTTGCATTGCATATGGATATCACATAAACATATCTTTATGTGTTGCGATTGGGATGGTGCATAATGACTGGCAAGCCTTTGGCTCTGGATGAAATGGTGGAAGTGCTGAAAGCGGCGGCTGAGCCGAGCCGGCTGCGCATTCTTACATTGCTGACCGGCGGTGATCTTACTGTGTCTGATCTGACTGCCATTCTTAACCAGTCGCAACCACGTGTTTCCCGTCATCTCAAGCTATTGAGTGAAGCAGGGCTGATCAGCCGCTATCAGGAAGGATCATGGGCGTATTTCCGGCTTTCGGAAACCCCGATCCATCAGGGGCTTTCCCGGGCATTGATCGGCTGGCAGGACAGTCAGGATCCGCTGTTGCTGCGTGATCAGGAACGTCTTGCGCAGGTTAAATCCGAGCGACATGACCGTGCGACCGCCTATTTCAGTGCCAATGCCGAGAGCTGGGATCAGATCCGCTCATTGCATATTGATGAAGCCATGGTTGAAGATGCGCTGCGCGGTATTGTTGGTGATCAAAATTTTCAATCCATGCTTGATATTGGCACCGGTACCGGCCGGTTGCTGGAAATGTTCAGCCCGCTTTATGTGCGTGGCGTTGGCATCGACATCAACCGCGATATGCTGACCGTTGCGCGTACCAATCTTGATCAGGCTGGCGTTGCCCATGCGCAGGTCAGGCAGGGTGATATTTATGCGCTGCCGGTAGACCGCGACGGTTATGATCTGGTGACAATCCATCAGGTTCTGCATTTTCTGGACGAGCCGCAATCGGCAATTCGTGAAGCAGCACGGGCATTGCGCCCGCAAGGGCGTTTGCTGGTGGTGGACTTTGCCCCGCATGAGCTTGAATTCTTACGTGAGGAACATGCCCATTTGCGTCTTGGTTTCAGCGATGAGCTGATGACTGGCTGGATGCGTGCGGCAGGGCTTGAGCCTGAGCAATCTGTTACGCTTGAACCACAAGGCGAACAAGCTGCCGGGCTGGTGATCAAGCTCTGGGTTGCCCGTGACCCGCGAATGTTGATCGCCGATGCAGCCTGAGGCCAATATCGCCTGATATTGGCGCTGATAGCAGCATTGGCAGCCCTGTTATTTTTGAGGTTGCAGATAGTGAATTCCGTCAAATGAATGCATTTGACGATTGAGGAATGCTGTCTGAAATCTTGCACTCTGCAGGATATTAAAAGACCTATTTTACATTTTTCATGGCTGCAAAGAGCGGTTGTGACCAGATTTTATGCATGACGGAGAATTCCTATGTCTTATTTCGGCCAGCAGCGACGTTCTGAGAGCGCGCACCCGATCCGCGTATCTTTCGAGTTTTTTCCGCCGAAAACCGAAGAGATGGAAGCGCGCTTATGGGAAACCATTACCCGTCTGGCACCGCTTAACCCTGCTTTTGTTTCCGTGACTTATGGTGCCGGTGGCTCTACCCGCGAGCGTACCAATAAAACCATTGCGCGTATTATTAAAGAAACCTCAATCACACCGGCTGCGCATTTAACCTGTGTGGATGCCAGCAAGGAAGAGGTCAATTCGATCGTCCGCTCTTTTGCCTCACTCGGCGTAACGCGCTTTGTGGCGCTGCGTGGTGATCCGGCAGGGGGGATTGGCGAGGCCTATACACCGACACCGGATGGTTATCAGAATGGTGCCGATCTGGTCGCCGGACTGAAATCCATTGCTAACTTTGATATCAGCGTTTCTGCTTATCCTGAAAAGCATCCGGAAAGCCCGGATTTTGCAACCGATATTGAAATGCTCAAGCGCAAAGTGGATAATGGGGCAACACGTGCGATTACCCAATTCTTTTTTGATAATGATTTATATGAGCGTTATGTGGAGCGCGTACGTCGTGCAGGTATTTATATACCGATTATTCCGGGCGTTTTGCCAATCCATAATTTCCGGCAGGTTGCTAACTTCTCCAAGCGCGCCGGTACACGGATACCAACATGGCTGGCGGAGCGCTTTGACGGGCTGGATAACGACCCTCAGACCCATATGCTGGTGTCAGCAGCCTTGGCTGCGGAGCAGGTGCATGATCTGATTGAGCGCGGTTTGAATGATTTCCACTTTTATACCATGAACCGTTCAGATCTGGCTTTTGCTATTTGTCATCTTCTGGGTGTCAGAGCGCCGGTTGCTGCTGCATAAAACACTCACTCATATTGCCAACAAAAAAGCCCTGCGGAAAATGCTTCCGTAGGGCTTTTGTTTTAATTCAATGCTTAATATGAAACCCCGATATGCCGGTGATATGCTAGAGCGGTTTGTTTAAACGCAGTTTCGGACGGAAAGCCGGTTCCCACTTTTCCTGAAACTACTCTACGCTATAATTTATTAAACGCTGATGTAAAACACTCTGATCGTTATATTTTATGCTAATTACAGACGGGGTCAGGGAAACACACCGACAATCATTGCTGCGACAAAAGCAAAAGCTGCGCAAAATATAAGGGCATTGATTGAACGCGTTAAACCCATGCGGATGTCTCCTAAGCAGGTTGTAAGTTAAGTTTTAAATACCGCGGATGCGGCAGATAAATTTTGGAAACCTCAATCTTTCATCTTGCTGGCATTGAATTTCAGCACGATAATCAGACTTGATTTCCCTTACTGCGAACCGGAAATGCAACATCCCGTCTTAAATATCACTCACGAACATATGCCATGTTATCACATGGTTTCAGGAGCAAATTGACGGTTTATTAACTGTGTCTTAGCATTTCCCGTTTGTGTCATTTTATCGACATAAACGGCCAAAGAAAAGACTAAATTCACATTGAGCGAATTATGTGACCAAAAAACAGGGTGTATGACTTTGGTGGTAAAATATATTTAAATAATAAATACAGTAGTTTAATCGGCTTTATAGGGATTTTGATGCCGCATAAATTATTTTATGTTCAGCATCAAAATCCCACAAAATTTATAGCTTTTCAAGTAATTCCAGGGTTGGCCATGAATCCGCAGGCAGGCCTAAACGCAGCTGTTCTGTGCGCACAGCATCTCTGGTCATGGTGCCAAATACACCATCGATTCTACCCATTTCATAACCATGGCTAACGAGCTTGTTTTGCAGTTCTTTCAGTTCTTCGGTGGTTAGGCCGATAACCGGTGAGCCCGGATTAAACGGTTCGCCGCCAGCGAGGCGACTGGCAAAATAAGCAGCCGTTGTGGCGTAGACGATTGATTTGTTCCATTCGACGAAAATATCAAAATTGCGGTATGAGAGAAATGCGGGACCTTTGCGACCCATTGGGATCAGCAGTGATGCATCACCGTCATCAGCACCAAGCGGGTTGCCATTGACCGATTGAACGCCCCAGCCGCTCCATTTGGAATGTGGCATACGGTTCGAGCGGATCGAATTTTCCCATGGCAGTTCCTGCGTGAGTTGCACAGCCTCCAGCCATGGCTCACCGCGCTGCCAGCCAAGCTCTGAGAGCATACGGGCTGCTGTCATCACCGCATCGGCAACACTGTTTTTCAAATCTACTTTGCCGTCACCGTCGCCGTCAACGCCGCGCTCCAGATAGTCTTTGGGCAGCAGCTGCATCTGGCCAATCTCACCGGCCCAAGCACCTTGCGTACCGGCATCAACCACCCCCTGATCAATAAGTTGCAGCAGCGCCATCAGCTGAGGGCGGAACAGATCAGGGCGGCGGCAATCATAAGACAATGTATAAAGGGAGTTCAGCGTATCAAAATCGCCCTGAATGGCACCAAAGTCAGTTTCCAACCCCCAGAAGGCCGTAATAACCGGGCCCGGTACACCATAAGTCTCTTCTGCTTTTTTGAAGATATCCGCATGCTGGACGAGTTTTGCGCGGCCTGTTTTCAGGCGCTGCTCGGAAATCAGCCGTTTTGAAAATTCGATAAAGGTCAGATTGAAAACGGATTGGGTGCGGTCACGCGCGAGTGTGCGGTCATCAATGCGGGCTTTATACAGCTCGGCGATGGTTTTGTCTGAAATGCCATTTGCTTTTGCCTCGGCAACAACGCCTTCAAACCAGATGCCAAGATCGCCGCCACAGGCTGCGGCCGGTGCTGGCTGTGTTTTGGCTGGCTCCTGCGCTGCCAGAGGCAGACTGACTGTCGTAAGCAGAGCGGCAAGAAGAAGAGCGGGACGTGACATAACTCAGGTTTTTCCTAAACAATCTGGCATAAGCAAACTGAATGAAGCTGATACCATCATAAATAATAGTGGCGCCGCACACTATGCTAAAAAAGGCATAGGTGTGCGGCGCTCGGAAATTACTTCCTGCATAAAGATTTTGTGAAAAAGAAGGTGCAAAAGCCGGAATTCTGCTGGTTTCAGGATTGCCTTGTACTTTTATCTGACCTTGTTGCTTTCCAGCCACTTTCGCCATTGCGCGTGGTTGCCGCCAAAGACATTGATATCTGCATCACCTTTAATGCCGGGAATGGTGCCGGTGCCGGTATATTGCCAGAAAACCCACGGATGCGGCCCGTATTTTTCATCCGGATGGCCTGCTGTCGAGCGCAACCAGAACGGATAATCACTAAAGCTGCGCAGCTCGTTATCGTCAAAGAAATCAACTGTGGTGTAGATGATCGGCTTTTTACCGTAATGGCGTTCGATCATGGTCAAGAATGTTCGCATTTCTTTGCGCACAACAGCTGCATCCGGACGTAGTTTGCAAGACGGGGACTGGGCGTTCCATTCCATGTCCAGCACAGGCGGCAGAGCGTTCGGGTCTTTTGGTACATTGCGAATATACCAGCGTGCCTGATCTGCGGCGCTGCGGCAGAAATAATAGAAATGATAGGCACTGCGCGGAATGCCGGCAGCACGTGCGCCGGCCCAATGCTCGTTAAACCGGTCGTCAAATCGGTCGCCACCTTCTGTGGCTTTAATGAAAACAAATGAAATACCGCTGTTACGCACAGTCTGCCAGTCGACTTTATCCTGATATTTTGAAACATCGGTTCCGTGCACCGGATAATGAAGCGGTGTTTTGCCGGTATAATCGTGCGGTTTACGGTCGTAAAAGCGCGGCGCTTTGGTTGTGCCGGTTACAGCATTGGCTGAGGGCATGGATATGGTGCTGCGCCCTGATTTTTTCACATCCGAAAAATCATAATCCATGGATGTACAGGCGCTCAGAAACAGGCTGAGGGCGGCAATAAAGACTGGCTTCATCAGTTTCTCACAAAAATCAGCGGAAAATCATGAATGCTTTATTACCGGAAAAGGTTAAATTTTGTGTTTAGCGATAATCATTTATCGCAATGTAAAATGTCTCGCGGATTATCCCAGTGAAGTCAGAATGTTAAATCAGCCCATAAATCCAATGATGCGAAACCAGCATAGGATGCAAAACCATGCTGTGCCTATTTCTACGCTATTGGAACGCAGTGAGTAACAGCCAGAAATATCATTTGATTATAATGTGCATAACTTAGACCTATTTAATATGCATATTGTCATCTCTTCTTTATAAGTAAAAAATATTATTAGTAATATATAGAAATAAATTTCGCTTGGGTAAAAGTGCAGAGGAGGTGCTATGTACCGGTTACCAGCTTTTCTGATCGCTGTTTTTGTTTTGCTGGGCTTGGTTCTCTCAGGCGGTTTTTTGACATCTGAAGACGTTCTTGCCGGTGGTTCTGTCTCAGAAGGAGCCACCAAACTTGGTGTTGTTGTTGCGCAGACGGACGACGATCTGCAAAAAAAGGCTGATCGGGAAATTGCCGATATTGATAATAAGGCCAAGCAGCAGAGTATTGCCGGGCCGGCTGTTCTCTTGCCGGCGATTAAACCACCGCTAACCGAGGCAGATATTGTTGTTGCAGCACAGCGTGCAGGAATTGACGCTGAGCAAATTGCTGTTCGTGTTGGTCAGACAGCAGAGCAGGCGCAAAACGCCAAACAATCAGCTGAAAATTTTGTGCGGGAGCGTATGCTGCTCCAAATGCGTGAAGAGCAGCGTTCTGCCAAAGCTATGTAATTATATCTCTGCGACTTAAAACTTGCCTAAGTGATCTGGTGGTAACCTAAATGCCAGATGTTTTTCCATTCAGATCATGCGCTTGGCTGTTTTCAACAGAGTCGTTTTGAATTACAAAAGCTTATGTCGATTTGGTCCAGTATTGCCGATTTTCTTACGCAAACTGCCTACAGCGCATTTTCCGGCGTGTTCGAGGCTGTGCGCACTTATTTTGAAGGCGACGCAGAAACGCGCCGCCGGGTAACGTTTTCCATTGCCATGATTGCCCTGTCAGCCAAAATGGCTAAAGCTGATGGCATTGTTTCCGAACATGAAGTGCGGGCTTTTCAAGATATTTTTGAAGTTCCGGAAAAAGAGGCCGCGCATGTATCCCGGCTTTATAATCTTGCCAAGCAGGATGTTGCGGGTTTTGAAAGCTATGCGCGCCAAATCGCTGCTTTATGCCGGTCATCTCAGCAAGAGAACCCTGCAGAGCCATGCGGTGCGCTGTCTGATGTGCTCGACGGTTTGTTTTATATCGCTAAAGCTGACGGTTATGTGCATGATAAGGAAATGGAATTTCTGCGCCGTGTCGCTGAGATTTTTGGCCTTGAGGAAGACGAGTTTCTGCTGATTGCCGGTCGGCATGTCAATTTAGGACCTGCCGATCCTTATGCGGTGCTGGGATTAATGCGCGGCGTGGGCTATAAACAGGCGAAGCAGCATTATCGCGCGCTGGTGCGTCAGAACCATCCGGATCTGGTTATTGCCCGCGGTATGCCGCCGGAATTTCAAAAGATTGCCAATCACCGTCTTGCGGCTATCAACGCCGCATGGGCGACAGTAGAAAAACAGTTGGGTCAGCATGAGCACGCAGGATAATCATTCACCGCAAACAGCAAGTCTGCACAATGATCAAATGGCGCCTGAATTGCTGACGATACCGGATTATCCTCTGGCAAGCATTGATGCTTCAGCCAATTTTGGTGTTCGCAAAGATGGCAAAACCCCTGAATATCTGATCCTGCATTATACCGGCATGCAGACTGCTGAAGAGGCACTGGATATTTTGAAATGTCCGGAACGTGAGGTTTCTGCCCATTATCTGGTGCATGAGGACGGTCGAGTTGTACAGATGGTGGCGGAGAGTGCGCGCGCATGGCATGCGGGCAATAGTTTTTGGAAGGGTGAGCGCGATCTGAATTCAGCCTCTATCGGCATTGAAATTGTCAATGCCGGTGTTTTGGAGAATTTTCCGCCTTTTCCTGATGAGCAGATTGCTGCTGTCATCGCATTATCTGCTTCTATCTGTGAGCGTTATAATATTGCGCCTGCCAATGTGCTTGCGCATTCTGATATTGCGCCTGAGCGCAAAATTGATCCGGGCGAAAATTTTCCGTGGCGCAAACTCTATGAGGCCGGTATCGGCCATTGGGTTGAGCCTGCCCCCATCCGCGGCGGCCGGTTCTTCGCAATGGGTGACAGCGGGCAACCGGTAGAGGCTTTGCAGTCGATGCTGGCTATGTATGGCTATGATATTACCATTGACGGTGTATTCAACGAGCATACAAAAGTGGTTTTATGTGCATTTCAGCGCCATTTTCGTCCAAATCAGATCGATGGCGTGGCCGATATCTCGACAATTGAGACTTTACACAGGCTTATTTCAACCAATTTGCGTGAAGCTGTAACTAGCTGATTATTATAAAATTGTTCCTAATTTATTCGGGGTTATTTCCGTTATTGTTACAGGTTTTATCAAACTGTGATTTGGCGGGACAATCTTCGGCTGCATTCCCACGTCAGATACAACCTCAATTTCCTTGAGCAGATCTGATGAGGAGGCGGACTGTTTTCTATAAGGAAGCGCGTCGAATTTACGATTTTGCATTGATGCGAAATCGCTTCGGCGGTTTCATGTAACAGTTCTAACGGTTAGGTTTATGATTAAAAAATTTGGATTATTATGCGCTCTTAGCGGGGCGATGGTTTCGTTTGGTCTGACGTCAGCCATGAGTGCACCAGTTATGGAAAAAACGAATCTCGTTGCCATGCTGAAGGCGCAAAAACAGGCTGCCGACGATAAAGGCGCGGCGAAAGCCACAGCTAAAAACACAACACGTAAAGATAATACAGGTAGCAGCCGTACCGCCTATAAAAAACAAACGGCTAAAAACACAGCAAAAATGCCGGTTATTGAGCGTCGTTCTGCACGCACCCGCATTGATCTGAAATCACAGATCAATGGTAAAGGTGAAACAAAGCAGGCGCAAAATAAATCAGGCAAGCCGTTCTCAAACATTATTGCCCGTTATGCTTCCAGCTATGGCGTGCCTTTGTCGCTTGCCCATGCGGTTGTGCGCCATGAGAGCAATTATCAGCCGAATGTGCGCGGTCAAGCCGGCGAAATCGGTTTGATGCAGATCAAGCTCGGAACTGCGCGCGGTCTTGGTTATACCGGTTCAGCCAAAGGTCTTTATGATCCGGCTGTGAATGTACAATTTGGTATGAAATATCTGGCTCAGGCACAAAAGCTTGGCGGCGGTTCAACCTGTGGTACAATTCTAAAATATAATGCCGGTCATGGCGCCAAGCGCATGAACCCGACATCTGCAAGATATTGCAGCAATGTAAAAACCTATATGGCTTCGTTCTAGAATTTGCAAAGCCTTGCTTTGTTTGCGCTCTCTCGGCAACGCCTTTGGTTGGATTCTCTCGGCAACGCCTGTGGTTGGATTCTCTCGGCAAAGCCTCGGGGGGGCAAGCTCTCTCAGCCAAGCCTTGTGATAGCTTCCTTCTAAAACTTTCTCCGTAAGGTGCAGGTTTGAACGTCCAACATCAAAAGCCGCCTTTCGGTAATCGAAGAGCGGCTTTTTTATTGCGTTTTGCAACCGAACCGGCCTATAGACCCTTGTCAGCCGGTCGGGCAGCCGCGCTTGTTAATGCCGAAAGGTGACAGGTGAGGAAAGTCCGGGCTCCATGGAAACACGATGCCGGGTAACGCCCGGCGAGGGTGACCTTAGGGAAAGTGCAACAGAGAGCAGACCGCCTGCTTTTTACCCTTAGGGGTAATTGCGCAGGTAAGGGTGAAAGGGTGGGGTAAGAGCCCACCGCGCTGCCGGCAACGGGAGTGGCATGGTAAACCCCATCGGGAGCAAGACCGAATAGGGACGGCGCATCAGGCTTCGGTCTGATAATCAGTTTCCGGATCAGCCGTCCGGGTGGGTTGCAAGAGGCGGGTGGTAACACCCGTCCCAGATGAATGGCTGCCGCGTCGCACTGGTAACAGTGCGGCCATACAGAACCCGGCTTACAGACCGGCTGACACTTCTGTTCCGGTTGCAAATACAGTTTAAAGGCGGTTGAAGAACCGGCTTTTGCGGTTTTATGCCGTTTTATTTCAGCATGCTCTGTTATGTGAAGAAAAAACAACGGCTGAATATGGCTTTCAGTGCAGGATAAATGCTGACTGCACCCGCATAATAACCCTTCCTTAATATTAATATTGGATAAATTTAACTTGAACGTTACGTTTCCGGCCGGTTGCGTAAGGTTCAAAAACACAATGTGAAATGGGCTAAAATAGCATGAAAACGGGTTGCGGAGCCGGTTATCCGGTTTCAGATCTTGCCGTTGACGCTTACATTACCCCGATGGTATTTCTTAATGCAATTTGTTGCGTCCAGACGATATTCAGTTGCCGCTTATTTTGATCTGCATTTTGCTCAAAACAAAATGACAGTCGAAATGCAAGGTGCTGACATTTGCAACTGCGTAAATACCGCTCGCGTGTCAAAAAATTGGCCAGAGAGTTGGCTACAGAGCCGACAAGCACTGAAACAAAAGCTTGCCGGTTTGATGCAGAGCCTGAAGGGGACGAAACAATGACAGAGCCACACACACTTACAATAACAGATGCTGAGAGTGGTTCTGATCACACCGCAGGCGGTGAAGACTATTCCCGCCACATTCCGGTACTGCTTGAAGAAGTTGCCAGTGCATTACAGCCTGAGGCCGGCAAGCTGTTTGTTGACGGCACATTTGGTGCCGGCGGCTATACACGCCGCATTCTCAAATCCGGTGCTGATGTTTTGGCCATTGACCGCGACCCTAATGCCATTGCTGCAGGCCAAGCGATGGTTGAAGAGTTTCAGGGGCGTTTGCGTTTGGTGCAGGCGCGTTTTTCACAAATGGAAGACGTGCTGAGCGATGTGAAGCCTGATGGTGTGGTGCTGGATATCGGTGTTTCATCCATGCAAATTGACGAAGCAGATCGCGGCTTTTCTTTTCAGAAAGACGGTCCGCTGGACATGCGCATGTCTTCGCATGGTTTGAGTGCTGCTGATGTGGTCAACCAATATAAGATTGGTGATCTGGCACGTATTTTTAATTTTCTTGGTGAAGAGCGCCATGCAGGGCGCATTGCCCGTATGATTGCCAAGCGCCGTGAGGGTGAGCCTTTTACCCGTACCCGTGATCTTGCCAGTGCTGTGGAGATGCTGATCGGTCGCCACCCGAAAGATCGCATCCATCCGGCAACGCGGGTGTTTCAGGCGCTGCGTATTTATGTGAATGATGAGTTAGGTGAACTTGCCCGTGCATTGATTGCTGCGGAAAACGCGCTTTTGCCGGGCGGGCGTTTGGTTGTGGTAACCTTCCATTCCTTGGAAGATCGCATTGTAAAACGGTTTTTTGCTGATCGTGTCGGCGGTGGCAGTGGGTCACGGCATTTGCCGGAAGCGCATATGCGCCACGGCAGTTTCACGCTCGCAGTTAAAGGCGCTGTGGGAGCAAGTGAACAGGAAGAAGCGCGCAATCCGCGTTCGCGTTCGGCAAAATTGCGTGCCGGCATCCGCACCGAGCATCCGCCGTTGAAACCTGATTATAGTATTTTTGGATTGCCGACCTTACCGAACCTTCCCGAAACAGACGAAGTGAAGTGGAAATAATCATGCTGCGAACAATCGATATTATACTGATCGCAGTGATGCTGGTGGCGGCAACCGTGACCTATAAAATCAAGCATGATGCTGAAAAACAGGTTGTTGAGATCAGAAAAATCCAACGTCAGATCGCGTTTGAAAAAGACACGATCAGCCTGTTACGCGCGGATTGGAGCCTGATGACACAGCCCAACCGTTTGCAGCGTCTGGCAGATGTTTATAAAGAACAGCTTAAGCTGGAGCCGGTCGATGTAACGCAAATTACGCTGTTTGATGATATTCCGATGAAACAGGCGGATGATATTGAAAAGCTGATCGGCAGCACGAGCGATCTGGTTGCCTCGGTTGATCCGCTGAGCACCGGCAGTATTGCATCCGGCACTTCAATGCAGAATGCATCTTCGAATGCGGCACCGATGCGCATTGTTATTCCGGGAGTGCGGCCATGAGCAATAAAACCGGCTGGTTCCGTCGTAACAATAAAAAACCGTCTTTGAATGATGAGGCACCTGTCCTTGGACAGGCACCGGAATTTGGCAGCGCCGCGCTCAGTGATGAGGGCGGCATTGCCACATCACCACTGAATAACAATGTCGCCTTTGCCGGTAACCGTAAAAAGCACGGTAACCGCGCACGTAACCGTTTGTTTATGGCAATGACCTGTTTTATTGGCATTTATGCGGTGATCGGCGGACGGCTGGTTTATTACGGTATGCAGGGCGGTAATGAAGAAAGCTATCGTGCGGGTGCTGCGAGCACGCTGGCCTCGCGTCCTGATATCCTTGATCGCAACGGCGAGGTTCTGGCCACAGATATCAAAACCGCTTCGCTCTATGCTGAACCAAAGAAAATTGCTGATCCGGATGAAACGCTGGAGCTGCTGGCAACAGTATTGCCTAATCTTGACTGGGAAAGCACCTATCGCAAGCTGAAAAGCGGTGCGGGATTTGTATGGATCCAGCGTGGCCTGACCCCGCGCCAGCAGAGCCAGATCATGGCGCTTGGCGTGCCGGGCATCGGCTTCCGTACTGAAAAGTCCCGTTTTTATCCCGGTGGGCCAACGGCCTCACATATTCTTGGTCTGGTTAATATCGACAATCAGGGCATTGCCGGTATGGAAAAATATATTGACGGGCAGGGCTTGAGTGACTTGCGGCAGGCGGGGCTTGCACAGCCGGATAATCTCGAACCGTTCCGTCTTTCTATCGATCTGCGTGTGCAGCATATTATGCGTGATGAGCTGGTGCGCGCGGTTGAGAAGTACCGCGCAATTGCGGCGGGTGCTGTTGTGCTTAATGTTAAAACCGGTGAAGTCGTGGCGATGGCCTCGGTACCGGATTTTGATCCGAACAATCCGTTTAATGCGCTGGAAAAAGACCGATTGAACCGGATGTCTGCCGGTACTTATGAAATGGGCTCTACAATCAAGAGCTTTACCACCGCAATGGCGTTGGATTCCGGCAAGTTCAACTTAGAGAGCAAATTTGATGCGACCCGTCCAATCACCATTGGCCGCCAGACAATTCGTGACTTTCATGGTAAGGCACGCTGGCTGACACTGGCAGAAGTATTTGTTTACTCCTCCAATATCGGTTCGGGTAAGGAAGCAGATGCCATCGGTATTGAAGGTCATCGGGCTTTTTTGAAAAAAATGGGTTTGCTTGACCGTATGCAGACCGAGCTGCCGGAAGTGGCACGTCCGGTTGAGCCGCGCGTTTGGAAAAAAGTGCATTCAATCACCATTTCCTTTGGTCATGGTATGATGACCACACCATTGCAAACAGCTGTTGCGGCTGCGGCATTGATGAATGGCGGTAAGCTCATTCCGCCGACTTTTAAACCGCGTACTGAATCGGAGGCCAATGAGGTTGCGGTACAGGTGCTTAATCCAAAAACCAGTCAGGATATGCGTTATCTGTATCGCTTGAATGGTGAAACCGGTTCGGGGCGCCGCGCTGAAGTTAAAGGCTATCGTGTTGGTGGTAAAACCGGTACTGCGGAAAAAGTGATTAATGGCCGCTATTCTAAAGATGTGCGATTTAATGCTTTTATTGCAGCTTTTCCGATGGATGACCCGACTTATATTGTTTTGACCATTATTGATGAGCCAAAACCTGAGGAGGGTAAAATTTCTGCTACTGCAGGGATGAACGCTGCCCCAATGGTTGCAAATATCATTCGCCGGTCAGCCTCATTTTTAGGTGTGTCGCCAGATTTCGCTAAAGAAACGCCGCCAATTCTTGCTGCCTTTGAAAATGAGTGAAAACAATGCGAATTGCGGCTATATGCGTTAGCTTAAACTATCCATAGGCACAGCCGCCGAGACTAAGTTCAAAATCGGGATCTGAAACGGAATGAAACTTAAAAACATCGCCGCCTTCGTGAATGATATCGCAAGCTCTGTAGCGGAGATCGATATTTCAGGTGTCAGCTCCGATTCCCGAACCGTTGAAAAAGGCACCTTGTTTGCCGCGCTTAAAGGCGTGAAAAATGATGGCTCAGCCTA
Organism: Pseudochrobactrum mosebachae; assembly: GCF_048914685.1. Classification (GTDB taxonomy): domain Bacteria; phylum Pseudomonadota; class Alphaproteobacteria; order Rhizobiales; family Rhizobiaceae; genus Pseudochrobactrum. The sequence continues at coordinate 2,731,924 of NZ_CP128408.1, forward strand.
TGCTGCTGATGCTGTCAAGCGCGGCGCTGCTGCCATATTGGCTGATGAAGACATGGATGCGAGCCAGATAACTGTGCCAGTTTTGCGCAGCCATGATCCGCGTCATGCTTTGGCAATGATTGCCGCAGAGTTTTATGGCAGGCAGCCGCAGATCATTACTGCAGTGACCGGTACCAGCGGCAAAACATCGGTTGCAGCCTTTACCCAGCAAATCTGGGCCTATGCCGGATTTGCGGCAGCAAGCATTGGCACCACCGGTGTGTTTTCACCTACGCGCAATGATTATGGTTCATTGACCACGCCGGATCCGGTTGAGCTGCAAAAAGTTCTGGCAGAGCTCAGTGATGAGGGCGTAACCCATGCCTGTATGGAAGCTTCTTCACATGGTCTTGATCAGCGCCGCCTTGATGGTGTGAAGCTGACGGCGGGTGCCTTCACCAATCTTGGTCGTGATCACATGGATTACCATCCAACCGTTGAAGATTACCTCAATGCTAAAATGCGGCTGTTTGATACGCTGCTGCCGAAGGGCGCACCGGCTATTATATTTGCCGATGATATTTATTCTGCGCAGGCTATAGAAGCGGCGAGAAATGCCGGCTGTGACGTTAAGACAGTCGGGCGCAAAGGCGATTTCATCACATTGAAGCGTGTTGAGCATGAGCGCCACCGCCAGCATATTGAATTGCATCATGATGGCAAAATTTATGAAGTGACTTTGCCGCTGGCTGGTGATTTTCAGGTTTCCAATGCGCTGGTTGCAGCGGGGCTGGCGCTGGTCTCCGGTGTGCCTGCCGATGCCGCTTTTCGTGCGCTGGAGCGTTTGAAAGGTGCGCCGGGTCGTCTTGATCTGGTTGGCTCTACAGAAAACGGGGCGCCGATCTATGTGGATTATGCACATAAGCCGGATGCATTGGAGAATGTGCTGACATCTGTGCGGCCTTTTACGACCGGACGGGTGATTGTGGTGTTTGGTTGTGGTGGCGACCGTGATAAGGGTAAGCGCCCGATCATGGGTGAAATTGCGACCCGTCTGGCTGATGTGGTTATTGTGACCGACGATAATCCGCGGTCAGAAGTACCGGCAACAATCCGTGCAGAGATCATGACCGCAACTGCGGGTGCAATAGAAATCAGTGATCGCCACGAAGCTATCCGCCATGCGGTGTTGATGGCTGATGCGGGCGATACCATTATTATCGCGGGCAAGGGGCATGAAGAGGGGCAGACCATCAATGGTGTGACGCTGCCATTCTCTGATCATGCCGAAGTTGCCCGCTCGCTTGAGGCGCGTTTTAAATGAATGATATCTTATGGAAATCGGCTGATATGGTAAAAGCGATGGAGGGGCGGCCTGTTGGTCAGCTCCCTGTCGGTATTACCGGTATTTCAATCGATTCCCGCTCTTTACGAAAAGGCGAAGCTTTCTTTGCCATTAAAGGCGATGTTTTTGACGGCCATGATTTTGCAACGGCGGCTATGGCTGCCGGCGCGGGATTAATGGTGGTAACGGAAGCACGCCTGCCTGCATTGGGTAAAATGCAGGTGCCGATGATTGTGGTTGATGATGTGCTGGCGGCATTGACCCGTCTTGGCATTGCCTCGCGTGCCCGTTCCAAAGCACAAATCATTGCAGTGACCGGCTCGGTGGGTAAAACCACGACCAAAGAAGCATTGCGCCATGTGCTTAGCCCATGCGGTAAGGTGCATGCCTCGGCTGCATCGTTCAATAATCACTGGGGTGTGCCGCTGACATTGGCGCGGATGCCTGAAGATGCTGATTATGGTGTGTTTGAAATTGGTATGAACCATCATGACGAAATTCGCCCATTAGTGAAAATGGTACAGCCGCATATTGCGGTGATAACCTTGATTGCACCGGCACATCTGGGGCATTTTGCTAATTTGGAAGAGATTGCGGTTGCCAAAGCCGAGATATTTGAAGGTCTGTTGCCCGGTGGTTACGCGCTTTTAAACCGTGATGATAAGCGCTTTAAGCAGCTTGAAACTCTGGCGGTTGAAGCAGGCGTTGAGCATATTGTGACTTTTGGCGAAAATGCCCGTGCCACTTACCGGCTGCGCGATATGGTGCTGAAATCGGATTGCTCCTGCATCACAGCCTCTTTGGCCGGTCAGGAGGCTGCCGTTAAAATCAGCGCGCCGGGCCGACATATGGTGCAGAATATGCTCGCGGTTATGGGCGCGGCGCATCTTGCAGGAGCTGATCTTACCAAGGTTGTGTTGGCGCTAGCCAATTTGCAGGCAGAGGCTGGACGCGGTGCGCAATATCGTTTGCGCATCGGTGAGGGCACATTCACGCTGATTGATGAAAGCTATAATGCCAATCCTGCTTCAATGCGTGCTGCGCTCTCCTTGCTGGAAGTAACAGAGCCGCAGGGCGAGCGCCCTGAAGCCGGAAGACGCATTGCCATACTTGGCGATATGCTGGAGCTTGGCAAGCAGTCTTCTAAATTGCATGGTGATCTGGCACGCCCGATTGTGGATGCGCATGTGAATATGCTGTTTATCGGCGGCGCGCATATGAGTGCCCTGAAATCTGCAATGCCGACGGAAATTCACGTTGAGTATCGGGAAACCGTTGACGAACTACTGCCACTTGTAGTCAAAGCAGTGCGTCCCGGAGATGTAGTGATGATCAAATCGTCCAAATCGATCGGCTTTGTAAAAATTGTGCAAGCATTGCTGAAGAAATATGTCGCTGCAGAAGGCGCAGAATAATTATGCCGGTTTTGTGATTTTTTCATAAAGCCGGTTCTATCATCTACAATCTTGAATGATTGCAAAACAATAATAGGCGCTGAACAAGGTATTGCAAAGTAATGCCGGTTTTAAAGCGTCGATACTGACCTGAAGGGCATTCACCCGATGCTGATGTTATTAGCCAGTGCTGCGGATCATCTGTCGTTTTTTAACGTGTTCCGCTATATAACCTTCCGCACCGGCGGTGCGTTAATTACATCAGCCTTGCTGGTATTTTTACTCGGGCCACGGATTATCGACAGTTTGCGTGTGCGTCAGGGGCGCGGCCAGCCTATTCGTGCCGACGGCCCGCAGACTCACTTTAAAAAAGCCGGTACGCCAACCATGGGCGGGCTGATGATTTTGTTTGGCACGCTGGCCTCGGTCATGCTGTGGGGCAATCTTAAAAGCGTTTATGTGTGGGTGGTGTTGCTGGTCACTATCGGCTTCGGCGCTATTGGATTTTATGATGATTATCTGAAGGTTACCAAACAGTCTGATAAAGGCTTTTCAGGTAAAGCGCGTCTTGGCCTTGAATTCATTATCGCTGCCGTGGCTGCATTTGTGATTATGCGCACAGGACAAGAGCCGTTTTCATCTTCGCTGACATTTCCTTTTCTTAAAGGCATGCTGATCGATCTCAGCTGGTTCTTCATTCCGTTTGCAGCTTTTGTCATGGTTGGTTCGGGTAATGCGGTTAACTTTACCGACGGTCTTGACGGTCTGGCGATTGTGCCGGTGATGGTGGCAGCAGCCTCTTTCGGCTTTATAGCCTATCTTTCCGGTAATGCGATTTTCGCAGATTATCTGCAGATTCACTTTGTGCCGGGCACTGGTGAATTAGCGGTTATTCTGGGCGCGGTGATTGGTGCAGGGCTTGGCTTCTTGTGGTTCAATGCGCCGCCTGCTGCGATTTTTATGGGTGATACCGGATCATTGGCGCTGGGCGGTATGCTGGGCGCAGTTGCTGTTGCGACCAAGCATGAGATCGTTCTGGCGATTATCGGCGGGCTGTTCGTGATGGAGGCATTGTCGGTTATTATTCAGGTTGGCTGGTTTAAAATGACCGGCAAGCGCGTGTTTCTGATGGCGCCTATTCATCACCATTTTGAGAAAAAAGGCTGGACAGAAAGTCAGATCGTTATCCGCTTCTGGATCATTGCGATTATTCTGGCGATGATCGGTCTTTCAACTTTGAAGTTGCGTTAAGACTGAACCCGAAAAGTTATTCATCTTTTCGGGTTAAATTATGTATTTGTAATACGTCTTTGATAGGCACCCGATTATGATTCCGACCCTGACCCTGAAAGATAAGGTTGTTGCGCTGTTTGGCCTTGGCGGTTCCGGTATTGCAACCGCACAAGCCATGATCGCCGGTGGCGCGCGGCTGGTGGCGTGGGATGATAATCCGGACAGTGTGGCGCGTGCGGTTGCCTGTGGTATTGCGGTTCAGGATCTGCGCGAGGCGGATTGGGCAGGCTTTACAGATTTTGTGCTGTCGCCCGGTGTGCCGCTTACCCACCCCAAGCCGCATTGGAGTGTTGATCTGGCGCATCAGGCGCATGTGCCGGTTATTGGCGATGTGGAACTGTTCTGTCGTGAGCGTAATTATAGCGGTGCAAATTGCCCGTTTATTGCTATTACCGGCACCAATGGAAAATCCACCACAACCGCTTTGATTGCCCATATTATCAAGGTCTCAGGCCGCGATATGCAGCTTGGCGGTAATATCGGCACGGCTGTTATGTCACTGGAGCCTCCGGTAGACGCGCGCAATTATGTGGTTGAATGTTCTTCCTATCAGATTGATCTGGCACCATCGCTCAACCCAACCGCAGGCATTCTGCTTAATTTGACGCCCGATCATCTTGATCGACACGGCTCGATGGAGCGCTATGCCGCGATCAAAGAACTTCTGGTTGCAGGTAGCGATACGGCAATTGTGGCGGTTGATGACGCGTATTGCATTGCCATTGCCGACCGGCTTGAGGCGAAAGGCAAAAAACTGATCCGCTTTTCAAAAGATCAGGTTCTTGCCAACGGTTTTTATGCGCAAGGTGCGAATGTTTTTCAAGCTGAACAAGGGCAGGCGACATTGCTATTGTCGCTTGACGGCATCGGCTCTTTGCGTGGTGCGCATAATGCGCAAAATGCACTGGCAGCCATTGCGGCCTGTTTGACGGTCGGATTGAGCCTTGCGGAAATTACAGCAGGTTTGCGCAGTTTTCCGGGGCTTGCGCATCGCATGGAGCAGGTTGGCCATGCGGGGAAAACCCTGTTTATCAATGATTCAAAAGCGACCAATGCCGAGGCGACAGCACCGGCCTTGTCATCTTTTGACAAGGTGTACTGGATTGTTGGCGGCTTGCCGAAAAGTGGTGGTATTGAGAGTTTACACGCATTTTTTCCGCGGATTACCAAAGCCTATCTGATCGGCGAAGCAGCAGCGCAATTTGCTGCAACGCTGGGCAGCGATGTGCCGTTTGAAATCAGCCATACGCTGGATGCGGCGGTTGAGCATGCGGCCCATGATGCGGGCCAAGATAAAGGTGAGGAACCGGTGGTACTGCTATCGCCTGCTTGTGCCAGTTTTGATCAATACCCGAATTTCGAAAAACGCGGATCAGCATTTCGTGATAAGGTCATGACGCTTGCAGGATTTAAGCCGATAGGGAGTGCCGACTGATGGTTAGCCGCGTAGACCGGGGTGCTGTTGCCAATTGGTGGTGGACAATTGACCGTTATTTTCTAGCAGCCTGTCTGGCGTTGATGGGGCTTGGTATTTTGCTGTCTTATGCGGCAAGTCCTGCGGTTGCCGAGCGTATTGGCCTCGATAGTTTCCATTTTGTTGAACGCCAGATTGTTTTTATGATCCCCGCACTGGTTGTTATGATCGGCATATCTTTTCTCAGCCCGCGTTTGGTACGACGCGGCGCATTGATTTTGCTTATAATTTCACTGATCCTGATGGTTGCGGCACTGTTTTTCGGTATTGAGGTTAAAGGCGCACGGCGCTGGGTTTCGCTGGCAGGTATTTCCATTCAGCCGTCAGAATTTATGAAACCTGCTTTTGTGGTGATCTGCGCCTGGCTATTTTCTGAGCAGGAGCGCAATGCCGATATTCCGGGCAATTTTCTGGCGATGCTGCTGTTTGGTATGGTTGCCGCGCTGTTGATGGCACAGCCGGATTTTGGTCAGACTACGCTGACAGCTGTAAGCTGGGGCGCAATGTTTTTTCTGGCAGGTATGCCATGGATGTGGATTATTGTGCTGGGCGGTGTGGCTGTGGTTGGCGGTTTAAGCGCCTATACGTTTTTTCCGCATGTGGCCGGACGTATTGACCGGTTTATGACCGGCGAGGGTGATACGTTTCAGGTCGATAGTGGGCGTGAGGCTATCATCAGCGGTGGCTGGTTCGGACAAGGCCCAGGTGAAGGCACGATTAAGCGTATTATTCCTGATAGCCATACGGATTTTATTTTCTCTGTTGCCGCAGAGGAATACGGCATTATTTTATGCCTGCTGATTATGCTGCTCTTTGCATTTATCGTTATTCGCGGATTAGCCGTGGCGATGAAAGAGCGTGATGCTTTCACGCGGCTGGCAATTTCCGGTATTGTGATCCTGTTCGGCTTTCAGTCGATTATTAATATGGCAGTGAATTTGCATCTGATGCCGGCCAAGGGTATGACCTTGCCGTTTATTTCTTATGGTGGTTCATCATTGGTGGCGATTGCCATTACTATGGGGATTTTGCTGGCATTAACCCGTCACAGTCCTGAGCGACGGATGTCTGCCACGCTCAGAACTGCAGGCAAGGGCGTCGGCGAACGTATTCCACAATTATAAAACCCTGCGCGCTGTTCAGATTTTAAAACGTGTTTGATCTGACATATGCGCAGGCAAAGATCGGAAGACAATGACAAAAGACGTGATCGTTTTAGCGGCAGGCGGTACAGGCGGGCATTTGTTTCCGGCTGAGGCGCTGGCGCATGAGCTGACACAGAACGGCTATGATGTTCATTTGGTAACAGACGCGCGTGCGCAGCGTTTTGTTTCGGGATTTGATGAGGGCCATGTGCATGTGGTGCGCTCGGCAACTATAGCTGGCAAAAATCCGGTCGCATTGGCTAAAACATTTTACACGCTTTGGCAGGGCAATCTTGATTGCCGCAAGCTGTTTCGTCGGTTGAAGCCGAAGCTTGTTGCAGGCTTTGGCGGTTATCCGACTTTGCCGCCGCTCTATGCTGCGACCCGTATGGGAATACCCACGCTGATCCACGAGCAGAATGCGGTGATGGGGCGTGCCAATAAGGGGCTTGCTTCACGGGTGAGCGCGATCGCCGGCGGTTTTCTTGCCGCAGATAGCGGCAGCTTTGCCGCCAAAACGGTGATTACCGGCAATCCGGTGCGTCCGAGCGTGCTGGCGCAAACCGGTATCAGCTATCAGCCGTCGATTGCGCCGGATGTTTTTCGCCTGCTTGTGTTTGGCGGTAGTCAGGGTGCCCAGTATTTTTCAACCGTGGTGCCTGCAGCCGTTGCGTTGCTGGGTGACACAGAGCGTACCCGTTTGCAGATTACCCAGCAGGCGCGCCCTGAAGATGAAGCGCTTTGCCGCAAAGCCTATGAGAAGCTTGGTGTGCCGGCGCAAGTGGCGCCGTTTTTCAGCGCTATGCCGGAACTGATAGCGCAGGCGCATTTTGTGATGTCGCGCTCCGGTGCCTCAACAGTGTCTGAAATTGCAGCCATTGGCCGTCCGAGTATTCTGGTGCCGTTTCCCTTTGCGCTTGATCATGATCAGGCAGCCAATGCGCAGGCGCTGGCAAAAGCGGGTGGCGGAGAGGTTATCCGTCAGGCAGAGCTGAAGCCTGAAAAACTGGCGCAGATTTTGAGTGCGGCACTCAATGAGCCGCAAAGACTGGTGGAAATGGCCGGACATGCAAAAAGTGTCGGCCGCGTTGATGCAACACGGTTGCTTGCAGAACTTTCGCAAGCTATTGCAGCAGGATTATCTGTTTCTGATTACAAAGAAGGAAAACGCGCATGAAAATGCCCCTGAATATCGGTCTGGTCCATTTTATCGGGATCGGCGGCATTGGCATGAGCGGTATTGCAGAAGTGCTGCATAATCTTGGTTATAAAGTTCAGGGGTCTGATCAGGCTGATGGCGCTAATGTGCAGCGTCTGCGTGATAAGGGTATTGAAGTTTTTGTCGGCCATAAAGCTGAAAATATTGGTAAGGCTGATGTTGTCGTGGTTTCAACTGCGATCCGTCCGAACAATCCGGAACTGGTTGAGGCGCGGGAAAACCTGCTGCCGATCGTGCGCCGTGCTGAAATGCTGGCCGAGCTGATGCGTTTCCGCCAAGCCATTGCGATTGGTGGTACGCATGGCAAAACCACAACCACATCCATGGTCGCAGCCTTGCTCGAGGCTGGCAATCTTGACCCGACCGTTATTAATGGCGGTATCATCAATGCCTATGGCACCAATGCCCGTATGGGCGCCGGTGAATGGATGGTTGTTGAGGCTGATGAGAGTGACGGTACTTTTCTGAAATTGCCTGCGGATATTGCGGTCATCACCAATATTGATCCGGAGCATCTTGATCATTACGGCTCATTCGACAATGTACGCGCCGCATTCCGCCAGTTTGTAGAAAATGTGCCCTTCTATGGTTTCGGCGTCATGTGTCTTGATCATCCGGAAGTGCAGGCGCTTGTCAGCCGTATCGAAGATCGCCGCGTGATTACTTATGGTGAAAACCCTCAGGCTGATGTGCGTTTTTCCAATCACCATATGGATGGAGCGGTTTCGGTTTTTGATGTGGAAATCCGCAATCGCGGTGGTGAAACTGTTGAAATAAAAGATCTTCGTCTGCCAATGCCAGGCCGACACAATGTTTCCAATGTTACCGCAGCGATTGCCGTTGCCCATGAACTTGGCCTGAGCCCAGAGAATATCCGCAGCGGTGTTTCCGGCTTTGGTGGTGTTAAACGTCGTTTCACCCATACCGGATCATGGAATGGCGTTGAGATTTTTGATGATTACGGCCACCATCCGGTTGAAATCAAAGCCGTATTGAGCGCCGCGCGTGAAGCCGCAGCAGGACGGGTGATTGCCATTGCCCAGCCACACCGCTTTACGAGACTGGCGAGCCTGTTTGATGATTTTGGCAATTGTTTCAATGATGCCGATACTGTGCTGATTGCACCGGTCTATACGGCCGGTGAAGAGCCGATTGAAGGCGTGACATCTGAAACGCTGGTCAGCAAGATCAAAACCGCCGGCCACCGCGATGCGCGCTATCTTGTAGATCCGGCGCAATTGCCTGCCATTATTGCCGAGCTGGCTAGCGAGGGCGATTTTGTCGTATTTCTCGGAGCCGGAAATATCACGCAATGGGCTTACACGCTGCCTGCGCAGCTGGGGGCTTACACGCTGCCTGAGCAGCTTGGGACTGACACGCAGCCTGCGCAGCTAAATGAAGTGAGTTCAAACTGATGGCTTACAGAGAACTCGACGGTGAAGCATTGTTGAAGCAGCTTGAGGCACCTTTAGCCAATGTTCGCGGGCGCTTAACGCCAAATTCCGGTATGGATAAAATTACATGGTTCCGAGCCGGTGGACCTGCTGAAGTGTTGTTTCAGCCAGCCGATGAAGATGATCTGGCAGAGTTCTTGAAAAATGTACCGGCAGACATTCCGGTGATGACTGTTGGTATCGGCTCCAATCTTCTGGTGCGTGAGGGCGGCATCGGTGGCTTTGTGGTGCGGTTGTCGGCCAAAGGCTTCGGTGAGGTTGAGCGGGTATCTGAAACGCGTCTGCGCGCCGGTACGGCGACGCCGGATAAGCGTGTGGCTGCCGCGGCTCTGGAGGCTGAAATTGCCGGCTTTCATTTCTATCATGGTATTCCGGGTGGTATTGGCGGTGCGCTGCGTATGAATGCCGGTGCCAATGGCACAGAAACCTGCGAGCGTGTGGTAGAAGTGCGTGCGCTTGACCGTCAGGGCAAGCTGCATATTTTGAGCAATGCGGATATGGGCTATGCTTATCGCCATTGTTCTGCGCCCAAAGAGCTGATTTTCACCAGTGCATTGTTTGAAGGGCCGCGCGGTGACGCGGCAGCCATTCGTGCTGCTATGGATGAAGTGCAAAATCACCGTGAGACTGTGCAGCCGATCCGTGAGAAAACCGGTGGCTCAACCTTCAAAAATCCTGAAGGCACATCATCATGGAAAGAGATTGATAAAGCCGGTTGCCGCGGACTGAGTGTTGGCGGTGCGCATATGTCGACCATGCACTGCAATTTTATGATCAATGGCGATAATGCTACCGGTTATGACCTTGAATTGCTGGGCGAGACAGTACGCAATAAAGTGCGCGCCAATTCCGGTATCAAACTGCACTGGGAAATCCGTCGTCTTGGTCAGTTTTTGCCTGGCCGTGAAGTCAGAGAATTTCTGGATTAAGTCTGCTGCTACGTGCGATTTATGATCGCCGGTGAGTTTGACTGTAGTTTAAAAGCTTTGGATTGACAAAAATCACCACTGTTTTCTCTTGGTCGAGAACACAGTGGTGATTTGTTTTTAAACGGTGTTCAGGCAAGATTTTGGGGTGATTTGCACCTGTCAAGAGTCTGACCTTTGTATTTTGCTAAAATATATTTTTGAGACAATTAATTGCTGAAAAAGCTCATGAAATCGGGGTTTTCAACAGATGCTGATTCGGCTTGGTGAGTCGGAATATTCTGTAAGGGCTTGCCATAGAATCAACTCTCTGATTCTTATAGGTAACAAGCGTTAGTGATTTGAGTCGGCAAGTTAATTTTGCCTTTGGTGTCTGCGGATGGTGTCCGCCGGAGTGTTTTTGAATTGCCTGAATTCAGGCGGTTCGTAAATAGGGTTTTACCGGCATCTCAGGTTGTTCAGACGATTTTTAGTATGCTGCTTCATATGTGGCAATTTGTGTAGATGAGTAAGTATTTTGTCGTTGCCGGCAGAGGGGACATGATTAAAATGACAGGTAAGCATGTTGCTGTCTTGATGGGCGGGTTTTCATCGGAGCGTCCGGTCAGTCTTTCCTCCGGTGCTGCTTGTGCGGCTGAGCTGGAAGCGCAAGGCTATCGTGTGACGCGCGTTGATGTTGGCCGTGATGTTGCTGCTGTTTTGTCCGAGCTCAAGCCTGATGTTGCCTTTAATGCGCTGCATGGTCCTGCCGGTGAGGATGGCGCCATTCAGGGTATTCTCGAATATTTGCAAATTCCTTACACGCATTCCGGTGTGATGGCTTCGGCATTGGCAATGGATAAGGGGCGCGCCAAGCTTGTTGCTGCTGCTGCCGGTGTATCTGTTGCCGCTTCCCGCATTATGACCCGTTTCGATATTGGGTCAGTTCACCCGATGCAGCCGCCTTATGTGGTCAAGCCGGTTCGTGAAGGTTCGAGCTTCGGTGTGGTCATCGTACGCGAGGGGCAAAGCGCTCCGCCGCAGGTTGTTGGCTCGGATGAGTGGAAATATGGCGATACCGTTATGGTAGAGCATTATGTTGCCGGACGTGAATTTACCTGTGCGGTGATGGGTGATCGCGTGCTTGGTGTGTGTGAAATCATTCCGCTGGCACATTCTTTCTACGATTATGACGCAAAATATGCAGATGGCGGCTCCAGACACGAATGTCCTGCAAAAATTTCACCAAATATTTACCAAAAAATACAAATAATGGCACTTCAGGCACATCAGGCAATCGGGTGTCGCGGCGTGAGTCGTTCCGATTTCCGATTTGATGAGAGCAGAGCCGGTTCTGATGCTGATAATAGCGGCGGAGAAGGCGAGCTGATCTGGCTTGAAGTGAATACGCAGCCTGGCATGACGCCGACCTCTCTGGTTCCGGATATTGCCAAAGCTGAAGGGTATTCATTCGGAGCGTTGTTGAGCTGGATGGTGGAGGATGCCTCGTGCATGCGATAAAAGCGAGATCTGACAGAAGTGATCGTGATGCGATGATGTCCCGTACATCAGCGGCGCATGGCGCTTTTGTTCTTCCGCGTTTTCTGCGCAAGCCATTCCGTATTGCCACGCGCCTGTTTGGCGGCGGGGTTAAGATTCCACGTCATGCCGGTACACTGGGCATGATCGGTTTTCTCAGTGCCACCGGTCTCTACGGTATGGCTGTGGGTAATCACACGCATACTGTGATTAAAGCGACTGCCTCTACCTTCGGCTTTGCGATTGAGAAGGTGACTGTTGCCGGTAATGTTGAAACTTCTGAAATCGATATTCTCGAAAAGCTCGGCCTTGATGGTGAAACATCGCTGATCGGTTTTAATGCTGATGAAGCCCGTCAGGCGATTGAGACTTTGCCTTGGGTGAGCAGCGTTGAAATCCGTAAGGTTTATCCGGGTTCTGTTGTTGTCTCTTTGCAGGAGCGCAAGGCATTTGCTGTTTGGCAATCGGGCGCCGATCTGGTGCTGGTGGATGATGCAGGCAAGCCGATCGTACCGTTGAGCGGCTCGCGCTACACTTCGCTGCCTTTGGTGGTGGGTGAGGGAGCTTCAAGTCGTGGTAAAGCTTTTATCGAGACTGTTGCTGCATTTCCTGATCTGGCGGCGAAAGTGCGTGCCTATGCGCGGGTTTCCGACCGCCGCTGGGATCTACTGTTTGATAATGGTGTGCGGGTTCTTCTGCCGGAGCAGGATGTGAAGCGCGCATTAGCTGAAGTGGAAACATTGCAGCGCACGAAAGATATTTTCGGACGGGACATTCTCAGTCTTGATATGCGGCTGGATGATCGTGTGACCGTGCAGCTCACGCCAGCCGGTATGGAAAGTCGTGAGAAAATGTTGAAGGCTCGCGAAAAGGCTGCCAAGGCAGCAGGTAGGCGCGTATGAGTATTCTGGGTACAAGAAACAATTCCGGTTCCGCATCCTCTGGCCGTCGCACGCGTTTGCTGACAGTGCTTGATGTCGGATCCTCAAAAGTGTCCTGTGTGATTGCACGCCTGCGTCCACGGGATGAGAGTGCGTTTTTACCAGGCCGTACCCATCGTATGGAAGTGCTGGGTATCGGCTATCAGAAATCACGCGGTGTTAAATCCGGTGTGGTGATTGATCTGGATGCTGCCGAGCAGTCCATTCGTATGGCGGTTGATGCCGCTGAACGCATGGCCGGACTGACGGTTGAAAGCCTGATCGTTAATATTTCATCCGGTCGTCTGAAGAGCGAAACTTTTAATGCCAGCATTGATCTTGGCGGGCATGAAGTTGAAAATACCGATATCCGCCGTGTGCTTGCCGCAGGTGCCAAACAGGCATTGCAGGCCGAGCGTCATCTGGTGCACTCATTGCCGATTGGTTATACGCTCGATAGCGAGCGCGGTATCCGTGATCCGATGGGCATGCTCGGCGATACACTCGGCGTTGATATGCATGTTCTGACCGCAGACAGCGCACCTTTGCGCAATCTGGAACTGTGCATTAACCGTTGCCATCTGTCGGTTGAGGCGATTGTTGCAACCCCTTATGCGAGCGGTCTTGCAGCTCTGGTTGATGATGAAGCGGAAATGGGTGCGGCCTGTATTGATATGGGCGGCGGAACCACAACGATTTCTGTATTTTCTGAGGGTAAGTTTATTCATGCGGACGCCATTGCCATTGGCGGAATGCATGTAACAATGGACGTGGCACGCGGGTTCTCAACCCGCATGGAAGATGCTGAACGGCTTAAGGTTATGTATGGCTCGGCGCTGCCAAGCGCTGCCGATGACCGCGATCTGATCAGCGTGCCGCCAATCGGCGACGACGACCGTGATGTGCCTAACCAATATCCGCGTTCAGTACTTACCCGTATTATTCGTGCCCGCGTAGAAGAAACGCTGGAGCTGGTTCGCGACCGGCTCAACGCTTCGGGTTTGGGGCATATTGTTGGTAAGCGTGTTGTGTTGACAGGCGGCGCAAGCCAGCTTGCAGGGATGCCGGAAGTAGCACGCCGGATTTTGGCGCGCAATGTACGTATCGGGCGCCCTATGGGAATTGCGGGGCTGCCGGACGCTGCAAAAGGTTCGGCATTCTCGGCGACAGTAGGCCTGCTGATTTATCCGCAGGTTGCAGGCATCGAAGAGCGCTCGATCCGAGCGGCAACAAGCGGCCGTCTTATCGGGACGGGCGGGCGTATTGCACGGGTCGGCCACTGGCTGAAAACAAGTTTTTAATACAGGGAATGCCACTGCTTTTCTGATGCGTTTTGTTCAGTGAAAGCGGTTTTGAAACAAGGGCTTAAATTTTTTATTTTGAGCCTGAGAACATACTGGGCTTTTTGCCAAATCATGGTAAACGACAGTATAATTTCAAAGCGGCGGGTATTTGGTGCTCCCTTAAAGTACGAATAAAAATAAACAGAATACGGCACCGCGGCGGCGAAGCGGTGAAAGGCAAAAGGAACGAAACTGATGACAATTAATCTGCAAAAGCCGGATATCACCGAGCTGAAGCCGCGGATCACCGTATTCGGTGTTGGCGGTGGCGGCGGTAATGCTGTCAACAACATGATTAATGCCGGTTTGCGCGGCGTAAATTTTGTTGTGGCCAATACCGATGCTCAGGCTCTGACCATGTCAAAGTCCGAACGTATCATTCAGTTGGGTGCAGCCGTGACCGAAGGTCTTGGCGCAGGTTCCCAGCCAGAAGTCGGCCGTGCCGCTGCTGAAGAATGCATCGATGAAATTAACGATCACCTGAATGGCACACATATGTGCTTTGTAACCGCCGGTATGGGTGGTGGCACAGGAACCGGTGCCGCGCCGGTGGTTGCCCGCGCTGCGCGCGAAAAAGGTATTCTGACCGTTGGTGTTGTCACCAAGCCTTTCCACTTCGAAGGCCAGCGCCGCATGAAAACTGCGGATATGGGTATCGAAGATCTGCAGAAGAATGTTGATACTCTGATCGTCATTCCGAACCAGAACCTGTTCCGTATTGCCAATGATAAAACCACATTTGCCGACGCTTTTGCGATGGCAGATCAGGTTCTGTATTCCGGTGTGGCCTGCATCACTGACCTTATGGTCAAAGAAGGTCTGATCAATCTTGATTTTGCTGACGTGCGTTCCGTAATGCGCGAAATGGGCAAAGCCATGATGGGTACCGGTGAAGCTTCCGGCGACGGCCGTGCGATTGCTGCTGCTGAGGCTGCAATTGCCAACCCGCTGCTGGATGAAACCTCTATGCGCGGTGCGCGCGGCCTGCTGATCTCGATCACCGGTGGCCGTGACATGACATTGTTTGAAGTTGATGAAGCTGCTACTCGTATCCGTGAAGAAGTTGATCAGGATGCTATGATCATTCTCGGCGCGACCTTCGATGAAGGTCTCGAAGGTGTGATCCGTGTTTCTGTCGTCGCTACCGGAATCGATAAGCAGATCGGAGACGCGGCGCCTGCGCCGCTGGAATTTCGCCAACCAGTGAAGCCAGTAGCAAAGCCAGCTGTTCAGCCGGCAGCGCAAGCCCCGATCCAGCAGCAGCCTCTGGCACCACAGCACAAGCCAGCTGAACATGTTGCCCAGCAGTCCTTGCATCTGGGTGAAGGTGAGCAGCGTTCTTATGCGCCGCCAGCCGCTTCCAATGATGCAAATTTCCAGCCGCAGAGCCGTATTTTTCAGGCACCTGCACCGGATATGATGGAAATGCGTCCGCAGCCGGTGGCTCCGCGTCCGCAGATGCAGGCACCGGTACAGCCGCAAATGCAGCAGCAGGCCGCGCATAATCTGGCGCAAGGTCTGGCACCGCAGCCGCAGTTCCAGCCACAGCAGCATATGGACCCGTCTTTGGCTCCACAGCAGCGTCAGGCGCCACGTATGCCCAGCGTTTCGGATTTTCCGCCAGCTGTTCAGGCTGAAATGAACGCTCGTCGTGCGCCGGCCCAGGCTCCGCAGCAGGCACCTGCTCATGAAGAACGCGGCCCGCTTGGTCTGTTGCGTCGTCTGACAGCCAGCCTGTCACGTCGTGATGAAGAGCAGCCAACTGCTCGTCTTGAGCCAGCTCAGAAACGTGAAATGCCAGCTGCGCCAATGCAGGCCCGTGCACCTGAACAGCGTCGCCCGCTGTCCCAGGATGCATCGATCTATGCACCGCGCAACGGCCAGCTTGATAATCAGGGTCGTGCACAGCCGCGCATGGCTTCTGAAGATGATCAGCTTGAAATTCCGGCGTTCCTGCGCCGTCAGGCCAACTGATCTAAATACTAAGTTCCTTGCTTAAATTATACCGCGCCTTATCAGGCGCGGTTTTTTTTGTGGAAATTATCATCTTAGAGTTGCTGTTCCGGGCTCTCTCAGAACATTCATAAAAAGCGCATCCGGCAGTAATTGCCGGATATAAGGCAGTAAATGACAACGCGCTTCGGGCTTTGGTAAATAATGTCCGCTGCCATTATTCCAGTGAACAAGCTTGCCTTGAGTGAAATAAAGCTGGCCGGCAAAGCAAACCGGAAGCCTGTTGCTCAATGATGTGTGGCCGTCTGCGCTATTATGCCAGCTATATTGCTCATTTTGCAATGATCTTGCGCAGTAAATCGCGTCTTTTTGTGCTTCCGGAATGATAAAAATATAATGCCCATTGGCTATTGCGGTCGAATTATCTGACATTTTCGTCAGGAAGTAGGTGCAGGTTTTATTGAGTTTATAAATCCCGCTTAAATGTGCAGGTCTCTGTAGTTTTTTGTTCTTAACAAGCGGAATGGTATTTTGTATAATATTTCTTTTTGAATAGAGTAGTAATTCAAGCACCTCTTCAAATGATGTGTCATCATCGGACACAATGGCATTAAGAATGTCTTTTATCATTGATTGTTTTCGCTTTCTGGTTTTTGTGATGAATGAATAGATATGAAAATCAGTGCAGTAATGAGTATGTTTGGAAAATAGCATTCGATTTATGATGCTCCGATGCCAATAATATAGAAAAATAGCATAGGCAGGACTATGCCAATATTCACCTTGTGCGGCAGAGACACTATATTTATTAAGCTTCAATCAATGATCATGACAGACATAGATAGTTAGACAGGCAGGCCCCCATGAATAAGTCACAGCAGACCATTAATCGCGCTTTTTCGATGGCGGGATTTGGCGTGCATGGCGGTCAACCGGTAACATTGCAGATCAAACCGGCAGTGGTGAATAGCGGGATTGTATTTTGCCGCCATGATGAGACGGGACGGCGGCAGGAAATTCCGGCACTGTCGAGTGCGCTTGGCTCAACAGTGCTGAATACATCAATCGGGCCTGCAGATTTTGGTGTCAGTACGATTGAGCATCTGATGGCGGCATTAACCGCGCTGGAGATTGATAATCTTATCATCAAGATTGACGGGCCGGAAGTGCCAATTCTTGGCGGTGGATCAGCTGAATTTATCACGGTGTTTCGTGAGGCGGGTTTGCTGAAACAGGATGCCCCACGCCAATATCTGGTGATTGACAGACCGGTCAGGGTTGAAGATGGCGAGAACTGGGCAGAGTTTGTGCCGTATAACGGCACGCGCTATGAGGTTGAAATTGATTTTCCTGTGGCAGCAATTGGCAAGCAGGCTTTTACATTTGAGCTTGATGCAGAGGTTTTTGGTGAAGAGATTGCCAAGGCGCGGACATTCGGCTTTATGCGTGATGTTGAAAAGCTGCGCGCAATGGGGCTGGCACTTGGCTCGTCTTTGCAAAATTCAATTGCTATCGGGGATGACGGTTCGGTGATTAATCCTGACGGGTTATATTATCCTGACGAATTTGTGCGTCACAAATTGCTGGATTCCGTCGGAGATCTGGCTTTGGCCGGGCATCCGTTTCGTGGTTGTTTTCGCTCCTATCGGGGCGGGCATAAGCTCAATGCAACGCTGGTAAAGGCACTGCTCGATAAACCCGATCATTATAGATTGGAAGTCTGTTAAATGTTTGCGGTTGATTCTCAGCGGTGTGTATTTGCTCAGACACAATTGAGCCTTTAACACATGCTTTTGATGTTCATCTGTAATGGCACTTGCTGTTTGAAGGCTTTCTTTATAAAAAAGAGGCGTCCGTCAGGCATTGCAGTCTCGAAGCAGTGCGAATAAACTTGTAATAACATTGCCGATTGTTCTCAGCTATGGTTTATGAACCCTCTGACACAGGAATGATTTGCCCATGATTTGTGTTGCCGAAAGACCGGAGACAGCATGACGATTTCTATTTTCCCAGATACTGCGGCCCGTAATACGGATGCTGAGGGTTCTCAAATTCGTAAAATGACAAGGCTGGCACTGGCGGCTAGTGGTGTTATGCTGACTGTGGCACTCGCAGGTTGTGCATCGGGTGATAAAGATGTTGACCTGAGCAAATATGTTGAGAGCATTGATCCTGCTGACAAGCTCTATAATGAAGGTCTTGCCAATCTTGAGGCCGGCCGTTTGGCTGAAGCCTCTAAAAAGTTTGCGGCAATTGATCGCCAACATCCTTATACGGAATATGCGCGTAAATCGCTGGTTATGGCTGCATTCACCAATTACCGTCAGGGTAATTATGAAGAAGCCATTTCAATGGCCAAGCGCTATAACACGCTTTATCCTACATCAAATGAATCTGCTTATGCTTATTACATTATCGGCTTGAGCTATTTCCGCCAGATTCCGGATGTTACGCGTGATCAGGCAGCAAGCCGCCGTGCGATTTCTGCGATGCAGGAAGTGATCGATCGCTTCCCTAAATCCGAATATGTTGAAGATGCCAAAACCAAAATCCGTTTTGCCCGCGATCAGCTTGCCGGCAAGGATATGCAGGTTGGCCGCTACTACCTTGAGCGCAAGGAATATCTGGGTGCCATCAAGCGCTTCCGCAATGTGGTAGAGGAATATTCCAATACCCGTCAGGTGGAAGAAGCTCTGGCGCGTCTGGTTGAAGCCTATTATGCACTGGGTCTGGTTTCTGAAGCGCAGACTGCAGCCGCAGTGCTGGGCAAGAACTTCCCGGACAGCCAGTGGTATAAGGATTCTTACAAGCTGCTGCAGGGCGGTGGTTTGCAGCCGCGTGAAAACACAGGCTCGTGGCTTTCAAAGGCCTCTTCGCTGATTACCGGCGGTGCCTGACTAAAAAAGAGTGCGGGGCGTAATGCTGATTATTGCTGTTCGCCCTGCCTTTTGTTGTTTAACCGCATTTATATGACATAAAATGTGCCCGTTTTACTGTAAAATGCATTAAAGGCAGCCATGCTTTCGCAACTGTCGATCCGCGATATTGTTCTGATCGAAAAACTCGATATCGAGTTTCAGGAGGGCTTGTCTGTACTTACGGGTGAGACAGGCGCCGGTAAATCTATTCTGCTTGACAGTTTGTCTTTAGCGCTGGGTGCCAGAGGTGATGCATCACTGGTGCGCCATGGTGCAGCGCAAGGGCAGGTGATTGCGGTATTTGATGTTGGCATCAATCATCCGGCACGCCAGTTTCTCAAAAATAATGAAATCAATGATGACGGCGATATTATTCTGCGCCGTTTGCAAAATAGTGATGGTCGCTCAAAGGTTTTCATCAATGATCAAGCTGCCAGTGTTGGCTTGTTGCGCGAGCTTGGCAAGTTTTTGGTTGAGATACATGGCCAGCATGATGACCGCGCGCTGATTGATACTGATTTACATCGCACATTACTTGATGCATTTGGCGGGCTGGATAATCAGGCCTTGCAGCTACGCCATGTGTATAAACAATGGCGCGATAGCGAAACAGCATTGGTAAAACACCGCGCCAAGGTTGAGGCTGCAGCGCGTGAGGCTGATTATCTGCGTGCATCAGCCGATGAATTAGCCAAGCTTGACCCGCAAGAGGATGAAGAAGACGAGCTGGCTGAAAAGCGCAGCCTGATGATGAAATCCGAGAAAATTGCATCTGATGTCAGTGAAGCTAATGATCTGTTGTCCGGCCATGAATCGCCGGTGCCGACGCTGGCTGCATTGGTGCGCCGCCTTGAGCGCAAAATGCCGGAAGCGCCGCATTTATTGGAGCCGGTGATTAAGGCGATTGACGAGGCTTTGAACCGTTTGGGCGATGCGCAAAGCGGCATTGATTTTGCCATGCGTGAGATTGATTTTGATCCGCGTGTACTCGAAGTGGTTGAAGAGCGTTTGTTTGCCTTGCGTGCAGCTTCGCGTAAATATTCTGTGCCAGTGGCTAATCTCGCAGCATTACGCGACAAGATGGATGCTGATTTGCATGATCTTGATGCGGGTGCGGAAAAGCTTGGTCTGCTGGAAAAGCAGGCGCAGGAAAATCGTGTTATTTATGATGCTGCAGCGCTGGCATTGTCATCCGAGCGCATTAAAATTGCACAAAGCCTGACACAGGCAGTGATGCAGGAATTGCCGGCTTTGAAGCTGGAGCGTGCAGAGTTTATCGTCAATATTGAGACAAATGCGGATAATCGCAGTAGCGATGGTATTGATATTGTTGAATATTGGGTGCGTACTAATCCGGGAACACGCGCAGGGCCAATGATGAAAGTGGCCTCGGGCGGTGAGTTATCGCGCTTTTTGCTGGCACTTAAAGTGGCGCTTGCTGATCGCGGCTCAGCGCCGACACTGGTTTTTGACGAGATTGATACAGGTGTTGGCGGCGCGGTTGCTGATGCGATAGGTCAGCGTCTGGCGCGGTTATCTGCCAATGTACAGGTGTTATCGGTTACCCATGCGCCGCAGGTTGCAGCGCGTGCGACCACGCATTTTCTGATTGCTAAAGCACAAGGCGATAGCGATCAGATGCGCACATCGATCCGTACGATGGAAGTGAATGAACGGCAGGAAGAAATTGCCCGTATGCTGGCCGGTGCCAGTGTAACCGATGAGGCTCGCGCTGCCGCCGAGCGTTTGCTGCGCGAAAACGGTGCATTAGAGAGTTCTTAATTTTAGAGCAGTCTCAGAAAAAATGGGAACCGGTTTTCCTGCTTCAATAAAAAGGAAAACGCTCTGGTTACAACATTGAAAACTCTCTGTTGGGCATGATGTAACGCGTATTTTAAGCTTAAATGCGTTTCACTTTTTCGGAATGCGCACTAACTGCTTAAATCAGCTTTTTGCGCGCGGGTTTTTGGTATAGTCAGTTTCTAAACGGAGACGAGTGACTATGACTGAAATCAGTGTTGAAAGTTTAAGCGAAGAACAGGCTATTGCTGAGCTTGAACATTTGGCAAAAATCATTGCCGAGCATGATTTCCGTTATAACACACAAGATGCCCCAACAATATCTGATGCAGATTATGATGCACTGCGCCGCCGTAATCAGGGCATTGAGCAGCGTTTTCCCAAACTGATCCGAGATGATTCGCCATCTTTAAAAGTGGGCGCCGCGGTCTCTGAAAAGTTTTCCAAAATTACACATACTGTGCCGATGCTGTCGCTGGATAATGCTTTCAGCGATGAGGATGTCGGCGAGTTTGTTGGCCGTATCTACCGGTTTCTAAAATTATTTCCGGGCTCACCACTGGGTATAACCGCCGAGCCTAAAATTGACGGTTTATCGCTTTCACTGCGCTACGAGCAGGGGCGTCTGGTGAGTGCAGCCACGCGCGGCGATGGCACGACTGGTGAAAATGTTACCAACAATGCCCGCACCATTGCCGATATTCCGCAAGTGCTGCACGGAACTGTGCCGGATGTGCTGGAAGTGCGCGGCGAGGTCTATATGAGCCATATGGATTTTGCGGCATTGAACGCCAAGCAGCTGGAAGACGGCAAAGCGGTTTTCGCCAATCCGCGTAATGCAGCTGCCGGGTCACTGCGTCAATTGGATAGTAAGATTACAGCAAGCCGAGTTTTGCGGTTTTTTGCCTATGCATGGGGCGAGGTGAGTGAACTGCCTGCCTCTAGCCAAATGGGCATGGTTGAGAAGTTTAAATCTTATGGCTTTACCATCAACCCGTTGATGCGACGCTTTGAGAGCGTGCCGGAGCTGGTTGCCCATTACCATATGATTGAAGAGCAGCGGGCTTTGCTCGGTTATGATATTGATGGTGTGGTTTATAAAGTTGATGATCTGGCATTGCAGCAGCGTCTTGGCTTTATCTCGCGCAGTCCGCGCTGGGCGATAGCGCATAAATTCCCGGCTGAGCGTGCTTTCACAGTGTTGAATGGTATTGATATTCAGGTTGGTCGTACCGGTGCTTTAACGCCGGTTGCACGGCTGGAGCCGATCACTGTGGGTGGTGTGGTGGTTACCAATGCCACGCTGCATAATGAAGATTATATTCTGGGGCGTGATCAAAAAGGTAATGTTTTGCGCGACGGGCGCGATATTCGTGTTGGCGATACGGTGATTATTCAGCGTGCCGGTGATGTGATCCCGCAAATTGTGGATATTGTGCCGGATAAGCGACCTGCAAGCAGTGTGGCTTATGAATTCCCGCGTCTTTGCCCTGTTTGCGGAAGCCATACGGTGCGTGAAGAGGGCGAGGCTGTGCGCCGCTGTACCGGTGGCCTTGTTTGCTCGGCGCAGGCCGTGGAGCGTATCCGCCATTTCGTTTCGCGCAATGCTTTTGACATTGAGGGGCTGGGCGAAAAGCAGGTCGAGTTTTTCTTCAATGCCGAAGATGAAAGTTTAAAAATCCGCACACCAGCTGATATTTTTACGTTGGAAAAACGACAGGCGGCATCTGCCTTCAAAAAGCTGGAAAATATTGACGGTTTTGGTGCCACCTCGGTTCGCAAGCTCTATGCCGCGATTAATGAGCGCCGCGAGATTAGCCTGAGCCGGTTTTTATTCGGGCTCGGCATTCGCCATGTCGGGGAAGTGAACGCGAAAAAACTCGCACGGGCATTTGGCTCTTATGAACGATTTTCACAAACAGCGCTGGCTGCATTGGTACCGCAGGATAAAGGCAGCAAAGGCAATGAAGCATGGCGCACATTAATCGATGTGGAAGGTATTGGTACGATTGTGGCCGAGGCTATCGTCGATTTTTATCAGGAGCCGCATAATATTGAAGTGCTGAATGCTTTGCTGACAGAGGTTAAGCCGCTTGATGAGGTGCATGAGGTGGTGAGCGGTTCGCCGGTTGCCGGTAAAACCATTGTGTTTACCGGCTCATTGGTGCGGATGTCGCGGGATGAAGCGAAGGCTATGGCCGAGCGCTATGGTGCAAAAACGGCAGGATCAGTTTCTAAAAAGACAGATCTGGTGGTTGCAGGGCCGGGGGCAGGATCCAAGCTCGCTAAAGCCACTGAGTTTAATATTGAAGTGATTGACGAGGATGCGTGGTTCACCCTTGTCGGCGCGGATTAATATTTAAACAGTGCCTTGATGCTGTTCACGGCACTGTAGCTTGATTGCTTTTACGCATCAGCCTATGCATAACCAGCAGAGGTAACAGGATTGTTTTTCTGTTTTAGTTCATCCTCAGATAATTGATGCAGCAACAGGCTGTATTCTTACAAATACTGGTAATGATAATGGATGGATGTAATCCAAATGGATTGTCGCAGGATAGTGCCTGCGCAGTGCCCAGCAATGTGGCTTTGTTTTTAGATGGTTGTAAGCGTGCCATACCTGTAACGCTGGCAAGTGCGCCATTCGGGTTGCTGTTTGGTGTGGTTGCGGTTGATAACGGCTTTAACGTGTGGGAATCAGTGCTGATGAGCGCGGCAGTTTTTGCCGGTGCCAGCCAGTTGGTTGGTATGGAGCTGTTTGGCCACCATGTCGCGCCATGGCTGATCCTGCTATCTATCTTTGCCGTGAATTTCCGACATGTTCTTTATTCGGCAGGCACCGGGCGGCTGATCAGGCATTTCACGCCTTTACAGCAGATTGTGTCCTTTTTCTTTCTCACCGATGTGCAATATGCCGAGACTGAAAAACGCTCCGAGCAGAAATTACCGGTGAATTTTGTCTGGTATATGGGGCTGGCTCTGCCGCTCTATTTGATGTGGGTGTTTGAAGCATATCTCGGTGCTACATTTGGCGGCATGATCGGTGATCCGAAGGCAATCGGGCTGGATATGCTGCTGCCGATTTACTTTCTCGGTCTGGTGATGGGCTTTCGTT
This sequence comes from Pseudochrobactrum mosebachae, assembly GCF_048914685.1. GTDB lineage: Bacteria > Pseudomonadota > Alphaproteobacteria > Rhizobiales > Rhizobiaceae > Pseudochrobactrum. Next base: position 2,755,720 of record NZ_CP128408.1, read on the forward strand.
CGCGCACCAACTGGCTGCCGATTGTGCTGGCAAGCTCGGTCACATCAGTGGCAGCATTTTTTCTGATCGGCTCGCCATGGCATGTGAGTATTGGTGCTATTGGCGGTATTGCGGTGGCAGTGCTGATTGCCAAACCTGCAAGCGGGCGTGAAACAGTGATTACGCTGGACGATGTTGTGGTTAAAAAGCCTGAGGAAGTACTGTGATGTCATCAACAATCTGGATTATTTTTGGTGCCGCAGTTCTGACTTATCTGACCCGCATTGGCGGCCACCTGATCCTCTCACAATTTGCACGGGTGCATTACCGTGTTGAGGCAGGGTTGAATGCGGTTCCTGCGGCAGTTTTAACCACATTGGTGGCGCCTTCTGCCTTCAATGCAGGCTGGAAAGAGTTTGTTACCTTGGCGGTCTGTACATTGGTAGCATTCCGTATCGGGCTTATTCCGCTGTGTATTTTCGGCGGGCTGCTGATCGTTGTGTTGCGTGCTTATGTGCCATATTGAGACAAACAAGTAACAACAAAAAAAGCCGGCGATTATGCCGGCTTTTTTATTTATTCAGAGCATATTTAGCGCATTTCACTATCAAGTTGAATCAACTCGATAGATATGACAATGCGAAAAAGCTAAAATCTAGAGCGAGCGCTGCGATCCAACCTGAACGTTACCCGCTCTAGACGAACGTTAAGCGGTTTTCTAAATATGCGTAAACATAGAAACAGAGAGTTAAAGCACTTCCGTGGCTTCTATAAGCCAATTACGCTCTTCGTCCGAGCAATGTGGCAGCAATTTATCGCGTGTCTGCGCATGATAATCATTCAGCCATGACAGTTCGTCTTGATTGAGCAGGCTGATATCAATCAGCTTGCGGTCAATCGGGCAGAAGGTCAGGGTTTCAAAACTATGCATGGCAATGTCGCCGCCATCCACCATTTGCGGCTCATTGACAGCAATCAGATTTTCAATACGGATACCGAATTTGCCCGGACGGTAATAGCCCGGCTCATTAGAGATGATCATACCGGTTTTCAGCTCATGGGCTCCGCGTTTGGAAATGCTTTGTGGCCCTTCATGTACGGCAAGATACGAGCCGACGCCATGGCCGGTGCCATGTGCATAATCAAAGCCGTGCTGCCATAAGGCGGCGCGGGCAAAGGCATCAATATCCTGACCACGGGTACCAACCGGAAACCGCAGCCGCGACAATGCGATCATGCCTTTCAGCACCAGTGTAAAGGTTTTCTTCTCAATATCCGAGGCTTTGCCAATGGCAACTGTACGGGTAATATCAGTGGTTCCGTCACGATATTGAGCGCCGGAATCAATGAGATATAGTTCACCGTCATTAAGCGTGCGATTGGTGTCGGTATTCACGCGGTAGTGAATGACTGCACCATCCGGACCTGCGCCGGAAATACTGTCAAAAGACAGGTCTGCAAGCGGCATTTGGAACATTTCACCCACTGTGGTGCGGCTTGCTTCAAGCTGCTTGGCGGCGCTGATTTCATCCACACTGCCGGCAGGCTGGCTGCTCAGCCATGTGAAAAATTTGACCATTGCGACGCCGTCACGTTCATGGGCGGCGCGTGAACCATCAAGCTCTGTATTGTTTTTAAGCGCACGCGGCAGGCGGGCAGGGTCGGTGCCTTCAATTACGGTGCCGTCATTTTCAGTAATCAGCATTTGCAGCTTTTCAGCGGCCAGGGCCGGATCAAGCATAAAGCTTGCACCCTTCGCCGCCAGATCAGTTAATGTGCTTTCCATAAGGTTGGGGGCAACAATGCGGCTAAGCTGGGTCAGATAGGCTTCGGTTTCAATCGGCAATTTACGTTTGTCGATAAACAGAATGTGCTCGCCATTGGCAGCAATCAGTGCAAAGCTCAAAGGCAGCGGGGTATTGCTGACATCGCGGCCGCGGATATTAAAAGCCCATGCAACTGATGACGGATCGGTGAGAATGGTAGCGCTTGCACCACACTCTGCTACGGCATCACGCAAAGAATTGAGCTTTTCACGCGGGGCAATACCTGCATATTGCAGCGGCTGAATGGAAACAGGCTCCAGAGGTGCCGCAGGTTGGTCAGTCCAGATCAGATCAACGAGATTGTCTTGAACCGGCACCAGCTTGCCACCTTGTGCCTCAAGGGCAGCCTTCAGTGCGCGGGCCTCATTGATCGTATGCAGCCATGGGTCAAAACCGATCACCAGGCCTTTGCCATTCTGTTCAAGCCAGCGGGCAGGCGGGTTATCAACCAGGTTTTCAACCTCGAAAACCGCGGGATCCGTCTGGGTGCGTACCTGCAAAGTATAGCGCCCGTCCACAAATACATAGGCTTTGGTTTTAAGGACCAGAGCTGCGCCGGCAGAACCGGTAAAACCGGTAAGCCAGCCAAGACGCTGCGCGCGCAGTGGCACATATTCGCCCTGATGTTCATCGGCACGCGGCACCAGAAAACCGTCAAGATGCAGGCGGCTCAGCTCCTCACGCAATTTGGCAACACGGGGCGCGCCGGTTGCCGGATTGCTGCTGACTTCAAAGTTTTGAAACATGAGATACTGATCCTGCAACTTGTCAAATAACGGTGATTATAATCAGAGCTTTGGCTTGAGGTGAAGAGCTACCCAGCTTTCTTTGTAAATTGTTTTATGATGCTCCAGACCAACGCTATCATAAGCCGCCAAAACGCTGTCGCGCTGGGTTGCCAGAATGCCGGAAAGGATCAACGAGCCATTATCTTTAATATGGGCGCGCATTTCAGCTGCCATTTCAATCAGCGGATTAGCAAGAATATTGGCTACGATCAGATCAAAAGGCGCACGTGCCTGCATCTCTGCATCTTCAAAACCGGTGGCGGTAAGGGTTGTAACCCAGTCTGCCGCACCATTTTTAACAACATTTTCCTGCGCCACTTCTACGGCAACCGGATCAATATCGGTGGCGAGCACCGGAACCGGGCGCAGTTTGGCAACCGCAATGGCCAGCACCGCGCTGCCGGTGCCAAGATCGAGAACATTTTTCGGTTCTTCGGCGGCCACAATCTCTTCAATCATTTCAAGGCAGCTTGCGGTTGTGCCGTGGTGGCCGGTGCCAAAAGCCTGACCGGCATCAATTTCAATGCCGATATCGCCTTGTTGCAGTTTGTCGCGGTCATGGGAGCCGTGAACAAAGAAGCGTCCGGCCCGCACCGGCTTCAGGCCGGCGAGCGAATGCAGCACCCAGTCAATGTCCGGCAGTTCTTCAACACCAATATCTTGCGGTGCCAGATCAAGCGCTGCGGCCATACGCAAAAGCGCTTCATCCGCAGCTTGTTTGTCTTCGGTGTAAAGCGAAATTTCGAAAATCTGCGCGTCTTCGTCAATTTCGGTATTGGCCAGCGGCAGGCCGTCTTCTTCAAATACCGGCTCCAGCAGATCGAAAATATGTTCGGCCTGATTTTTATCCCGTGTCAGGTATAAGCGGTACTGTGCCATGATGGTTCTCTGAGCTGGAGTTATAAAAAAACCCGCTTAACATAAAGCGGGTTTGATTGGGAGAGGCTATAGACCGGATTAACCGGCTGCCAAACGTTTGAGCTTGGAAATTGCGGTTTCTGCCGGTTCGCCAAAGGCGATTGTGGAGCGCAGACGGCCGTTTTTATCCAGCAGCAAAATGGAGGCTGTATGATCCATGGTGTAATTGTCACCATCTTCATCAACTTTTTTGGCATAGATATTGTAGGATTTGAGCATTGCGGCAATGTCTTTGCTATCGCCGGTAATACCGGTGATGCGGTCTGAAACATTGGTGATATATTTCTGAATATATTCAGGCGTATCACGCTCAGGATCAACGGTAACCATATAACCGCGGATTGCTTCACCCTCAGGGCCAAGCTGTTTCAGCCAGCCGTCAAGCTCAAACAAAGTGGTCGGGCATACAACCGGGCAATGCGTATAGCCGAAAAACACAGCAGACGGGTTGCCGCGCAGCGACTGATCGGTAATCTCTTTGCCATCCATGGCAACAAGTTTGAAAGTGCCACCATAGGGGCTCTCTTCGCCCGATGCCATTTGTTTGTCGCGGTAAGCCTGAAAGCCGACAATACCAATAGTGAAGGCTGCTACAAACAGCACGAGAATCGGAAGATATTTACGCATGAATTTAAATCCTCAGAAGCACCAGGAAATACCGTCCATGAGCACTGTCATGAATATGGTGTCGCTGTAATTCATCCAGCCGGCAAACAAAGCGCCTGCGGCCAGAGCAGAGATCAGCACTGTGCCGGTAATCCAGAGCAATTTTCTGTTATCTTGTCTGTCAGCTGTCGTCATAATGATGTTATAGCGCTCTCTGCTGCATTTGGCAAAGGTTGTAAGGCCAGTTTCAGCAACTTTATTGAAGTTTCAGAAAATTGTGAAATTAAAGTGCTATCGGGAAACAAAACGCAATGACTGATCAGGACGTGCATTATTCGCGGGATATACAGCCGAAGATTCACCCGAGCTCACAGCTGAAATCCGTAAAGCTCGGCCATTATACCGAGATTGGTGAGCGGGTTATTCTGCGTGATGTGAAGATTGGCAATTTTACTTATATGGAGCGTAACGGCGAGGGCATTTATGCCGAGATTGGTTCGTTCTGCTCTATAGCCTCCAATGTCCGTATCAATGCGCTTGAACACCCTATGCAGCGTTTAACGATGCATAAAATGACCTATCGCCCCAATGAATATTTTCGCAATATCGGCGTGGATATGGATTATCGTGCCTATCGCTCTGCCAAAAGGGTAACGATCGGCAATGATGTGTGGATCGGGCATGGCGCAGTGATTATGCCGGGCGTGAGTATTGGTACCGGTGCGGTTATTGGTGCCAATGCAGTGGTAACCAAGGACGTGCCTGCCTATATGATTGCTGCGGGCGTTCCTGCCAAGGTTTTACGGGCACGTTTTGATGGCAAAACAATTGAGCGTTTGCTGCAATGTGCATGGTGGGATTGGCCGGTGGCACTGATTTACAAAGCCATGCCGGATATTCAGGCTATGGAGATCAATGCATTTCTGGACAAGTGGCAGCCAATGGCTGAAGCTGACATGACCGTTACGGGTGACATAACACAGCAGGAACAGGGTCAATGAAACATTGTTTTACGATAATCTTTTTAAGTATAATTATAGCTCTCACCAGTTTGTCTGCAACACGGCTGGCGCAGGCTGAAGAAATTGGCAAGGTTGGAGTGGACTGGCTTGGCAATGATATTGTGATTGATGCTGTGACTGACCCCAAAGTACAGGGTGTGACCTGCCATATGGCCTCATTCTCACGCGGGATGATTGACCGGTTGCAAAAAGGTAACTGGTTTGAAGATCCGTCCAATGCTTCAATTTCCTGCGAGCAGACAGGGCCGATTACAATCGGTAACATCAAACTTGGTAAAGGTGGTGAGCGGGTATTTTCCGAGCGCACCAGTCTGATCTGGAAAAAACTGGTGATCACCCGTATTTATGACCAGAAGAATAACACCCTGATTTATCTTGCCCACGCTTCTCAGGTGCAGGACGGTTCAGCCAAGACCTCGCTTTCCACTGTGCCGCTCTATCGTGGTGATGTGATGTGGGAAAAAGGTAAACCGCAATAAACATTTGTATTAGAAAGTGATCATGCCGGTTTTCGAACCGGCATTTTTTTTAATTCTTTTTCTTGACGTACAGGTCAAAGACGCGCTCTATTTGCAAATGAGTTTCATTTGTATCTGATTTGAGCGAAGACCTTTATGAAGAAGAATGATTTTTCAATTGCGGAAAATGCTCCGCTTAACGATGGCTGGCGCCGTGAGCAGAGTGCTAAATCTCTGGCGGAAGTTCATGGATCAATTGCGGTTCCCCAACATGGCACACGTTGGAGAAAGCTGGTTGCATTTGCTGGGCCCGGCTATTTGGTTGCGGTGGGGTATATGGATCCGGGCAACTGGGCCACGTCGATTGCCGGTGGTTCACGCTTTGGCTATACGCTGCTGGTGGTGGCGCTGGTCTCTAATATTATGGCAGTGCTGCTGCAATCACTGTGCACAAGACTGGCGGTGGCCACAGGCCGTGATTTGGCACAAGCCTGTCGCGATGCATATTCCCCGTTTACGGCATGGTTTCTATGGGTCGCGGCGGAGATTGCTATTTGCGCTACCGATCTTGCCGAGGTGATCGGTACGGCAATTGCGCTTAATCTGCTATTTGGAATGCCGCTGGAGCTCGGTGTTATTCTCACCGCGCTTGATGTGTTTGTGGTTCTGTATATGCAGAGCAAGGGCTTCCGCTGGGTTGAGGCCTATGTGGTGGTGTTGCTTGGTATTATTGCTGTGTGTTTTTTCATGCAAATTGTGCTGGCAGACCCTGATTGGGGTGCCGTGGTACGCGGATTTGCGCCGACAACCGAGATCGTGACCAATCCGGAAATGTTGTATTTATCGCTCGGGATCATCGGGGCGACGGTGATGCCGCACAATCTCTATTTGCATTCCGGCATTATTCAAACGCGAAATTATGGCAATTCTCTTCAGGAAAAACGCGAAGCAATCAGCTATTCAACGTGGGATTCTACCATTGCTCTCACGCTGGCGCTGGCAATCAATGCTTCCATTCTTATTCTGGCGGCGGCTACCTTTCATAAGGTTGGCCGTACCGATGTGGTGGAAATTGAACAGGCTGAAGCCCTGTTAACGCCTTTGCTTGGCAGCGCTATGGCGCCGATTTTGTTTGGCGTGGCGCTGCTGTGTTCGGGGCTTAACTCAACCGTTACCGCAACAATGGCCGGTCAGATCGTGATGGAAGGGTTCATTAATTTTCGTATTCAGCCGTGGCTGCGCCGGTTGATTACCCGTGGGCTGGCTATTGTTCCGACAATTATTGTGACTCTGATTTATGGTGATAAAGGAACGGCGAATCTGCTGATCCTCAGTCAGGTCGTGTTGAGCCTGCAATTGCCATTTGCCATTATTCCATTGATTATGTTTACGGCAGACCGCAAAAAAATGGGTGTGTTGCGCTCGCCTTTATGGCTCACAGCCATGGCATGGCTGGTGGCGATTGTTGTGATCGCGCTCAATCTGAAGCTGATTTATGATGTGGCAACAGGGGCTGGCTGATTAGGCTGTAGAACAGATAATAAGCCGGATTGCTCCGGCTTATTATTGTTTATGATTTAAGCAGCGGAAGTGTGCGGGCTTAAATGTGTGGGATCTATAGCATCTATATTCTTGTCGCTATTATAGATCGCCTCATCAAGAATACCTTCGCGCTTGGCAACAATGGTCGGGATCAGCGATTGTCCGGCCACGTTAACCGCAGTACGCCCCATATCCAAAATCGGGTCGATTGCCAGCAACAGCCCCACACCTTCAAGCGGCAGACCGAGTGTGGACAAAGTGAGCGTGAGCATCACCACCGCACCGGTGAGACCGGCGGTGGCTGCAGAACCCAGAACCGACACAAAGGCAATCAGCACATATTCCTGCATACCGAGCGGAATCTGAAAATATTGCGCAATGAAAATTGCTGAAATAGCCGGATAGATTGCTGCACAGCCATCCATTTTAGTTGTGGCGCCGAGTGGTACCGCAAAGGCTGCATATTCCCGTGGTACACCCAGATTGCGCTCGGTCACGGCTTCGGTAACCGGCAATGTGCCGATGGATGAGCGGGATACAAATGCCAGCTGGATAGCAGGCCATGCACCGGCGAAAAAACGCGATGGTTTGAGCCCGTGCATGATCAGCACCAGCGGATAAACCACAAACAATACCAGAGCCAGACCGATATAAACCGCAGCTGCATACCAGCTGAGCTGGATCAGGGTTTCCCAGCCATATTGGGCTACGGCACGGCCAAGAAGGCCGATCGTCCCAAGCGGGGTGAGGCGGATAACCCACCACAGAATTTTACGCACCACCACCAGAAGTGACTGGTTGAAGACTAGAAACGGTTTGGCAGCGTCACCAGCCTTGAGCGCGGCAATACCAAAAGCAATGGCAACGACCAAAATCTGCAGCACGTTGAAGTTAAGCGACGTCGTGGCCGAGCCATTGTTAATTCTGGTGCCGGCTTCAAGGCCGAGCATATTGGCAGGCACAAGACCTTTAAGAAAATCAAGCCATGAGCCGGAAGCCGCAGGTGCTTTGGCTGTTTCAGCAAGCACTGCAGAGCCGATGCCGGGCTGAATGATCAGGCCGAGCGCAATACCGATCAGCACTGCAATAAAGGATGTGATGGCGAACCACAGCAAGGTCTGCCAGACCAGCTTGGCAGCATTGTTAATAGCAGCCAGATTGGCAATAGAGGCAACAATGGCGGTGAACACCAGCGGCGGCACCAGTGCACGCAGCATCTGCACAAAAATTGTACCGATGGTTTGCAAGGTTACTGAAAGCCAGTTGGCATTGCCGGCTGCATCGGGGCCCATATTGCGGGCAATGAGACCGAGAATAAGACCGATAACCATTGCCGCAAGAACCTGAAAGCCGAATGAGCGGTAGAATGGTTTGGTCTGCGGAGAAGCTGTTTTCTTCAAAACGTCAGACATGATTTTTCTTTCAAACACATTAAGCGAAGGGCAAGTTTGCGCCTTCGCTTGTTAATTTGCAATTTATAGAAAAACATATGTCCAGTTAAGCGGTTATATACTGCTTAATCTAATGTAACTATTGTTTAATACTGAAGTTTGACTTCAAATTAGAATTTCATTCTAATTTGCAGCTTTAGAAGTTTTTCATGCTCTTTGAATAAAGCTGTCGAGGACACGTTTTTGTCCGGCATGGTCAAAGTCGATGGTCAGCTTGTTGCCATCAATCGATGCGACATTGCCGTTGCCAAATTTCATATGGAACACACGGTCACCGATCGTAAAATCAGACGGTTTGGTGGATACAGATTTAGCCACCAGCTCGCCGTCAATCACCTTACCCTTGACCGAGCCGCGACCGGCACCAAAACCGGAATCTGCCTCACCATAACCGATCCGCTCCACATTGGCACCGGAACGTGAGCCCCAATTGGTGCGTGTGGCCTCCGAGCGGTTGGCTTGCGCACGCTGCCAGCCCGGTGTCGAATAGGAATTGGCAAAAGGATCGCCGCGCCCGACATTGTCGAAACGCGACTGGCCGTAGCCGCCGCCATAGGAGCTGTCAGCTTCAGCAATGTCCACATGTTCTTCCGGCAATTCATCGAGAAAGCGGGAAGGGATGGTTGTTTGCCACATGCCGTGAATGCGGCGGTTGGAAACGAACCAGATATGCAGGTTTTTCTTGGCCCGTGTCAGGCCGACATAGGCAAGACGACGCTCTTCCTCAAGGCCGGAGCGGCCACCTTCATCAAGTGCGCGCTGATGCGGAAACAGACCTTCTTCCCAGCCGGGTAAAAATACCGTCTGAAACTCAAGCCCTTTGGCCGAATGCAGGGTCATAATATTAACCGCATCCAGATTTTCGTTTTTCTCGGTATCCATGACCAGAGCCACATGCTCCAAAAAGCCACGCAGGCTTTCATAGTCTTCCATGGAGCGGATCAGTTCTTTAAGGTTTTCCAGCCGTCCCGGTGCTTCAGCCGAGCGGTCATTCTGCCACATTGTGGTATAGCCGGATTCATCAAGGATCATCTCGGCCAGTTCCGTATGTGGTTTGCTGTCGAGCAGACCTTGCCAGCGCCGGAAATTTTCGACCACTTCACGAAGTGCCGAACGGGCTTTGGGCTTCAGCTCTTCTGTCGTAACCAGATCACCGGCGGCTTGCAACATGGAGATATTGCGGGCGCGGGCATAGTCATGCACCAGACGCAGGCTTGCTTCCCCCAGCCCGCGTTTTGGCGTATTAACGATGCGCTCAAACGCCATGCCGTCTTGCGGATTGGCGACGACGCGGAAATAGGCCATTGCATCGCGGATTTCCAGACGCTCATAAAAGCGTGGCCCACCGATAACACGGTAATTAAGACCAAGGGTGACGAAACGGTCTTCAAACTCGCGCATCTGGAACGAGGCGCGCACCAGAATAGCTATATTATTGAGCAAGTGTCCTTGCCTCTGGATCTGCTCGATTTCCTCACCCACCGCGCGGGCTTCTTCTTCCGAATCCCAAGAGGCATGCACCTGCACTTTTTGGTCATCATCTGCGGCGGCTTGTGCCAGCAATGTTTTGCCAAAACGGCCTTCATTATGTGCAATCAAAAATGATGCGGCGCCCAGAATATGTGGTGTGGAGCGGTAATTGCGCTCAAGCCTGATAATTTTAGCGCCCGGAAAATCCTTGTCGAAACGCAGAATATTATCAACCTCAGCACCACGCCAGCCATAAATCGACTGGTCATCATCACCAACACAACAGATATTAATCTGCTGCTTTGGCGTGCTACCAGTGTCGTTGCTATCACGAGTGCGCTCCGCAGGGTTATTACCGGTGCGCTGAGCTAAAAGGCGCAGCCACATATATTGCGCAGTGTTGGTATCCTGATACTCATCCACCAGAATATAGCGGAATTTTGAATGATATTCGCGCAGGATATCCGGATAATTGCGAAAAATCCGGATCGGATGCAGCAGCAGATCACCAAAATCACAGGCATTCAGTGTTTTCAGCCGCTCCTGATAAGCGTGGTATAGTTCACGGCCTTTACCATTGGCAAAAGCACGGGCATCACCTTCAGAAATATCGGACGGGCCATAGCCTTTGTTTTTCCAGCCATCGATCATCATGGAGAAGGAGCGCGGTGTCCAGCGCTTGTCATCCAGACCTTCGGCTTGAATCAGCTGCTTGAGCAGGCGTATAACATCGTCAGTATCGAGGATGGTAAAATCTGATTTCAAGCCTGCCATTTCGGCATGGCGACGCAGAATTTTAACGCCGATCGAGTGGAAAGTGCCGAGCCATGGCATGCCTTCAACCGCTCCGCCGAGCAGATGGCCAATACGCTCTTTCATTTCACGTGCGGCTTTGTTGGTAAATGTAACTGCCAGAATCTGGCTCGGATAGGCCAGCCCTTGCTGCACAATATGGGCAATACGGGTGGTTAAAACGCGTGTTTTACCTGTACCAGCACCGGCCAGAACCAAAACAGGCCCTTCAGTGGTTTCAACTGCAAGCCGCTGCTCGGGGTTGAGCCCGTCAAGATAGGCAGGCACACCGCGCTGCTGATTACGAGCCTGCATTGCGCGTGCAGCAATACCACCCTGACCACCTTGCGGTTTATTTGCCGCAGGTGCTGGTTCGTTTGGCTCCCCGAAGAAGGGGATATCATCTGGAAAATCGGACATGGTTTCGAATGTAATGATTCTTAAGCGAAACGCCATAGAGCGGAACAAATAAAGTACTGAGAGCGGATATGATCAGCATATCCGCTCGCGGCCTATTCCATTTGTGTGATACGGCGATCCGTGAAATTGAGCCGGTGTGCGGCCAGCGCCTCTACGAGCGGGCGCATTTCCGGTTCACGCTGCAGCAGGTCATCCAGCTCTGTCATCTGGTTCATGGCCACAAGATGCAGGATGTCTTCGCGGATAGTGCCATCTGCACGGCGCGGTAAATGCGCAACGGGCTGGATAAGCTCAACCTTGTAACCTTTAAGGCGTGCACGCAGTGATTTTTCATCGGCATTCAGTGTTTCAACAAAGGCATAAATTCCCACACCTTTGGCTGGCAGAGAATAAAGGCTCAATGACACATCTTTAACGCGCGGATCAGATTTGAGCGCGGCAACAATTGCCGCACCTTCATTATCAATGCGGTCGCCGGTGCCTTCGCCATCAGACCAGTTGAAAATGGTGCGGGTGACAAAATTATAGACCTGTTTGCCGGTGGCCAGCCAGATGCGTGATGGCAGCGAGCGCCGCGCCAAGATGCGCTTTTCGGTTGGTGTCATCAGCTCCGGCGCAAAATTGCGCTTCTGCTTGATGAGATGGCGAAAGTCTTCATAGGCCATCAGGCGGTAATAGGCGCCGCGGCGGCGATGTACAGAGGCCAGCTGAAAATCAATCACAGCGGCTTCACCCTCAGGGGTCATCAGCCAGTTTTGTGGTTTCTGCAAATCATTATGGGTTACGCCCATGCGGCGCATATCCCGTAAAATGCGGTGTGCTGTCAGATACCATTCGCGATTAGCAGGGCGAGCTAGGTGCAGCGGGGTGCCTTCTGTCCATGTGCGGAACAGGCCATGCTTATCGATCGCCAGCAATTGCGGCGTCCCCTTAATACCACGCACTTTTTTCAGACCACGGATTTCACGGCGTGCCAGCCACCATGCCAGCGGACTTGACCACCATGGTGCAGCACTGACAACGCGGCGGATAATACGGGTTTCCGGTGCACCGGCAAAATAACCGGCGCGGGTTTCCGAGAATATATCCCGTTTGAAAACAGCAGTCTCATAGAAATCCGGAATGGTTTCCATGAGCTGGGATTTGGTCTCGGAAGCTGAATAATTCATGATAATGTCACAGAGATTAAGTCAATTCGGTTTTGCGGCATCAGCGCCATGAAGGAAATATTGCAAGGCAATAAATTGGTGTAACCGTTCGCTCCCGACTGATCAAGTGTTGGGAGGAGAATTGACTGGGTGTTTGAGCAAAGCATTTGTTGCTGAATAGGTGTGTAAACGCGGTATGACAGTGAAATGACCTTGTTGTAGCAGGATAGCTGCCTTTATGGTGCAGCATATCATGTGATTCATGTTAATTCTGGCTGTCCGACAGCCGGTTAATTATGGCTGTTAGCCAGCCGGAGTGAGAATTTGGGACGATTGTTCGTTATTATCGGCGGTTTGCTAGTGCTGGTGCTGACCTTGGCGCTGGTGGTGCCTCCTTTTATTGACTGGACAAGCTATCGTGACCGGTTCGAGCATGAAGCCAGCCGGATATTAGGCCGTGCTGTGCATGTGAATGGTACGGCCAGTGCCCGCCTATTGCCGTTTCCCTCTGTGACTTTTTCTGACGTGGTTGTGGACGGTACTGAAGGACAAAGCGCTCTGACCATGGATAAGTTTTCTATGGATGCCGAGCTGTTGCCATTTCTGCGTGGACAGATACTGATTTTTGATATGCGTATGGAGCAGCCGCATCTGTTTGCTGGGCTGGATGAACAAGGGCGACTGAATTGGGATATGCCGGCCAATGCTGATCTGACAGGCGCGCAGGTGCGGCTGGAAAAGCTGACGCTGCGTGACGGCAAGGTCAGCCTGCAGGATCAGGCGAGTGGTAAAAGCCAACAGTTACAAAATATCAACGCCACTTTATCGGCGGATAATCTGGCAGGGCCTTGGCGCATAAACGGCCATATGCAGGCTGAAGGACAGCCGCTTAACTTTGACATCAGTACCGGTGAAAAAAAGCCTGACAGCCCGCTCAAGTTGCGGGTGCGTTTATTGCCGGATAATCTTGCCGTTTCAATTGAGACAGAAGGCGAAGTGCGCGTTGATGATGGCAGGCCGGTTTATAAAGGCCAGTTCGGATTTCTGACCCTGACAGGTGATGAAAGTAAAAAACAACGTACTGAAGCTGAAAAACAGGCGCAGCTCACGCTGGATAAATTACGGCTGACCGGTCAGTTTGAAGCGCAAAACAGCGGATTCAATATTACTGAATTCCGTATGGAGCAGGGCGAGGCCGATGCTCCATATGTGATTAATGGTAAAGCGCAGCTTGATCTGGGCGATAATCCGCATTTTATGATTAGCGCAGATGGTCAGCAGGTTTATCTGGACGGTATCAAGCCGGATATCAGCGTGAAGAATGCCAAACCTGTCGCAGATCAGCCGATCTTATCTTCTGGTGAAAAGCTTAAACTTTTTCAAACGCTTATTGAGCGAATTCCGGTGCCGGATATACCGGGTAGTGTTGATCTGCGCTTACCGGCGATTGTTGCCAGCGGCACCACTATCCGCTCGGTGATTATTCGTGCCGAGCCGGATAAAGGTGCCTGGAATATCAGCCAGTTACAGGCTGATTTGCCCGGACGCACACAAGTTGAAGCCAAAGGCAGATTAAAGCTCGGCGAAGCGTTCGGGTTTCAGGGCAGTTTCCTGTTAGCCTCCCGCCAGCCAGCAGGCTTTGCCGCATGGCTCGCAGGTGATAAAAATACCGGTGCGTTTGCGCAGCTGCCGGCGGCAGGATTTTCGGGCAAAATCAACCTCAATAATGATGTGCAGCGGGTTGATGATCTGGAGATTGTTCTGGGCGAGACAATTCTCAACGGGCAGTTCGAGCGCTCAGGTGGTGAAAAACGCGCAGCCTCATCGGTTCTCAATATTGCGGGCAAGGCGCTTGATGCGCAAACATTGCAGCTCTTGAGCAATATATTTGTGCGTGATGGTGACCTTTCCGGTTTGGTTGGTGAAAATCTCACAGTTAATCTCAAAGCGGGACCAGTAAAATTTGCCGACCTCGAGGCAGAGCAACTGGATACTGCATTTCGTCTGAATGGCGGCAAGCTGGACATTGACCGCTTGCTGATCAGCGGGCTCGAAGGCGCTACGGTTTCAGCCACTGGTTCATTGCGTCCGTTTGACCGTTCGGTGAATGCAACGCTGGATGCAACGGTACTGGCAGATGATCTGGAGCCGGTGCTGCGAAAATTAAATCAGGCTTTTCCGCATGAGCCGCTGCTTTCGGCGCTCTCTGGCAGGGCAAGTGCTTATCCGGATTTGTTTGGTGGTACCAAGCTCGATCTGATTTTTAATGCCGTTAACCTGTTCGCCGATGGTGATAAAGCGGAGGGATCAGAAGCCCCAGAGACGGTAACCAAGGCTGAAACTAAAAATGATACGGCACGTACAGGTCGTTTAAAGGCGGGCAAAGAGCCGAGTAATGCCGAAAAACCTGATGTTGCTGAATTGTCTTTCAGCCTGAACGGGCAAACAGGAGCGTTGATTTTATCGGTTGCCGGATCCTCCAAAGGAACGCTCACAGGCGCTGAACCAATGCAACTATCGCTGACGGCCAATGCCAAGGCGGCTTCAGGCGAGGCGGCTTTGGCTTTGCTCGGGCTGCCTGTTGTGCCGCTCGGCCTGATGGGTGAAGCTGAGGTTAATTTGCAGGCACAAGGCGCACCGGTTGCTGGTATGAAAGCGACTTTAGAGATCAGCGGTGATGATGGTGATGCGCGCCTGAATGGGGTGATTACACTGAGTGGTGACGAGCTGACCGCCAGCGGGCATGCACAGTTAAAAAGCGATGATCTTGAGCCGTTTTTGGCAACGACAGGCTATGCTCTGCCTTTAGGGCGTGGATTTGGCAGCGGTTTACCTGCGGATATTGCCAGTGATTTTCAATTTGGTAAAAATATTGTGCGTTTGCCCAATCTGAAAGGTCAGCTTGATGGGCAGGCCGTGAGTGCACAGCTGGACGGATCGCTGAGTGATCAATCTGTAGCGCAGTTGCGCGGCGAAATTCAGCTGCAGCAATTTGATCTGACTGCACTGTTTGCGGCAATGACCGGCTTGCCGGCTTCAGAGATTGAAAGCGCGGATGGCACAAATTGGTCCGGTAATAAATTCGCCCTCAGAACCAGTCTGCCAATGGGGCTGGATCTCAAACTCAGCGCGGCGCAGGCTGCCTTGAATGATACGCAAGCAGTGACTGATTTTAGTGCGCGCATGGTCAAAAATGATCAGCATTTGCAGATCAGCGATCTTGCAGGGCAATGGGCAAATGGCAAATTGTCTGGCAAAGTAGAGTTGAATAATGCCCGAAGCACGGTGCTTACCAATGGCGAGCTGCGTTTGTCCGGGGCAAATCTGGCGACGCTTTACAGGCCTGAAAATACCACCCCGCCTCTTGCAGGTGAGGGAGATATTAAGCTCAACTTTACCGGTAGTGGTAAATCTATGGCCGGTCTGGTGCAGTCTCTTGCCGGTGAGGGTGCGGTAACGCTTGATCAGTTGCGAATTGCAGGACTGGATCCTGCGGTTATGCCGGAAATTTTAAATAAGTCAGACGTGCTTTCCGATGAAGCTGAGATGCAGACTGAGCCGAAGCAAACCGAAGCTCAGCGGTTGGAGCTTGCTAAACTGCTGACACAGGGCGGTGCGCTTAGCATTACGAAAATGCAGGCCGCACTGACACTGGCTGGCGGTATTATTCGTGCACCAGCGGTTAAAATACAGAATGAACAGGCGCAGTTGCAGGCTGATTTGCAACTTGATCTCAATTATTTAATGCTGAGTGGCAATGGTGCTTTGGAAATGACATTGTCAGCCGCAGAGCGCAATGATGTAGCGCCGCAATTGCAGTTTGCGCTTTCCGGTACCTGGGGCGAGCCTAAGGTAAAATTTGACTATCAGCCAATGGTACAGTTTTTGACCCAGCGCGGTTTACTACGTGAGCAAATGCGTGTGGAGGCTGCACAGGCGCTGATAATTGAAAAGCAGCGCCTGAAACGCGAAGCTGATTATTATGCCGCTAAAATCGCAGAGCGCAAACGCCAGCAGATCGCGGCTGAAGCGGAGCTGAGAAAACGCGCGCAGGAGGCTGCTGATACGGAGCGCCGGTTGCGCGAACAGGAATTACGACAAGGCCAAAACAGTGGTTTACCCGATATCAAGCCAAGCCTTGACGAGTTTTTGCAGACCTTGCCTGCAGATTGAGTTGTTGAGAGCGCTTATCGATAAAGTTGTTTGAACTTGATCGATATAACAATGCGATAAAGCTAAAATCTAGAGCATTTCACTATCAAGTTGTTTGAACTTGATAGATATGACAATGCGATAAAGCTAAAATCTAGAGTTAGTGCTGCGATCCAAGCTGAACGTTATCCGCTCTAAGTTATTGTTTTTACGCATTATCGTGGCCGCCCAATGATTCCATTGGACTACGAAATGCTCTAGCGCTGGCTCAAGAGCCAATCCAGCGCATAGAGCCGCAGGCTGGATGAGAGATTGCTTGTGCGGTGGCGCTGGTCATCAATCATGGCAATTAAGGAAGCCAGCGACTGGTCATTTTGTACGGCAATATTGACGATGATGTCATAAAATGCATCTTCCAGCGAAAAGCTGGTAGCGTGGCCATGTAATGTGATTGAGTGCTTGCGTAAATTGGGTTTACTGCGCGCAGCCGTGCTGAGCAGCGGTTTCGCAGGTTGGCTTATCATGAGATATCTGAATCCTCTGTGCCATCGTTACTACGCAGCTTTGGGCGCGGTTCCAAACGGTTCAGATCCAGAAAGTTCTCACTGGTTTTGGATTGGTTTTTAGCGAAGGCCTTTTCGGTTTTCGTACGACCGAAAAGCAGGCGATTGGCATCAGCCTGCTGCTGCTGTTCTGAGCGTGTTTTGCGCTTTTTGAACTGTTTGAGATTGATAATGTCACTCATGACCATATTCTCAAATTAAAATCGCTCCGGTGCAATACCAGAGCGATGAGTATGCAGATTATTTTTTGCGGAAGGCATCAAGAGATACAACATCAGCGGATGGTTTCGTTGTTGCATCATCAGCAGGTGCTTCAGCAGTATCATCTTTTGATGCGGTTTTGCCTCGGTCAGCTTTTTTCGCCGGTTTTTTGGCCGGTTTGGCGCTGGTGTCTGCCTGCTCTGCTGCCTCGTCATGATTAGATTTGAGCTCGGTAACCAGCTCAAGCTTTTCAAAGCTTTCACTGTCATTATCACCGGTAGGCAAGGCAATTGATACGTCAAATTCCAGCTCGAAATTAACCGACGGATCGTAAAAACCGCGAATTGATGAAAACGGAATCACCAATTTTTCAGCCACTTCACCAAATGACATGCCAACTTCAAAGAGTTGCTCTGTCACTACCAGATCCCAGAACTGATGCTGCATAACAATTGTCATCTGCTCAGGATATTTTTCCTTCAGACGAGATGAAATGCGTACACCCGGTGCTTCTGTCAAAAACGTAATAAAGAAGTGATGATTGCCGGGAAGGCCCGCTTTGTTCACTTCCATAAGTACTTTACGGATAACGCCGCGAAGCGCATCCTGAGCGAGAATATCGTAACGGATAAGATCCTGAACCATAAAATCCTTATCCTGCGGATTCGAGGAGTGATGTCATATATGTTGTCTAAATCAGCATTGCCGAATGATCAATTGATAATCAAGTTTCAGCGACATTGATACGGCTATTCTAGGCTCATCAATTATAATAGCCTTCATAGCAATACTATTGGTACAGCAGCTTTTGTCATTTGTGTGAAAAAAATGCTGCTGAGGACGCTCATTTATCAATATGCCTTTGTAAAGAAAGGTGAAAGTGATTTTTTGAATTTATTTTGCAAAAATTCATCTACAGGGCGAATGGAACCGCCTAACAGTAGAGAAGTTATACAGGCTGTTGACCCTGAGTGATTTCGCTTCTATCTCCCGTTTTTTCTGAAACCGATACATTTGAAAGTTTTTATGATGTCCGCCCGTTTGTTGCGCACAGCGCTTGTTCTGGGATTTCTTTCGGCCATCGGGCCGTTTGCCATTGATATGTATCTGCCGGCATTGCCGACAATTGCCAAAGATCTACATGCCAGTGAAACTGCTGTTCAGATGAGCCTGATGGTGTTCTTCTTGGCAACAGCGCTGATGCAGCTGATTTGCGGGCCGTTTTCGGATATTTATGGCCGTAAATTGCCACTCTATCTTGGCTTGGTTTTGTTTGGTATCGGCAGCATTGGCTCAGCCATGGCCACCGGTATTGAAATGCTGATCTTTTTCCGCTTTGTGCAAGGTGTTGGCGCAAGTGCTGGTATGGTGGTTCCGCGTGCTATTGTGCGCGATTTGTACACGGGTGTAGATGCCGCGCGTTTGATGTCGATGCTGATGCTGGTGTTTTCAATATCGCCAATTCTGGCGCCATTAACCGGCAGTTTCATTATTGAAGCTTTTAGCTGGCGCGGCGTGTTCTGGGCAGTATTACTGGCGGCTATTATCGGGCTTGGTCTGCTGTTGTTTGTGCAGGAAGAAACCCGTCCGGCAGAAAAGCGGATTTCCGGCGGCGTGGCACGTGCTTTGCGAGGCTATGCGTTTTTGATGCGTGATGGCAAATTTATCGGTATGTGCTGTATCGGTGGTTTCTGTGTCGCTGCTTTCTTCGTTTATATCGCCAATTCGTCTTTCATTTTCATCGAAACCTACGGCCTGACCCCGCGTGAATATTCGCTGGTCTTCTCGCTCAATGCCATCTCATTCTTTGGTGTTTCGCAGCTGAGTGGCATGCTCGCAAGCCGGTTTGGTCTTGAACGCGTGGTCTCTTATGCGGTATCTGGCTATGTTGTGACCATGGTTTTGATGGTGCTGACCGCCATATTTTTAACCCAAAGCTTGTGGGTGGTGATGGCCTTTCTGTTTATCGGTAATGGTTTTCTGGGGTTGGTCTTGCCTGGTACCAGCGTGTTGGCTCTAGATGATCACGGTGAAATTGCCGGTACAGCTGCTGCATTGATGGGGACGTTACAATTGCTGGTGGCGGCAGTTGCGATGGGGTTAAGCTCATTGATCATGAACGGCACTGTGCTGCCGATGCTGGTTTCTATTGCCATCTGCGGTTTTGGAGCGTTGGTGCTGACTTATGTCACGATTATGCGACGCGGTTTCAGCGCGCCTGAAACACGCATGACAGAGATCAGCTGAAGCTCTGAAATAAAAACAACAAAAAACAAGGCATCGGAAATTCCGGTGCCTTTTTCATTCATGTCATCAATATGTGAGAAAAGTGGAGGCTTCTGTTGCCAGGTGCCTCCGAACCCCGCCTTAAGGGGCTAACCCTAAGGACTTAGGTTGGGTTTCCCGCACCGCCATTAGGCAGCGAGAGCGTAACCCTGAGCTTTGTTGTCATTTGCAACTACTCAATAGCCCGATAACGGTGGTACAATGCCGAGCAAAAAATCAGTCTTTACACCCTTGTCGATCCTGTTTCGCCCCCGCCACAGCACAGATATAAAAACCTGTGTTCTGGTGGAGGCGCCGGGTACCGCCCCCGGGTCCAAATGGTTTATTACACTGTCCATTTATCGCCATAGCCGGTCAAGCCGGCACCCTCTATATAGGAGGCTTCGCACGGCTTGAAAAGAGGGCATTGCGGTTTTCATCGATATTGTGACGGTAAAATAACGCAATCTGTTTTTGTTTTTCGAAACGACTAAAATAGTTGCTTGATGTTTTTATAAGACAATACTGAGTTTACAGCATTGACAGCTTGGTTTCGCTAGTCAATCTTTCTATTATATCCACCTGGCTTTCTATAATAGCCAGGTGGCATAGTTGAAATGCAGGCATATCAGACTTATGCCCCAGAGCATGTTGCATTTAAATTTAAGGAGACTGGTTTCATGACTGATTATCTTAGCGAAGTTCGTCGTTACGATGCTGCTGCTGATGAGGTTATTGTCGGCAAGATCGTCAAGCACCTTGGCATTGCCTTGCGCAGCCGTGATGCTTCGCTGGTTGCTGTTTCTGACCCTGAAGAACTGGCACGTGTTCGTACCAGCTGGATCGGCAAAAAATTGGGTATTGAAGATGCTGATAAAGCAAATGCGGTTATCGCCAGCGTTGCTGAAACCATGAAGGGTGACCACAACAAACAGCGCGTTACCTTTTATTACCTGGCTGCAAAAGCGCTTGGTAAGCTCGAAAGCCTGTAATTGTTTCAATAAATAGCCCTGAGTTTGCCTCAGGGCTTTTATATCTCGAGTTTTTATTCAAAATAATGCATTTACAGTATTATTTTGAATCAATCGGGGTAATAACGACCCATGCGTACATATCTTGATCTTCTTCAGCATGTCCTCGATAACGGCACCGATCGCGGTGATCGTACAGGTACGGGCACGCGTTCAGTTTTCGGCTATCAGATGCGTTTTGATCTCGGAAAAGGCTTTCCGGTTCTGACGACAAAAAAGTTGCATCTGCGTTCAATTATCCATGAATTGCTGTGGTTTTTGCAGGGCGATACCAATATTGGCTATCTTAAAGACAATGGTGTGCGCATTTGGGATGAATGGGCGGATGAAAATGGTGATCTGGGACCGGTCTATGGTGCGCAATGGCGCTCGTGGCCTGCACCAGGCAACGGACCGGATGTTCGCCATATTGACCAGATCGCGAATCTGCTGAGAGATTTGCAAAATAATCCAAGCTCCAGACGGTTGATTGTTTCCGCATGGAATCCGGCATTGGTGGATGAAATGGCTTTACCGCCATGTCATTGCCTGTTCCAATTCTATGTGGCGGATGGCAAATTATCATGCCAGCTTTATCAGCGTTCGGCCGATATTTTTCTCGGTGTTCCGTTTAATATTGCCTCTTATGCGCTGCTGACATTGATGATTGCGCAAGTTTCCGGGCTGGAACCCGGCGATTTTGTGCATACATTGGGCGATGCGCATTTGTATCACAATCATTTTGAGCAGGCGAAATTGCAGCTCTCCCGTGAGCCGCATTCACTACCGGTAATGGAGATCAATCCTGCGGTAAAAGACCTTTTTGCTTTCCGTTTTGAGGATTTCAATCTGGTTGGTTACGAAGCTGCCCCGTCGATTAAGGCGCCAATTGCGGTATAAATGATGATTGTTTCTTTTGTTGTAGCGGTTTCCGCTAATGGTGTGATCGGGAGCGAGAATGCCATGCCGTGGCGCTTATCCACGGATTTGCAACGCTTCAAAAAACTCACTTTAGGCAAACCTGTGATCATGGGTCGAAAAACGTGGCAATCTCTTGGACGTCCATTGCCGGGCCGCACCAATATCGTGATCACCCGTGATGCGTCTTATAAAGCTGATGGTGCTGTTGTGGTGCCGACGATTGCGGCCGGATTAGAGGCGGGTATAGCCGCAGCATTGCAAGCGGGTATTGATGAGGTTTGCATTATTGGCGGGGCGCAGATTTATGCGCAGGCAATGGAGCAGGCAACGCGCTTGCATGTTACGCATATTAATGCCGAGATTGACGGTGATGCATTTTTTTCGCCTATATCTGCGCAGGACTGGCAGATTATCAGTGAAGAGAATGTGCCGGCAGGTGAAAAAGATAATTATGCCACGCGCTATGTCGTCTATGAACGCCGCTAAATTTAGTCGTAATCTTGGTTTCAAATGCTGTTTGCGTTCAGATTCTGGATTACAACTGTTTTTTTTACCATGCTGATCAACTTATTTGTCCTAAAATTGCAAAAGCGTGATGAATCTTCGCGTCTTACGTTGAAAGACGGCTTTTGCGTACCTATAAACGAAACATACCAAACGTCTGGCTTATAAAATAAGCGGGACGGGCGATAACATATTTGGCTGCACAAGCTATTGATTGATGCATAGAGGTATTCCACCTCTGACATCTGGCACGAGAGGTGAGGATGCCCTGGAGTAATCAAAATGGCGGCGGCCCATGGGGTAGCGGCGATAAAAACAGTGGTTCCGGTAACGGTTCCAACAATGGTGGCCCTAATCAGGGCGGACCATGGGGACAAGGCCCGAAAAAGTCAGGCGGTCCCGGCGGCACGCCACCGGATTTGGAAGATATTCTGCGTAAAGGTCAGGATCACCTTAAAAAGGTTCTTCCGGGCGGCGGTGGAGGCGGTGGCGGCCCTGCGATGTATCTTCTCGGAGCGCTGGTTCTTGGCGGTTTCTGGCTTTACCAGTCAGTTTATACTGTACAGCCGGATGAGCTTGCTATTGAAATGCGTTTTGGCGTTCCAAAAGAAACAGTTTCCGAGCCGGGTCTGCATTTCCATCTCTGGCCGATTGAGACCTATGAAAAGGCTTCTACCGGTGAGCGCCAGATCAATATCGGCGGTCAGGGCACCCGTGGTGCCACTGAAGGTTTGATGCTGACGGGTGACCAGAACATTGTTAATGTACAGTTCTCCGTTCTTTACCGTGTGTCTGATCCGCGTGCATATTTGTTTAATGTGCAGGATCCGGATAATATGGTGAAACAGATTTCTGAAAGCGCGATCCGTGAAATCGTCGGTCGTCGTCCGGCGCAGGATGTGTTCCGTGATAACCGTGCGGCTATAGCTCAGTCGGTACGTGACATTGTGCAGGAAACGCTGAACGGTTTTGGTGCCGGTATTCAGGTGAATGCAGTTTCAATTGAAGATGCAGCACCGCCGCGTGAAGTGGCCGATGCCTTTGATGAAGTGCAGCGTGCCGAACAGGACGAAGACCGTTTTGTTGAGGAAGCAAACCAGTATTCTAACCAGAAGCTGGGTCAGGCTCGTGGTCAGGCTGCGCAGGTTCGTGAAGATGCTTCCGGTTATAAAACCCGAATGGTTCAGGAAGCGGAAGGTGAAACCCAGCGTTTCAATTCGGTTCTCAATATCTACAAACAATCACCGGATGTTACCCGTGACCGTCTCTTCATTGAGACCATGGAGCAAGTGCTGAAAGACAGCAATAAGGTGATTATCGAAGGCGGCAACAATGTAATGCCATACCTGCCACTGACTGAACTTATGCGTCAGCAGGGCAAGCCGGCTGCAAATGCTGCAGGAGGCACACAGTAATGAATCAGAATCGTATGCCTTTCATTTTCGGGGCCATCGCAGTTGTTGGCTTTCTGATTTATTCATCGGTGTTCGTTGTTACCGAGCGTGAGCAGGCTATTGTGCTGCGCTTTGGTCAGATTGTTGACGTTAAAACCAAGCCGGGCCTGTATTTCAAGCTGCCATTCAGCTTTGCCGATGCAGACACGGTGCAGATTGTTGATGATCGTATGCTGCGCTTTGATCTCGATGATATCCGTGTGCAGGTTTCCGGCGGTAAGTTTTATGATGTGGATGCGTTCCTCGTTTATCGCATTACCGATGCCCGTAAATTCCGTGAAACTGTTTCAGCCAATACAATGCTGGCTGAGCAGCGTTTGCGTACCCGACTTGATGCTGCATTGCGTCAGGTATACGGTTTGCGTGGTTTTGAATCTGCCCTTTCGGAAGATCGCGGCAGCATGATGCGTGAAGTGCGTGATGCATTGCGTCCGGATGCGGTATCCCTTGGTTTGACTATAGAGGATGTGCGTATTCGCCGTACAGATCTGACCGCGGAAGTTTCACAACAGACGTTTGACCGCATGAAGGCTGAACGTCTTGCTGAGGCTGAACGTCTGCGCGCCCGTGGCCGTGAAGCTGCACAGCGTATCAAGGCTGTGGCTGACCGTCAGGTTGTGGAAATCGTTTCAGAAGCCAACCGTGATTCAGAGGTTCTGCGCGGTGAGGGCGAAGGTGAACGGGGCCGTATCTTTGCGGAATCTGCAAGCCAGGATCCTGACTTCTTTGCATTCTACCGTTCTATGAATGCCTATAGGCAGGCTCTGAATGCCGAAGGCACAACGATGGTTCTGTCGCCGGATTCACAGTTCTTCCGCTTCTTTAAAGATGCGGCAGGCAAGCTGCCAGCCACAAACTCTGCTCCGGCAGCTCAGTAAAGGCCGGTTGCAGTCGTGCAGGATTTAATAACAGCCATAGGGTTGCTGCTCGTATTCGAGGGGCTGCTCTATGGCGGTTTCCCTGCTTTGGCCAGACGTATGGCCAAAGATGTGTCTGAAGCGCCTGAAAACTATCTGCGCACTGCCGGCATGGTCGCACTTGTGCTTGGTGTGGGTGTGGTGTGGATGGTCAGAGGCTAATGCTCTGATGGGCTGATAATTATACAAGGAGGCGCATGATCATCATGTGCCTCTTTTTTATTTTGGTAAGCGTTTTAGTGGTGCGCAATTAACGCGACAGCTTTAAACTATGGTCGTAAACTGGCCGCATTTAGCTTTCAATTCATAATGATGAATGTGCGCAAACACAGAATGACAGGCGGAGTTTGAAATGGTTGTTATGAAGCATAAAAGCGCGGTATATTATTCTCTGCGTGCCGGATTTGCCGCTTTGTCGTTGAGCACAATGCTGTGCGGTGCATCTTTAGCTTTGGCGCAGGACCGGCCTGCGGTAGCAGCCGTGACAAAGGATAAGCCTGCGGTAGCAGCCGTGACAAAGGATAAGCCTGCGGTAGCAGCTGAGACAAAAGATATGCCTGCGACAGTTACGAGAACAGCCAATGCTGGTGTTTTAGGCGGGCCTGAATCTGTTGCTGATCTGGCACAAGGTTTGCTGGATGCCGTGGTCAATATCTCAACCTCCCAGACTGTGAAAGATGAAAATGGTGAGGAAAAGGCTGAGCCGGCGCCGGACTTACCGGATGGCTCGCCATTTAAAGAATTTTTTGATGATTTTTTCTCTGAAGAAAATCAGAAAGATGGCGGTAGTGCAGCCCGCAAAATGCAGTCGCTCGGCTCGGGTTTTGTGATTGATGCAGCCAAAGGACTGGTGGTCACTAATAATCACGTCATTGCCGATGCTGATGAGATTGAAGTGAATTTCACCGATGGTAAAAAGCTGAAAGCCGAGCTGCTTGGCACGGATATCAAAACAGATATTGCGCTGCTGCGCGTTGATCCTACCAAGCATAAGCTTACGGATGTCGGGTTTGGCGATTCTGAAAAAGCGCGTATCGGCGACTGGGTTATGGCTATCGGTAATCCGTTTGGTCTGGGCGGCACAGTCACCCTCGGTATTATATCAGCGCGTAACCGCAATATCAGTGCGGGGCCTTATGACAGTTTTATCCAGACGGATGCGGCGATTAATCGGGGTAATTCGGGTGGGCCATTGTTTGATATGCATGGCAAAGTGATTGGCATAAATACCGCTATTATTTCTCCGACCGGCGGATCAATCGGTATCGGCTTTGCTATTCCTGCAGAGCTTGCTGTGTCTGTCATCAAGCAGCTTGAAGAATTTGGTGAAACACGCCGCGGCTGGCTTGGTGTGCGTATTCAGCCGGTTACAGAGGATGTGGCTGAGAGCTTTGGCATGAGCGAACCTAAAGGTGCGCTGGTTGCCGGTTTGATTGCCAATAGCGGTGTTGAAAATAAAGAATTGCAGGCTGGCGATATTATCTTGAAATTTGACGGCAAGGCTGTGGAAAGCGCCCGTGATCTATCGCGCGTGGTTGCGGAAAGCCCTGTTGGCAGTGATGTCGGTGTAGTGGTCTTGCGTAAAGGCAAAGAGCAGACCATCAAGATTAAGCTGGGCCGCCTTGAGGATTACGAAAACAAAGACAAAGCTGCTGCGAAAACCACTGATAAAACAACAGCGGCAGATGCGCTGACTGTGCTTGGCATGAACCTGAACAAGCTTGATGATGCTATGCGCAAGGAATATGACATTACAGCAGATGTGGAAGGTGTTGTGATCAGCGCTGTTACCGCAAAGTCTGTTGCAGAAGAAAAGCGGATTAATGCCGGTGATGTGATTGTGGAATTTGCGCAGCAAGTGGTCAAGACTCCGGCTGATGTTCAAAAACAACTGGAAAAACTGCGCACTCAAGGCCGTAAAAATGCATTGCTGATGTTGGCAGCACCAAGCGGCGAATTGCGTTTTGTGACTTTACGCGTGGATTGATAGTCTGATTTGTGAAGATAAAAGGCCGGAGCATTTGCAGTGCTCCGGCCTTGTTTTTAAATAAAACATTATAAAATTAAAGGCTCTAGGCAGTGGTTTTGAGGGATTGATTCAACCATTGCTGTTTGTTGATGGTATAAAGCACATGGTGCTTAAGATGCGGATGCGTATCCGGCACCGAAGGGTGATCAAAGTCACGCTCCGGATGATGTATCATGCCAATGCGCTTCATCACTGCGGTTGAGCGATGGTTATCATGCACCGCAAATGACACCACCTCCTGTTGATCGCGTGTATCAAAGGCATAATCAAGACAAGCCTGTGCTGCCTCGGTTACATAGCCTTTGCCCCAATGGCGCTGAGCCATCCGCCAGCCGATCTCCAGCGTATCTTTGGTAATAAAAGGCTCTATATCGGTTTTCATCAGACCGGTAAAACCCACGACATCACCGGTTGCGTGTTCTTCCAAAGCGTAAAACCCAAAACTGTCAGCGGTGATCATGTCTTGAACACGATCCATCAATGCGTCGGATTGTTCACGGCTGCGCAATGCCGGAAAAAATTCCATCACTGTTGGGTCAGAATTGATCTCATGAAAAAACGGCCTGTCAGCCTCGACCCAGTTCCGTAGGATCAGACGCGGCGTCTCAATAATCGGTGTTGCAGTTGTCACGTTACAAAATCCGTTTTCCGATACCCCTGCAAATAAAGTAATGCCGTAAGGTCGCCATGGTCAATGCGCATATTTGCCTGTGCGGCAACGGCTGGCTTGGCATGCAGAGCCACGCCGCTGCCTGCATGTTTGATCATCGGCAGGTCATTGGCACCATCTCCTACAGCCATGGCCTGTGCGGCGGTGATGCCCAGCTTGGCGCAAATTTCATCAAGGCTGATCTTTTTAGCTTCAGCGCCGAGAATAGGTTCAGCAACCATGCCGGTTAACAGGCTACCGTCATCCAGCAAGATATTGGCGCGGTTTTCATCAAAACCGAGCGTTGCTGCAATTTTTGCGGTGAAGCTGGTAAAGCCGCCGGAAACCAGAGCGGTGTAAGCCCCGTGTTTTTTCATCGTGGCAATCAGTTCAAGACCGCCGGGTGTCAGGCTAATGCGGTTGGTGATCACCTGATCAATAATATTAACTGATAAGCCTTTGAGCAGGGCCACACGCTCACGCAAAGCCGGTTCAAAAGCAATTTCACCATTCATAGCGCGTGCGGTGATGCCGGCAATATGTTCGCGCAGGCCAACTTCTTCTGCCAATTCATCAATACATTCCTGCTCGATCATGGTGGAATCCATGTCGGCGATCAGCAGCTTTTTGCGGCGGGTATCTTGTTCTTGCACCACAATATCAACCGGGAAATCACCCAGGGCCGCTCTGAGCTTACGGGTCGCGTCTTCAGCATCCGTGCCGGTTTTAAGCGGTAAATCACAGGCAATGCCGTCTGCCAGCCAGTAAAGGGCTTGCGTATCCAGCGCCTCGCAGGCTTTATGCCCCAATTCAGGTGTCAGAACAGGATTGGCAGGATTACAAATCAGTGTGGCAATCAACGACACTGGAAGTGAGACAGGCTGAGACATATAACTGGTTCCGCTTTGTGCGTTTGGAGAGTTGTTAGTGATAAAGCAGAGTGTTGATCAAAAGGCAATTCTGATCGCAGGGCCTACTGCCAGCGGTAAGTCGGCTTTAGCACTGCGTCTGGCGCAGCAATGCGGTGGTTATATCGTTAACAGTGATTCCATGCAGGTCTATGATGTGCTTGACCAGCTGACAGCCAGACCGCAGGCGCAGGATTTGCAAGCGGTGCCGCATTATCTTTACGGTCATGTTTCGCCATTACAGCTTTATTCTACCGGACGTTGGCTGGAAGAGGTTGAAATCTTGCTGGCGCGGCCTGAATTGCAGGGGCGTATAGCGGTCTTTACCGGTGGTACGGGGTTGTATTTTAAAGCGCTGCTGGGTGGCTTGTCGGATATGCCGCCGGTTAAAGACGCGGTACGCGACTATTGGCGCAGCCGAATGGCACAACAAGGATCACAGCGCCTGCATGAAGAATTGCAGCGCCTTGATCCGCAGATGGCCGAGCGTTTGCAACCAGGCGACAGCCAGCGTATTGTGCGGGCGCTTGAGGTGGCAGACAGCACCGGAAAATCGCTGATTGACTGGCAGAACAGTGCGGGAAGAGCGCTCATTAAATCCGAGGATGCCGAGAAGCTGGTGATTATGCCGGACAGAGACTGGCTGCGTGCGCGGATTGCGCAGCGTTTTGACCTGATGATGGCCGGTAATGCGGTGCATGAGGTTGAGGCATTGCTCGCATTGCAGCCGGATGTGGCCCTGCCGGTTATGAAAGCCATTGGCGTGCGTGAAATTGAAAGTTGGCTCAAGGGGGATATGACCCGCGAGGCCGCGATTGAGCGCGCTGTGATTGCCACCCGTCAATATGCCAAACGGCAAATGACATGGTTTCGCAACCAGTTTGGCGAGGATTGGCGGCGTTTAGAGCATGCAGAAGCATATTTTGCCTGAGTGTACACGTTATTGTGAGCGCGGCGTTAACGACAGCGCAACACTTATGAGCTTTAATAACGCTTAATAATCTGTTGTGGGGCGCAGCAGGTCGGGGCGGGGAACTATGCGTTATCTGAGGGCGGAACTGTTTTTCATCATCATGATTGTGATGTTGTGCGGCGCAGGGCTGGTATTGTTCTGGCAGTTCAAGCTGATTCACGACCTTGAATTAAATCATACCGACGATAGCCATATCTCGACTTTGAACGGCGCTCTGGCATTGGCTGTCATGTTTATCGGGGCGGCTGTGCTCTCAGGCGGCATGATGTTGCTGCCGCATATGCGCATGCAGGTCAAAAGCAAAGGGCAGCTTAAAATCATCACATGGATGATTGCGCGCAATTCTGAAGACCTTGAGCAGGTCAGCTTTTCCGATCCGCTGACAGGTTTGCAAAGCCGCCGGTATTTTGACGATGCGCTGCGGGAATATCTTTTGCAATTTGCTAAAATTGCCCGCCCTGTAGTGGTGGTTCTGATTGGTGTGGACCGCTTGCAGCAGTTTTGTGATCAGCTGGGACGGGAAGCCACAGACCGTTTGCTGATGGATGCTGCATTATGTATCCGCAATGCTACCCGTTATCATGATGTTCTGACCCATATGGGAGACGGCGAGTTCGGCCTGATCCTTCCGGATATGGATGCGGTGGCTGCTGAAAAAATGGCGGCAAGAATTTGTGGTACTTTGGAAGCAAGCGAATTGCGGCTCGGGCATGATACACATATCATTGCCGCTTCCTGTGCTGTGGCTGAATGGAACGGTAAAGAAAATGCACCTTCGCTCTATCAGCGGGCACAAATAATTTTACGACAAAAACAAGCTACATAATTTAAAATAGCTCTGTTTTTCAAAAGGCTGCATGCTTGAGTTCCGAGATTGATTCAAGGCCGGTTATTTGTGCTGTTTAATAGCATTCGTTCCGGACAGTGATACGAGAGCCGTTTGATGATGCTTTTCGGCACAAACTTACAAATAAAATAACAAGATTACGTTTTTTGCCATTGACGCGAAAAAAACTGCTGTTTAATCTCCCCTTATGGCTAAGAAAATTATTCTCGTGGTGGGTAAGCGTATGGGCAGGATGGTGTAACCATCCGGCGAAAGCTCCCATGCGCGAAACACAGGCTCCCTCAGGGGGCCTTTTTTATTATCTTCACCCAGAATACAGCTAAACAATACGGGACTTTCAGTGAATATCGGTGGCAACACTGAGGGAAATATTCACCGGAACATAAGACGGGAAATCGAAAAACAATGAGTACAGATATAACGGGCAAGGGCGCCACGGCACAAAGCGACACCGGTAAACGGGAAATGACCGGCGCGGAAATGGTGGTTCAGGCACTGATTGATCAGGGCGTGGCACATATTTTCGGCTATCCGGGCGGTTCGGTTCTTCCTATCTATGACGAGTTGTTTCAGCAGGACAAAGTCGAGCACATTCTGGTTCGCCATGAGCAGGGCGCAGGCCATGCCGCAGAGGGTTATGCCCGCTCAACCGGCAAGGTTGGCGTGATGCTGGTAACCTCGGGGCCGGGCGCAACCAATGCGGTTACGCCGCTGCAGGATGCACTGATGGATTCGATCCCGCTGGTTTGCATTACCGGTCAGGTTCCGACCAGCCTTATCGGCACTGATGCGTTTCAGGAGGCCGACACTGTTGGCATTACCCGCCCATGCACCAAACATAACTGGCTGGTGAAGGATGTGAATGATCTGGCGCGTGTTCTGCATGAGGCGTTTCATGTTGCGCGCACCGGCCGCCCTGGTCCTGTTGTTGTTGATATTCCAAAAAACATCCAGTTTGCCACCGGCCTTTATACGCCGCCGCAGACTTCACCACGCACCAGTTATAATCCGGTGATGAAGGGCGATCAGAACGCTATTCAGGCTGCTGTGGAACTGCTGGTTCATGCGAAAAAGCCGGTTATTTATTCCGGCGGTGGCGTTATCAATTCCGGTCTTGAAGCTTCCAAACTGTTGCGCGAACTGGTTGAGCTGAGTGATTTTCCGATTACCTCGACTTTGATGGGCTTGGGCGCCTATCCGGCATCTGGCAAAAACTGGCTCGGTATGCTCGGCATGCACGGAACCTATGAAGCCAATATGACCATGCATGATTGCGATGTTATGCTGTGCATCGGTGCGCGTTTTGATGACCGTATTACCGGCCGTCTTGATGCATTTTCACCCAATTCGAAGAAAATCCATATTGATATTGACCCGTCATCAATCAACAAGACTGTGCGTGTGGATGTGCCGATTATCGGTGATGTTGCAACGGTTCTGGAAGATTTGTTGCGCCAGTTCCGTGCATCTTCGGTCAAGCCGGAAAAAGCGGATATGGCTGCTTGGTGGAAACAGGTTAATCAATGGCGCGGACGCAATTCACTGGCCTATAAAAACAGCCGTGATGTGATTATGCCGCAATATGCGCTGGAGCGCTTGCAGGCGCTGACCAAGGATCGTGAAACCTATATCACCACCGAGGTTGGCCAGCACCAGATGTGGGCAGCCCAGTTTATGCATTTTGAAGAACCGCATCATTGGATGACATCCGGTGGTCTTGGCACCATGGGTTACGGCCTGCCAGCGGCTCTTGGTGTGCAGATTGCCCATCCGGGTGCTCTGGTGATTGATATTGCCGGTGATGCCTCGGTGCAGATGTGCATTCAGGAAATGTCGGCGGCGATCCAGCATAATGCGCCGATTAAAATCTTCATCCTCAATAATCAGTATATGGGCATGGTGCGCCAATGGCAGCAGTTGCTGCATGGTAACCGCTTGTCGCATTCTTATACCGAAGCCATGCCGGATTTCGTAAAGCTGGCTGAAGCCTATGGCGGCACTGGCATCCGGTGCAGCAAGCCTGCCGAGCTTGATGATGCAATCATGCAGATGATTGAAACCGAAGGTCCGGTGATCTTTGATTGTCGCGTGGCAAATCTGGCCAATTGTTTCCCGATGATCCCGTCAGGCAAGCCGCATAATGAAATGCTGCTGCCGGATGAGGCGACGGATGAAGCTGTTGCCAATGCTATTGATGCCAAAGATCGTCATCTGGTCTGATACCGGAAAAGGATATTGATTATGAACGCACAAAATTCAGCTTCCGGTTCAGCTTATTTTCTAACGGAAGAAACACAGCTACCTGAAACACACACTCTCTCGGTGCTGGTTGATAATGAGCCGGGTGTGCTTGCCCGTGTTATCGGCCTGTTTTCAGGGCGCGGCTATAATATTGAAAGCCTTACGGTTTCTGAAACCGAGCATGAGAAGCACCTGTCGCGGATAACCATTGTTACACGCGGCACCGCTAATGTTCTCGATCAGATCCGTCACTCACTGGAGCGGATTGTGCCGGTGCATCGTGTGGTTGATCTGACCTATCATGCCCAGCAGCTTGGTCATGAACGTCCGGTCGAGCGCGAGCTGGCACTGGTTAAAGTGGTTGGTACCGGTGAAGACCGTGCAGAAATGCTGCGCCTTTCTGATGCATTTAAAGCCAAGGTTGTGGATGCAACGGTTGAGCATTTCATTTTTGAAATCACCGGCAAGGGCGCCAAAATTGATCAGTTCATTGCGATTATGAAACCGCTTGGTCTGATTGAAGTGTGCCGCACCGGTGTGGCTGCTATGATCCGCGGAACTGAAGGCATGTAATTGCTCTTTCAATAATGTCTGTGAGTTAGCACCGCCGTTCTGTTTAAAGAGCTGCGGTGCTTTTTTTTGAAAGCCTGTGCTTTGTTATGATAATTTCAGCAGATATATTTATGACGCTGGTGATGTTCGCCTTTGTCACTTCGATCACACCGGGACCCAATAATCTGATGCTGCTGGCATCGGGTGTTAATTTTGGTTTTCGCCGCACTATTCCGCATATGATGGGTATTGGTACCGGCTTTTTTCTGCTGTTGCTCGGGGTGGGTTACGGGCTTGGTGCATTGCTGGAGGCTGCACCGGTGCTCTATCTGGCACTTAAATTTGCCGGTGGTGCCTATATGCTTTATCTGGCCTATAAAATTGCTACAGCCACATCTGTGGGGCAAGCTAATAATACCACATCTGTGGGGAAGGCGGATAACACATCAGCGCGACCGATGAGTTTTATGCAGGCGGTATTGTTTCAATGGGTCAATCCAAAGGCCTGGGTTATGGCGGTTACAGCCATGGCCAGCTATACCTCGCACGAGGCCTATACATGGTCAGTTCTTGTGATTGGCGTGGTATTTGCACTGATTAATCTGCCAAGCGTTTCATCATGGGCGGCGTTTGGCAGCCTGTTACGGCAATGGCTGGAAAATCCGGTCTATTTGAAATGGTTCAATCTGACGATGGCTCTGTTGCTGGTTTTAAGCCTGTGGCCGATGCTAAAGTGAGAGAGAACTTGCTCTTTGCGCGCGAATCCGGTCAATCAGAGGAATGATGGCAGAGATATAATGGAATTTTCACCGGAACAAGACACCGCGCTGCAATCGGTAGCGCAATGGCTGAAACAGGGCCGTTCTCCGATCTTCCGCCTTTTTGGCTATGCAGGAACGGGAAAGACCACACTTGCACGCTATTTTGCCGAGCATGTGGATGGTGAGGTGCAGTTTGCTGCCTTTACCGGTAAAGCCGCTCAGGTGCTGCGCTCTAAAGGCGCGAGCAATGCCCGTACGCTGCATTCGCTGATTTACCGGCCGAAAGGCGAAGAAGCGATTGAAGATGAGACAACCGGCAAAACCTCGATATCTCCGACCTTTTCTCTCAACCGCTCCAGCCCAGTGGCAAAAGCCGCACTGATTGTGGTTGATGAATGTTCTATGGTTGACGAGCAGCTTGGCCGGGATTTGATGACTTTCGGCACGCCTATTCTGGTGCTGGGTGATCCGGGGCAGCTGCCGCCGATTACCGGTGGCGGGTTTTTTACCGAGCATGAGCCGGATTATCTTTTAACCGAAATTCACCGTCAGGCACGTGATAACCCGATTATCCGTCTGGCGCTGGATGTGCGTGAAGGCCGTGAGCTTGCTTATGGTGATTTTGGCGCGGCACAGGTGATCAATAAATCTGAGGTCACGCAAGATCTTGTGCTTGATGCTGATCAGGTTCTGGTGGGTACCAACCGTACCCGTAAACGCTATAATCAGCGTTTGCGTGAGCTGAAGGGCTTTACCGCTGATTATCCGCAATCGGGTGACAAATTGGTGTGTTTGCGCAATGATCCGGCAAAAGGTCTGCTCAACGGTTCGCTTTGGAAGGTGATGACATCCTCCAAAGAGACAGTGAAGCCCGGTATTAACCTGCTGATTGCTCCGGAAGATGAGGAGCCGGGTCGCGGCGTTGCCAAGATCAAGCTTCTGAAAGCGCAATTTGAAGATCCGGATGCAGAAATTCCGTGGCAGACTAAAAAGCGTTTTGATGATTTTGACTATGGCTATGCGCTCACCACCCATAAAGCGCAGGGCTCGCAGTGGAATAATGTGGTCTTGTTTGATGAGAGCTACGCCTTCCGCGATACACGCGAACGCTGGCTCTATACGGCAATTACCCGTGCCGCTGAAAGACTGACGATTGTGCGTTAAACGACGCCGGATTACTTGATTGATGGAGCTAGGATTATGGTTGCAACCCTGTCGGTTAATCTCAATGCTGTGGCCATGCTGCGTAATCGCCGTGACCTGCCATGGCCGAGTGTAACCGGTTTGGGGCGTGTGGCGCTTGATGCCGGCGCATCAGGGCTCACTGTGCATCCGCGACCTGATCAGCGCCATATCCGCTTTTCTGATCTGGGTGATCTGCGTGCTTTGATTGATGATGAATTTCCAAGTGCTGAGTTTAATATTGAAGGCTACCCGTCAGAAGAGTTTCTGGCGCTGGTTGAAAAATATGAACCTGAGCAGGTGACGTTGGTGCCGGATGATCCGGCACAGAATACCTCGGACCATGGCTGGGATTTTGTTACCCATCAGACAATGCTGCGCAGCGTCATCAAACGTCTTAAAGCGCAAGGCATGCGGGTGTCACTATTTGCTGATCCGACCACAGAGGGGCTGGAGGCTGCGCGTGATACCGGTACAGACCGGGTGGAGTTTTTTACCGGTCCTTATGGCTCAACCTATAATGATCCGAAGGCTCAGCTGCGGGAGCTTGATCTGCTTGAGCGGGCGGCTGCCAAAGCGGTTGAGCTTGGGCTTGGTATTAATGCCGGCCATGATCTGACAGTGGCTAATTTACCGGCGCTGGCCAAAGTGATGCCAACATTAAGCGAAGTCTCTATCGGACATGGCCTGACAGCGGATGCGCTGGAATATGGTATGCGTCAGTCAGTACAGCGCTTTATAAAAGCGCTTGGGTGAGTGTGTTCGTGTTTTGATTCATGGAGTTGAATTAAAGTATTGAATATAAATGTTTTATTTACTAGGAAGACTTTTAGAATGGCTTGCCATATGGTGATGAGCCATCTGTTTTTGTAACGGCTAGGCACGTAAGTTATGCATAGTTACCATATTGCTTTTATGTTTTTTTGACCATCTATATACAGTTATCCGCTTCCGCAATTACTCACTCCTGTCATGCGTTTTTGTATTGATAAAGCGGAGCGTTGTTTTTTGAATATGAGATAAATTAGCTCGTTGCTTCGCCGCGGGCGGTTAGTCCAAAGGTATTATATGAACCAAGCGCAACGCCAAGATGCTGCTAACCAGACTGCGTCTATCAGTGTCGAAGAGGAAGTAAGTGATCCTGACGGCCCGGCAGCAAACCTCAGGCTGCTGATGATTGGTGCCTTGGGTGTTGTGTATGGTGATATCGGAACCAGCCCGATTTATGCTTTTCGTGAAGCGCTGCATGCTGCAACATCAGACGGTAATTTGCTGCGGGGTGAAATCCTTGGTGTGATATCGCTGATTGTCTGGGCGCTGGCGCTGATTGTTACAGTTAAATATGTGCTGTTTGTGTTGCGTGCTGATAATAATGGTGAGGGCGGTATTCTCTCGTTAATGGCGCTGGTGCGCTCAAGCTTTGCCAGCCGGCCCGATATTATTCTCGGCATCGGAATTATCGGTGCCTCATTGTTTTTTGGCGATGCGGTAATTACGCCGGCGATTTCTGTGCTGTCTGCCGTTGAGGGGCTGGAAATAGTGGCGCCAAGCCTTACCCCTTATGTGGTGCCGATCACGGTTAGTATTTTGCTGGTGCTGTTTTTTGTGCAGCGCCACGGTACAGGGCGAATGGCGAGTATTTTTGGCCCTGTGATGATGGTGTGGTTTCTGGCGCTCGGAATAACCGGATTCATTCATATTTTTGATGATCCGGGCATTCTGGCCGGTCTTAATCCATATTATGCTTATGCCTTTTTAGGCGGCAATCCCGGTACATCCTTTGCGACGGTGGGCGCAATATTTCTGGCGGTCACCGGTGCTGAAGCGCTTTATGCCGATCTTGGCCATTTCGGACGCAGGCCAATAGTGCGCGCATGGTTATGGATTGTATTTCCATGCCTGATCCTTAATTATTTCGGACAGGGTGCATTCATTCTTTCACATAGTGCGGCAGGCGGCGCGGCGGTTGCCAATCCGTTTTTTCAGATGATGCCGCAATGGGCATTGCTGCCTATGGTGCTGCTGGCAACTGCTGCCACTGTGATCGCCAGTCAGGCGGTGCTTACTGGAACCTATTCGCTGGCACGTCAGGCGGTACAGCTCAATATTCTGCCGCGTTTGGAAGTGTTGCATACGTCTGAAACATTACATGGTCAAATTTATATGCCGCGCATTAATATGCTGCTTGGCATCACCGTTGTTCTGCTGGTTGTTGTCTTTCAAAAGTCAACCAATCTGGCTGCGGCCTATGGTATTGCGGTAACCGGTAATATGCTGGTGACAACTACCTTGTTATTCTTTGTCATGCGACGCTTGTGGAAGTGGAGCCTGCCCATGGTGCTGGTGCCGATTATTGGCTTTGCACTGGTGGATCTGATGTTCTTCAGTGCTAATATTGTCAAGGTGCATCAGGGGGGCTGGGCATCAATTATGGTTGCGGCAATCGTTCTGCTGGTGATGTGGACATGGGTGAGAGGCAGCCGGCATCTCTTCCAGAAGACCAGAAAAACCGAAGTGCCGCTTGATCTTATTATTGATCAGATGACCCGCAAAGAGCCGGTTATTGTAGCTGGAACGGCTGTGTTTCTGACCGGTGATCCGGCAAGCGTACCAACGGCTCTGATGCATAGCCTGAAACACTATAAAGTCTTGCATGAGAATAATGTCATTCTGACAGTGGTGACAGCACCAAAACCATGGGTGCCGGCCGAGGACCGCGCGAGGGTTTCGCAATATAGTGGACGCTTCATGCTGGTGACACTGAGTTTTGGATATATGCAATCGCCCAATATTCCGCGAGCACTTGGTATCTGCCGCAAGCTTGGGTGGAAATATGACATTATGACCACATCCTTCTTCTTGTCGCGGCGGGTTTTGCGAATATCACCACGCTCGCCGATGCCGCGCTGGCAGGCTGCGCTGTTTATCATGCTTGCGCGTACAGCATCAGATGCAACAGAGTATTTTCAGATACCGACAGGCCGCGTGGTTGAAATCGGTACGCAGGTTAATTTGTAAGCCATTTATTGAAAAGAGCGATTTTTTGACATGGAAAAATAGCGCTGTTAATTTGTGCTTCGTCTATCTTACCCCAAAAGCCGCTTAATTCATTTCGGGCTACTCTTTTGCGATGTAAAATTTGTGACTAAACATTAAATTGCCCCTTGCAATGCTAGGAACTGCGCGGCATAGTACCGTAACGTACGGTACGCATGGTGAGATTCCGGTGTGCTGTAATTATAGAGTTTACGACGAATTTCAGGAGTATAAGCGCGTGCAGTTGCAGCAGCCGGATAGTGTAGTAACCAGTCTTGATCTGACCGATCGTCAGAAGGATGTGCTGAATGCCGCGCTTGAATTACTGGTTGAAGGCGGAGACAGCCTGACAATGGCAAGTGTTGCGCGCCGCGCCAGCTGCTCTAAAGAAACGCTGTATAAATGGTTTGGTGATCGTGACGGGCTACTGACCGCAACGGTGCAGTGGCAGGCCGCTAAAGTGCGTGTGGTGCCAGTGGCACGGGAAGGGCTTGATGAAGAATCGCTCTTTACCAGTCTGGAGCATTTTGCCCGCGACTGGTTGCTGGTGCTGTCTGGTGCAACATCTGTGGCGCTGAACCGTCTGGCTGTGAGCCATGCCGGTTCCGGCAAATCTGCGCTGGGTGAAATCGTGCTGACCAACGGCCCGATTGCTATGGCGCGCCGGCTTAAGCCAGTGCTGGAAACCGGACGTGAAGCAGGGTTGCTGCGCTTTGATGATATTGATGAGGCTTTTGCCTCATTCTTCGGACTTGTTGTTCGCGATATGCAGATCCGTCTGCTGCTCGGTGATCAGCATCACGTGAATGATGTGGAAATCATCCGCGATGCCAGAACGGCAACGCGCCATTTCTTCGTCCTTTACGGAAATAAATCTGCTTCTTAAGCGGGAAAAATACTGTTTAACCGGTTTTGAACAAGGACCGGTGAGCCTGATTATGCATAGAAAGAAGGGAATATCCTATGCGCGTTTATTACGATAGCGATGCCGACGTAAATCTGATCAAAACCAAGAATGTTGTTATTGTTGGTTATGGTAGCCAGGGTCGCGCCCATGCGCTGAACCTTAAAGATTCCGGCGCGAAAAACCTGCGCATTGCGCTGCGTTTGGATTCAGCAACAGTTAA
Organism: Pseudochrobactrum mosebachae; assembly: GCF_048914685.1. Classification (GTDB taxonomy): domain Bacteria; phylum Pseudomonadota; class Alphaproteobacteria; order Rhizobiales; family Rhizobiaceae; genus Pseudochrobactrum. The sequence continues at coordinate 2,794,432 of NZ_CP128408.1, forward strand.
AAAAGCTGAAGCTGACGGTTTTGAAGTTGTCAGTGTTGCAGATGCAGCCAAATGGGCTGACCTGATCATGATGGCGACCCCTGATGAACTTCAGGCAGAAATCTATAAAGAGCACATTCATGCAAATTTGCGTGATGGTGCGGCGATCGCTTTTGCACATGGTCTGAACGTACATTTCGGTCTGATCGAAACCAAAAGCACTGTTGACGTTGTGATGATCGCGCCTAAAGGCCCTGGCCATACCGTGCGCGGCGAATACCAGAAGGGCGGCGGCGTACCTTGTCTGATCGCTATTCATCAGGATGCTTCGGGCAATGCCCATGATCTGGCCCTGTCATACGCATCAGGCGTTGGCGGCGGTCGTTCAGGTGTTATCGAAACCACTTTCAAAGAAGAGTGCGAAACCGATTTGTTCGGTGAGCAGGCAGTTCTTTGCGGCGGTTTGGTTGAGCTGATCCGTGCCGGTTTCGAAACGCTGGTTGAAGGCGGCTATGCCCCTGAAATGGCTTATTTCGAGTGCTTGCACGAAGTAAAGCTGATCGTTGACCTGATCTATGAAGGCGGCATCGCCAACATGAACTATTCGATCTCCAACACTGCTGAGTGGGGCGAATATGTAACTGGCCCACGCATTATCACTGCAGATACCAAAGCTGAAATGAAGCGCGTTCTGCACGACATTCAGACCGGTAAATTCACATCCGACTGGATGCAAGAATATAAAGCCGGTGCAGCACGCTTCAAGGGGATTCGTCGTATGAACGACAATCACCAGATTGAAGAAGTTGGTGCCAAGCTGCGTGGCATGATGCCATGGATCGGCAAGAACAAGCTGGTCGACAAAGACCGTAACTAATTAAGTTGAGTTTTGCCGATCCCCGACATCAGTTTAGCCCGGCTTTGCCGGTGCGGGTGATCGGCAAGCACAGACTGGCCGACAAAGACCGTAACTCATCAAGTTGAGTTTTGCCGATCCCCGACATCAGTTTAGCCCGGCTTTGCCGGTGCTGGTGATCGGTAAGCACAGACTGGTCGACAAAGACCGCAACTCATCAAGTTGAGCTTTGCCGATCCCCGATATCAGTTTGGCCTGGCTTCGCCGGTGCGGGTGATTGGCAAGCACAGACTGATCGACAAGGCTTGCTGTTTTATCAGGTTGCGTTGATCTGATTTTGCATAATATTCAGCTTTCGGCAGAGCCGCACAAATAATTGTTTGTGCGGCTCTGCTTATTTGTGGCAAGACATTCCCGTGAGGGAGTTATGAGATGAGCACGATAACAATACGGCAGTTGTTGGCCGATGATTTTGCAATTCTGCGCCAGATCCGCCTTGAAGCCTTGCGTCTGCATCCGGAAGCGTACAGTTCGGCTGCTGAAGACTGGGAAAAATTCTCCGATGATGAGTGGCGCGACAAGCTGAATAGTCCGGTTTACGCTGCATTTGATGGGGATGTTCCGGTCGGCCTTATTGGCTTGTGGCCGCAAACAGGCGCCAGAACTGCACATCGTGCCATCATTGTTATGGTCTATGTGCAAAGCGCGATGCGCGGTCAAGGCATCGCTCAGAAACTGTTGCATGCTGTGAATGATCATGCACGCAAAGCCGGTATGCAACAACTCGAGCTCAGTGTCAGCGCCGATAATCTCTCCGCCTATCGTCTTTATTTGCGAGAAGGCTTCACGGAATTTGGCCGCAGACCCAACTGGATTAATGTGGGCGGCACGATGATGGATGAGGTCATGATGCTGCGCCCAGTGCTTTGAGCGCATGATTGTTAGTTTAAAGCGCCACTTTTTGATCGATTGTGGCGTTAATTTTGTGCTAATCGCAATAAATCGAATAAAAGGTCAGTATTGCTGACATATTTTGCTTGTTTTAAAGTGAAATACGCATAATGTGATCACCAAAGGCAGACAGCTTTTTTGTGAAATTTGTGCTTTATGCACTGTATGTTTTTGAATTGATGAGGAAACCCCATGCTGGATTGGGAAAAAATATTCGCTACACGGTCTTCGCGTATGCGTGCATCTGAAATTCGTGAATTGTTGAAACTGCTTGAACGTCCGGATATTATTTCTTTTGCAGGTGGTATTCCTGATCCGGCGCTGTTTCCGGCAGAGGAATTCAAATCAGCTTACGCAGATATTTTCACATCCGGCCAATCCGATTCAGCACTGCAATATTCAGTGAGTGAAGGCTATAAGCCGCTGCGTGAATGGCTGCAGGGCGAAATGGCTAAAATCGGCGTGCCTTGTACCGCTGAAAATATCTTCATCACCTCCGGTTCGCAGCAGGCGCTGGATTATATCGGCAAGCTGTTTCTGTCGCCAAATGATACGGCGCTGGTAGTTCGTCCGACCTATCTTGGAGCTTTGCAGGCGTTTAACGCTTATGAGCCGACCTATGACACTTTGCAGCCAAACGGCAACCGCACGCCTGCATCTTATGATGAAGCGGCCAAGGCTGCCGGCGGTGACGTTAAATTTGCTTATTTCTCTGCCGATTTCAGCAACCCGACCGGTGAAACAATTGATCGCGAAGGTCGTGAAAAGCTGATTGATCTTGGCGATGAAATGGATATCGCGCTGATTGAAGATGCGGCCTATCAGTATCTGCGCTATGACGGCGAACATATACCGCCGGTTCTGGCTTTGGAAATTGAGCGTAAAGGCTCGATTGAAGACACCCGCACAATTTATTGCGGCTCTTTCTCCAAAACTCTGGCCCCGGGGCTGCGCGTTGGTTATGTAGTTGGTAATGCCACTGTTATTCGCAAATTGGTGCTGCTCAAGCAGGCTGCTGATCTGCACTCCTCAACCATCAATCAGATTGTTGTGCACACAGTGGCTTCCAATGGGTTTGATGCCCAGCTCAACAAGATTAAGGCTGTTTATTCACATCGCCGCAATAAAATGCTGGAAGCGCTGGATAAATATATGCCGAAATCAGCTACATGGACCAAGCCTGAGGGTGGCATGTTCATTTGGGTGACTTTGCCTGATTATATGAATGGTGCAGATTTGCTGGCAGCAGCCATTGCGACTGAAAAAGTTGCTTTTGTGCCGGGTAAGGCTTTCCATGCTGATGGCAGCGGTACCAACACTTTGCGTCTGGCATATTCCTGTGCCAATGACGAAATGATTGAACAGGGTATTCAGCGCCTGGGCAATCTGATCCGTGCGCATGAAAAATAAGCACATGCTATGAGATGCAAGAAGCCGGAGCAGTGCTCCGGCTTTTTGCTATTTAGTAATAGACAGGTAAATTCAATTTGGATTTTTTGAGCAATCCTGTAGCTTGAACGCATTGTCATACAATAGGATCTGAGTCCTCCAATATGTGAGGCGCGGGTTTTGTTTTGTCGGGGAACTCCATGAATATTATAAGAAAATACACACTGGCTCTGGCTTGTGCATCAACGCTTGGTCTGGTTGTAGGCGCTGCGGGGGCGTATGCTGCAACGCCGGCCAATACGCTGGTTATTGCGATTGCGATGGATGATGTGATTTCGCTTGATCCTGCGGAGATTTTTGAGATCACAACGTCAGAAATTCTGACCAATACCTATGAGCGCCTGATTACAACCGATCCGGCCGATCCGACAAAAATCATTCCGCAGGTTGCTGAAAGCTGGGTGATTTCGGATGATGGCAAGACCATTACTTTCAAGGTTAAGCAGGGGCTGAAATTTGCCTCCGGTAATCCGCTGACAGCGCAAGATGTGGTTTATTCTCTGCACCGTGCGATCAAGATGGATCTCAGCCCTGCATTTATCATCAGCCAGTTTGGTCTGAACAAAGACAATGTGGATAAACTGATCACCGCACCGGATGATAATACGGTGGTGTTCTCTACGGAAGAAACTTTCGCACCGAGCTTTGTTCTCAATGCGCTGTCTTCCAGTGTTGCTTCTATTGTTGATCGCAAACTGGTTGAAGAGCACGCGCTTAAAGTTGAAAAAACGGAAGCCATGCCGTTCGAAACAGACTTCGGCTATGACTGGCTGAAGCGCAATTATGCCGGCTCCGGTGCGTATGTCTTGCGTGAATGGCGCCCGAATGAAGTGCTTCTTCTCGATCGTAATGACAATTTCAGCGGTGCTAAGCCGGGCGTGGAGCGGGCGATTTATCGCCATGTTAAAGAAAGCGTGTCGCAGCGTTTGCTCTTGCAGGCCGGTGATATTGACGTTGCCCGTAATCTCGAGCCGGGTGATATTGCGGAATTCGCCAAAAACAGCGATTTTAATGTTTTAAGCGCTCCGAAGGGGCGGACATTTTATCTGACCGCAAATCAGAATGTTGCCAACCTTGCCAAACTTGAAGTGCGGCAGGCGATGAAATATCTTGTCGATTATGACGCTATTGAAAATACGCTGATCAAAGGTATTGGTCGCACACATCAGTCATTCCTGCCGCTGGGTATGTTTGGTGCGATTGGTGACAAGCCGTTTACGCTTGATGTGGAAAAGGCCAAAAAAATGCTGGCAGATGCAGGCTTGCAAGACGGTTTCAGCATTACGCTTGATGTGCGTAACACCCAGCCCAATGTTGGTATTGCTGAGAGCATTCAGCAGACTTTTGGTAAGGCCGGTATTAAAGTTGAGTTGTTGCAGGGTGACGGCAAGCTGACGACCACAAAAGTGCGCGCCCGCAAGCATGAGCTGTCACTGGGTATCTGGGGGCCTGATTACTGGGATCCGCATACCAATGCTTCGACCTTCTCCTATAATCCGGATAATGGCGATGATGTTGGCATGAAAACCACTGCATGGCGCAGCACGTGGGATATGCCTGAAATGTCACGAGAAACCATGGCTGCTGCCAAGGAAACCGATACCGCCAAGCGTGAGCAAATGTATCACAAAATCCAGAAGGATTTTCAGGAAACCAGCCCGTTCGTGATGCTCTATCAGCAGATCGAAACCGCGGTAGCTGCCAAGAATGTTCATAATTTTAATATGGTTGCCGATGCCAATTATATTACGGATGTGACTAAGGATTAATCCTTACGACAGACCCCGCTCTGAGCGGGGTTTGTTTTTAATAGGGTGAGTTGCAGCTCTGGCGACCACCTGTAAACGGCTGGTAGCTGTTATCCGATGCCCGGTAAGATCGGTACTGATTGCTGCACCAATAGGTGTGGTTGTTATTATTGGCATTGATATTTTCTGTATTGCCATCTGCACCGGAGATCGGACGTGTGCGTTTGCGCTTCACTACAGGGTCACCGTTTTTATACTGCATCACGCCTTGCTCTGAGTAATATGAACCGCTTTCTTTGCAACGTGTCGAGCCGTAGCAATTGCGCGATCCCGGATCAGCTTTGTTGCCGCCGGTAATGCCGCCAATCGTTAACATGCCTTTAGGCGAAAGTGGCTGAAGACCGCCGCCGCCAATGCTGCTGCCGCGTATATCCATTGTGCCTTTGATGTCACCGGCCTGTGCTGAGGCGAGGGCGAACAGGCTTGCAAGTGCAAATACTATGCTCAGGATGAAGCGAGGCATAATTATTCCAATCGGGTCGGTGGGCGGGTTCTTCTGCTAGAGCATTTCACTATCAAGTTGAATCAACTTGATAGATATGACAATGCGAAAAAGCTAAAGTCTAGAGCGAGAACTGCGATCCAACCTGAACGTTACCCGCTCTAGCGTAAGTCTATATTGCTCTAATATAGTGCTTAAACCCAGATGATTGAAGGGGATAGGCTGTTTTATTGAAAATTTGAATCAGCTGATACAGGCGATTGCAATTCAACCGTCAGGCTTTAGGTTAAACTATGCGTTTGATTTGCATCGGCTTCAGCGAAGCCGTGTTGCCCCTTTTCCTTCAACCGGATTGATTGCCTGATGATGCCTGTAGCAGCCCAAGACATGCCAGAACAACAAGCAGTCAGATTTACACTGGCGACATTCAATATTGAGAACCTGATGCGGCGGTTTGATTTTAGCGGCTACCGTAATGAAGGCAGGCAAGACCGCTCGCTGCAATTGTTTGAAATCGATAGTGAGGCGCAATACCGGCAATTGGAGCAAGCGCGGATGGTCGCGCATACGGATGATACCCGCCAGCTATCGGCGCTTTCTATTGCGCAGGCGCGGGCTGATATTCTGTGCCTGCAGGAGGTTGATGATCTGGCGGCGCTTAATGCGTTTGAATATGGTTACTTGTTCAAAATGGTCGGCCAGGGCTACAAGCATAAATATCTGATTGACGGTAATGACAGCCGGGGCATTGATGTGAGCGTGATGATGCGCGATCTGAGCGTCAGTGGCCACACGATCGAGCTGGTGAAGCTCGAAAGCCATGCTCATCTGACCTATCAGGATTTAGGGATTTACGATCCGGTTTTGGCGCAGAATGGTATTGAGGCGAATGAAAAGATATTTAAGCGTGATTGTCTGGCGCTTGATCTGCTGATCGGCGGGCGTCCTCTCACGGTATTTGTGACGCATTTTAAATCCATGGGTGGTGCGCGCTACGGACAGGATCCCCGACTGGCAACTTTGCCGGTGCGGACTGCTGAGGCTAAAGCTGTACGTATGATTGTTGAACGAAAATTCGGTGCGGCGGCAGCTGAGGCCTCATGGCTGATTTGCGGTGATCTGAATGATTATTATGAAAAAATTGCAATCAGCGGCGATCAGTGGGACGGCTATAATTTTACGCCGGTACAGGAGCCGGACAATTGTCTGAAAGTATTTTTACAAGGTGATTTTGCGGTTAATCTTGTGGAGCGGCGACCGGAGCTCGATCGCTGGACGCTTTATCACACACGCGGCCCTGAGGAGCGCCATCTGTGCCAGCTCGATTATATTCTGGCATCACCGGCACTGGCGCAGCGTAACCCGCAATCTGTTCCGCAGATTATCCGCAACGGGCAACCGTATCGTACTGTATTTCCTGAGGGGCAGGAAGTCGCACGCTTTCCACGCACGGGCTGGGACAGGCCAAAAGCCAGCGATCATTGTCCTGTTACTGTTACACTGACGCTTTAAATACTTGCGGCAAAGTGAAATATGCGCGTAACCGGAGCTGACTTATGCAAGCTATTGAGCGAAATAAAGTCTACCCTTTAAGTGAGATCAGCGTGCGTGTGACTGCTGGTGAGCCTGATTATGTACAGCATAACAAGCAGGCTATTGATGATAATTGGCAGCATGAATTGGCAGCCAACCCGACGCTTTATGATGGTGAAATCTATTTGGCATCACAGGCCAGCCTGATAGATGGTGTGCTGCAAAGTAATTATCAGCGCACCAGTTTTCGCAGTCTGCTCTATTGGCGCAAAGATTTAAGCCCTGACAAACCGTTTCATATTTTTGGCAGTGGTGTCATTGTCTCCTCCGATAACCGGCTGTTACTCGGCCAGATGGGTGCGCATAATGCCGTAGGCGGTAAAATCTATTTTCCTGCCGGGTCAAATGATGATCAGGATATTGTGGACGGACAGGTTGATTTCGAAAGGAATGCCAGACGCGAAGTGCTGGAAGAAACCGGCATTGATCTTTATGAGTCTGAACGCTGCAGCGGTTATTATCTGGTGCAGAGTGAGTGCAGTCTGGCATTGTTTCGCTGCTACAACTTTGCTCAAACCGGCGATGCATTGTTGGCGCAGGCGGAGCAGTTTATTACCTCGCAAATTCAGCCGGAATTATCCCATGTTCTGATGATCGGGCAAGGCCATCAGCTTGATACACGCAGCCCTGCGCATATACATGCTTTCACTCAATGGTATTTTGCGTAATAGTAGCGATCATTACAGCAATGATTGTACTGATTTGCTGCCGTGTAAAAAGCAAATCATGAATCATTATAATGTTTTAACAGATAGTGTGAACTTGTTGATTCAAGAGCTGTACTAACTGGCATGATGCAGAGCAACAGGTATAGGTTTTTAAGGGGCGGTAGAATGAGCTGTGATACAATGCAGGGGCGCTTCTACGAAATCTATGATGTGTTTACAGATAAGCCATTGGCCGGAAATCCGCTGGCAATTGTGCATGATTCAGAAGGGCTGGATGATGCGACAATGCAGGCAATAGCCCGTGAGTTTAATCTTTCAGAAACAGTATTTGTTGCCCCGCCGCAAAACCCTGTGCATATGGCTTCCATCCGTATTTTTACACCGGATTATGAACTGGATTTTGCTGGTCATCCCACAGTGGGAACGGCGGTTGCGCTGGCATTTAAAAACTGCAATGGCGCATGCCCGCAGACTGATCAAATTATGATATTGGAAGAAAAAGTCGGGCCTGTACGTATTGCTGTACACTGCAACAGCGCTAACCAGAGCGGCACTGGAAGTGCTTCCGCTTTTGCCGAGTTTGATTTGCCGCGCCTGCCGGAGCGTTTGGATATTACAATTGAGAAAGAGACTGTGGCAGCAGCTCTGCGGTTGAATACCCATGAAATCGGGTTTGAAAATCACGTGCCATCGGTGTGGAGCGGCGGCAAGCCTTATATATTTGTGCCGGTGAAGAATATGATTGCTGCTGCCAAAGTGGTGGTGGATCCGGTTTTTGTGGAAGACCACATCCAGATGGTCAACGGGCGGTCGATGTCTTTTTACATTTACACCCGTGAGACGCGGTTTTTTGAGAGCAATTATCATGCGCGGATGTTTACATCCGGTAAGCATGTTTATGAGGATCCTGCTACCGGATCCGCTGTGGCAGCATTTGCAGGGGCGATACACGAATTTGATAGTTCCGCTGAAGGGCTAACACAGTTGTGGATTGAGCAGGGTATACAAATGGGCCGCCCCTCACGCATCAGTCTGGAGCTGGATGTGACTGCAAAGAAACTCACGGGCGCACGCATTGGCGGCAGCGCGATTAAAGTTGCACAAGGCTATTTGCAGATTTAGTAATGCTGGCTTCATCTGTTTTTAAATGTACAAAATTTAGATTTATAATCTCTGATTTTAAATATATGTTTAAATATATGTACTGATAATTTTTAAGTTGACTTCATTTTTGAAACCAAATGATAATGTCCTGATCAGTTAAATTCATAAACTTGGAATATATACCTTGAAACGCGTGTTTTTTATTATTGCGGCTGTCATGGCCGGATTGTTTATGTCCGCTCAGGCCTATTCACAACAAAACACCTCTGAAAACCTCAAGGTCGGCGTATATGTCAGCCCGCCTTTTGTAATCAAAAAAGACAATGACTTTTCAGGTATGGCCGTTGAGTTGTGGAATGATGTTTCGCAACGTCTTGGCAAAAAGACTGATTTTGTAGAGTTTAAAACATATTCAGATTTGATCAGTGCGGTTGCTAGCAGCGACGTTGATGCTGGTGTAACAAATCTTACGGTAACGGAAAACAGGGCTAAGCTGGTTGATTTTACGCATCCGTGGTTTGATGCCGGTTTGCGGGTGATGATCCATAGTGAGGCCGGCAGTACTTTCTCGGATATAGTGTCCGGGCTTTCGAGCGCAGGGCATCTGGCGACCTATGCATGGATTGCCTTTGTTATTGTGCTTTCCACAATCATATTAACGCTGTTCGACCGGCGGTTTGATGGCAATTTTCCAAGCCGGTGGCGTGAAGGGTTTGCTGAAAGTTTCTATCATATTATGTCGATAGCAACATCAGGTAAAACCACACGTAAAAATCTTTTCGGCTGGATCGGGCGGATCTGGCAAGCCTTCTGGATGGTATGTGGTATTGCAATTATCGCTTATGTTACCTCATCTGTAACCAGCGTGATGACGGTGACGCATATTAACCGAAAAATTGAAAATGTGGCTGACCTGCAGGATAAATCGGTTGCTGTGCGCGTAGGAAGTGTTGCTGAATCCTATTTGCAGGCGCGATCTATTGCTACGGTTCCTTTTAACCATCTCTCAGACGCCGTTGATGCATTGATCAATGATGAGGTTTCAGCTGTTGTTGCTGATGCACCTGTCCTTGAATATTATGTCCATACCAATCCGAAAGCGCCGTTGGAAGTCGTTGGTAATGTCTTTAGCCCTGATAAATACGGCTTTGCATTTCCACCGCAAAGCTCTCTGGTTAAGCCGGCAACCGTTGCAATTATCAGTGCGCACGAAAATGAAAGTCTGGCGAGGCTTAAAAATAAATATTTCGGATATCAACCATAAAATAGGGCTGTTATCAAAGGGTTACTGGCTAGTGCAGCAATATAAAATAATTTTCAAGTAACTATGTAAGTATTTTATATAATAATTATTTAGTTTAATATTATATTAACCATAATCATAAGATATTGCTCCCAAAGTAACGTATTGGGAGATGCCTTACCATGCAGCCGACTAAATTTCGAAATATACTGTCTTTTCTCCGACGCGGAGGGCGCGTTACCAAGTGGAAAGGCGTGGTTGCAAGTATGGCGCCGTTAATCCTTGCTACGGGTATTGTCCCGGCTTTCTCTGCGCCAGAAATCATTGACGGCGAAACTGTTACAATACCCGGTACCCATCCCTCTCCGTGGGGCGATCCGAGTATGTCGTTAATTGTTGGCAATACCAGTGTGGGGACACTGAATATTGACAGCGGCGGTACTGTGTCTACTTATCGCGTTGATATTGGTAAAGAAGTTAATTCAGAAGGCACGGTCAATATAACCGGTGCTAATGCTATTTTAAAAACTTACTTCCAAATTCATGTCGGGGCTGGTGGGAACGGCACCATGACTGTGACAGATGGCGGACATATCGATGGCGAAAACGGTATTGTGCTTGGCATCAATGGCGGCAAAGGCGATATGATCGTCAACTCAGCTACGGTTAGTGTTATAAGCTCTACTATGGGAGAGTTTAAAGGATCCGTTGGCACACTCGGTGTGAGTGGTAAAAACAGTCATTATAAAGTTGATAATATTTTTAATATTGGCATTAACTCAGGCAGTGCAACCGTTAATGTTGGCGCTGACGGACTTATCAGTGTGGGGAATGCCAGTTATATCGGCTTGTATAGCGGTAACGGTGTGGTCAATGTTGCCGGAGAAAATGCCCGCTGGGAAGGTGATCTGTTAAGCCTCGGCTATGGTAAACGCGATACTGTTTTTGACCCTGAATCCTTTGGTACCTTGAATATCGGTGCAGGTGGATCTGTTGTTCTCACAAATGATCTGAATAACGGGGTTAACGGTGTGGGCGTCATAACAGTTGCCGGAAAAGGGGCTGTACTGGATGTCGCGAAAGATATTTCACTTGGTATGAGCTCTAAATATGCATCGCCTTCTGATGGTTATGGCGAGGGTAGCCTTATCATTTCTGACGGTGGTAAAGTTACCACTGCACAGAAGGTTCTTGTTGGTGTTGCTGATAAGGGAAAGGGGACTTTAGTTATTGGTTCCCTGCCGGCCGATGCTGCAAAAGCACCGGGTACACTTGAGGCAGCAGCTGTCGAATTCGGTGCCGGTGAGGGGCGTCTGGTATTTAATCATACAGACACAACCGGTAAATATATATTTGCTTCACCGGTATCGGGCACAGGTGCTGTCGATCATATGTCGGGCACAACATTACTGTCTGGGCAAAACACTTATGACGGGCCGACAGTTATCTCCGGTGGGACTTTGACTGGCGGAGCCGCTAACAGCTTTAGCCCTAATTCTGATTATACTCTTGCAGCTAAGGGCGCACTGAATGCGGGCGACTTTGATCAAACCTTACTAAGCCTGACCAATGAAGGCACAGTAAGCTTTGGAACCAAGGGTGGTACGCAGCTGGTTGTCAGCAATAATTATACCGGTAAGGGCGGCGCGTTGAATATCAACACCGTTCTCGGCGATGATAGTTCTGTGACTGACAGGTTGATTGTTAATAAGGACACCTCCGGAACCACGAATGTTCAGGTCACCAATATTGGTGGTACAGGCGCGCAAACGGTTGAAGGCATTAAAATTATTGATGTAGCAGGCAAATCGGACGGTACTTTTACGCTGTTAGGTGATTATGAAACCAAGCAAGGTGAACAAGCCATTGTTGCCGGAGCTTATGCCTATAAATTACGCAAAAATGGTGTCTCAACCCCCACAGATGGTAACTGGTATTTAAGTTCATCTTTAGTGCCGGTTGATCCTGAACCACCGCTGCCACCAGAACCACCATTGCCGCCTGAGCCGCCACTGCCGCCTGAGCCTGAATATCAGGCAGGTGCCGCAGTCTATGAAGCCTATCCTCAGGCACTGCTCGGGCTGAATGGCGTGTCGACATTGCGTCAGCGTGTTGGCAACCGCATCTGGTCCGGTGCTGGTAACAAGGTCATTTCTCAGGGCGCAGATGCGATCGGAACGCCTTTTGCCGCCACGGAAGAGGCAGGGCAGCTTGCCAAGGGTAATGGTGTTTGGGGTCGCATTGAGGGAGCGCATAATCACTTTGAACAGCGCTACTCAAGCACCGGCACTGATTACAATCAGAATATTCTGAAACTACAGGCCGGGATTGACGGTGTTCTGGGAGCTGCGGAGAGTGGTAATCTGCTCGGAGGGGTTACGGTTCATTATCTTCACGGTAAGACCAAAACCAACTCTGCCAATTATGATGACGGTGAAATTTCAACCGACGGTTATGGTGTTGGCGGCAATCTGACCTGGTATGGCGATAATGGCTTTTACGCAGACGGTCAGGCGCAGCTTACATGGTATAAAAGCGATCTGACAACCAGTGCTAAAGGTGCACCGGTGTTGGAGGATGGTAATAAAGGCCTCGGTTATACACTGTCACTTGAAACAGGTAAGCGTATTGACCTGAACCCTGCATGGTCGGTAACGCCGCAGGCACAGCTGGTCTATTCGCATGTTGATTTTGATGATTTTACCGATGGGTTTGGCTCTGCAGTTAGTCTTGACAGGGGTGAAAGCCTGCAGGGTCGGTTGGGAGCAACATTGGATCACCAGTCTTCATGGCAAAATGCTGCGGGTCTAACAAATCGTGCCAATGTCTATGGTCTTGCTAATATGTATTACGAGTTCATGGAGGGTACGCGGGTTGATTTGTCTGGTGTGAGCTTAGCCAGTAGACAAGACCGTGTTTGGGGTGGTGTTGGATTAGGTGGCAGCTATAACTGGGATAATGATAAATATTCCCTTTATGGTGAAGGCAGCCTGAATACCAGCCTGAACAATTTCGGCGACAGTTATACTGTTAAGGGAAATATCGGTCTGCGTGTTAAGTGGTAGGTTATGTCAGAATAAAAAAGCCCTGAAGAAATTCGGGGCTTTTTTTGTTTACCAGCCTTGTCGGCCATACCAGGTATCAACATCAGTCTTTACGTGCTTTTTTCGGTCCTGCAGCGTCCGCTGAAACTCCAAGCGTCCCGCTTTCTGCAAGTCATTGCAGCTTTCGCTTTTCCGCAAAATCACTAAATACTGCAGTGAGAAAAACGACTGTAATAGGACTATAAAAAAGATAAAACTGTAAACTGATTGTAAATTGTAGAGATTTGTTTTTTGGGGGGATACCACTAAGCTATTGAAAAGCTTGGTGGGTGCGACAGGGATCGAACCTGTGACCCGCTGATTAAGAGTCAGCTGCTCTACCAACTGAGCTACGCACCCACTCGACTGCTTTAAAGTGCAGCAAGTGAGCGGTTCTATAAAGTGGTGCTGCAGCTCTGTCTAGTCATGAAATTATTTTTTTAGAAAAAATGTGTGTTTATCTCAGGTTACCAGCTTACATGCTGATAGTCTGTTTGTTGTATTGAGCCTTATGACACGTCCTTGAGAAAGGCCGGATCTTTAAAAATACCTTTTATCATGGGTAAACAAGGTGTGGCTCAGCCAGCTTTTTGGTGTCCTCTTTTTTATTAAAAGAAAATTTAGCTGTGCCCGATGATCTGGCTTGATGTGAAGGGGAGAGTGACACATATAAGAGGCGGGCGCTGCACGCATATGAGTATGCTATTTCATGCTGCTCATTCGTTGTTTTTAATGTTTAATGCTGTGAGATAGTATCTACGCGCGTAGATCGGCATTTGTGCAATAAATATATCAGAATCTATTGTAGCTGAGGGGATCTTCTGTCATCAGAGTTTTCTTTTTGTGCCATAATTAGGTTTTAAAAAATTCGCATAGTGTCCGTAATGGTATTGGTTAGTTTAATGACAGGCCGTATTTATCTGTTACAAGCATGCAAGCGAAGCAGGTAAAGGGATTTTCCCAAGTGCTTTGTATGATCTGAGGGTTCAATGGACGGCTTTATCGGCGATCTCGGGAATTTTATTTCGGCTAATCAGGTCTGGGCGGGACCTATTGTCGGATTGATCGCATTCGGGGAATCATTGGCTGTTATTGGCATGTTGATTCCGGCGACACCTATTATGCTTGCTATTGGCGGATTGGTCGGTGCAGGAATTATTGATCCGATACCGGTTATGATCGGTGCCGTTATCGGTGCTGTAATTGGCGATATAATCTCGTATTTTCTGGGTTGGTGGCTTGGTCGACGTGTTATTCACCAATGGCCATTGAATAAATATCGTCAGCATATTGCGCAGGCACGGTTGTTGTTTCGTAAATATGGCTTTGCAGCGGTGTTCTTTGGTCGTTTCTTCGGACCTGTGCGGTGTACTGTGCCTTTGGTCGCGGGCATGATGTCTATGGATCAAAAGCGCTTTCAGACGGCGAATATATTATCAGCTTTGGTCTGGGCTCCGGTTATGATTTTGCCGGGTTGGCTTGCAGGACGCGGTGCAGGAATTTTCTCCCGTCTTGAAGGTTCAGACTGGGTTTGGATGGCTGTTGGACTGACCGTTCTTGCAACTATTGTCAGTGTTGTCGGGGTGCGGTTTATGCGTGCTCGCCCTAAACACGAGCGCAGACGCGGGCGCGATAAGAACAAAGTCTCGGTTACGCCAGCTGAATAAAATGTACTACAGCGAGTTCTGCTTGCTCATACAGCGATTAAAATTCATTGCTTGTCAGGCTGTTTGGAAAATATCTTTACGAATAACTTGATTAGCTCTGTGTTTAGACCCATTATAAATACAGAATTGAGTTTTATCTTTTGTTTCGGGTCGCTGAGTGCCAAAAACAAAGGCGACAAAGTTCTGAAATTTATTGCGTATTATCATCTGTATAGGTGTGATAAATACGTAATATTTCTTAAATCGCGCTAATGCGCCTAACCTGGGTCTTTTGAAACTCTTATGCCGGAAGATAACTCTGACGATTCGTCTATTCCGGATTGTTGCCGCTCCAAGCAGGTAGCAATCCGAAAAAAATATTTGTGGCACTATGACTATCAGCGCAGCTGGCTCCGGAGCAATCTCTGCAGCTTTGGCACAGAGCTGAATTTTAACACTGTGCAGCTTTCCCGTTTTATAGAAATTGCGAATGCAAAAAGCGCAGATTTTTGCATGGTTTTGTTGCGCCTGTTACCTACCTTAGAGGTGCGGTTAAATCGTTCTCGGACTCTGAAGTTGTTCGAAGTTTTTTATGTTCTGCGCGATGATCTCAATAATACACAACATCGTTTCTTAAGCTTGCTCGGTTGCCTGCAGTTTTTATATGCAGCCAGCGGGCTTGATCATTTGAAACCATATGCTGGTTTAAAACTTGTGCGTGCATACAGCTCACAACAGCTGTGCCACCGTTTCCTGCAACAGAAATTCTAGGATACGACAACCCATGGAATGGATTGCCGACCCCAATGCCTGGATTGGCTTGGTTACACTGATTATTCTTGAGATTGTTCTTGGTATCGACAATCTTGTGTTTATTTCAATTCTTGCCGGTAAATTACCGCCGAGCCAGCGTAATAAAGCGCGCTTGGTTGGTCTTTCGCTAGCGCTGATTATGCGACTTGCTTTGCTGGCTTCGATTTCGTGGATTGTAACACTTACACAGCCACTGTTTACAGTTTTCACACTCGACTTTTCAGGGCGCGATATCATCATGATCTTTGGTGGTGTTTTCTTGCTGGCCAAGGGCACCATGGAGCTGCACGAGCGTCTTGAGGGCGACAATGTCGTTAAAGAAGGTAATCCGGTTCATGCGGTCTTCTGGCAGGTTATCGCCCAGATCGTGGTGCTGGATGCCGTGTTCTCGCTTGATAGTGTGGTAACCGCTGTTGGCATGGTAAAACACCTGCCGGTGATGATGATTGCTGTGGTGATTGCCATGGCGGTGATGATGATTGCCTCCAAACCACTGATGGCCTTTGTTAACAAGCATCCGACAGTGGTTATCCTATGTCTCGGCTTCCTGATGATGATTGGTTTCAGTCTGGTTATCGAAGGTTTTGGTTATCATGTACCAAAGGGCTATCTCTATGCTGCTATCGGTTTCTCGATCCTGATCGAGGCTGCCAACCAAATTGGTCGTCATAATCGTGAAAAGCGGGTTACGACCAATGATCTTCGCGAGCGCACTGCCGGTGCGGTGTTGCGCTTGCTTGGTGGCGCACGTGGTAGCGACACTGCCTTGTCTGAAACGGTCGATGTTATTGCAGAGCACACGGCTGCTGCGGATGTATTCCGCCCTGAAGAGAAGGAAATGATCCGCGGCGTGCTTGATCTTGCAGAGCGTCCGGTGCGCTCGATCATGACGCCACGTAACGAGGTTGAATGGCTTGATCTGGATGCGAGTGAAGAAGAGCTGCGTAACGAGTTACGCCAGTTCGGGCATTCACGCGTTATTCTTGCACGCGGGCAGGTGGATGAGTTTGTCGGTGTGGCACTGACAAAGGATCTGCTGCTCTATCTGGCGGATTCCAAGCCGATTGAGTGGCAAAAAGCCATGAAACAGCCGATTGTGGTGCATGAGCACAGCAATGTGCTGCGGGTGATGGAGCAGCTGCGCGGCTCTTCTGTACAGATGGCGGTGATTGTTGATGAGCACGGATCATTTGAAGGCGTTGCAACGCCAACGGATATTCTTGAAGCGATTGCCGGTGAGTTTCCGGATGATGAAGATGACACACCAAGTGTTGAGGCGCTGGAAAACGGCGTGTGGATTGTTGACGGTTTCACCGATATCCGGCGTTTGAGCGGCGTGCTCGATTGCGATCTGGTGGATGAAGACGACCGCTATACAACACTGGCTGGTTTTGTCCTCTGGCATCTCGGGCATATTCCTGTTGGCGGCGAAACATTTACAGCTGAAGGTTTCGAGTTTGAGGTGCTGACTATGGAGCGGCGCAATATTGCCAAGGTAAAAATTACTGCCTTACCTGCCTATGATATTTAATGCGTTCACCTTTTGAGTGATCACATTAAACCTTACAAGCAATACAAACCCGCGTCTTTCAAGGCGCGGGTTTTGCCATTAATATGACTTTGTTCACATATTCGTTTGTGATTGTTCATTGATCCAGAGAATAAGTTTGCTTGCAGTTCAGGCTGAACAGACTAGATACAAGTGTAATTGCGGAAAAACAGTCCGCTTCGTTTTCATCTCACCGGTTTTGATTGAGCAGGGTTATTTGTAAGTCTGCTTTAAACGTTTTCAAAGGAATGCCCGTGCCTAAGCTGTATACGATTATTTGTGCTACACGTACTGCCCGTCATGGCGACAAATTTGCTAAGTGGTTTAACGATTTCGCCGCTGCAAACTCCGAGTTTGATGCAGAGCTGATTGATCTGGCTGAAGTGAAATTGCCGTTCTTTGATGAAACCAATCATCCGCGTGCGCAGAAATATGAGCACGACCATTCCAAAAAATGGAGCAAGCTTATCGCTGCCGGTGATGCTTTTGTCTTTGTTATCCCTGAATATAATTATGCGCCGCCAGCCGAGTTTTTCAATGCAGTTAACTTTTTGAGTCTTGAGTGGAATTATAAGCCAGCCGCTATTTTGAGCTATGGCGGGGTTTCCGGTGGTTTGCGTTCAGCACAGGTTGCGCGCTCGCATTTGTCTACCTTGCGTATGGTTGCACTGCCGGAAGGTATTCCGCTGCCGAACTATCCGCAGTTTCTCAATGATGATGGTGAATTTGTTGCCACAGATATGATTGAAGCCAGTGCGAAAACGGTTCTGAGTGAGTTGAATGTCTGGCATTCAGGGTTGAAAACCATTCGTAATAAGTAAGGCAATTGGGTTCAATGAGAGGGCCGCTGTGTTACACAGCGGCTTTTTTGATTTATATAGTAATAATTTTATATTAAATAGCATAATTTGTATTTTTGTATTTTTTAATTTAAAGTATACGCGTAATTTTATTTTTTATTGAAAGTTTTACTTATGAAGAAATTTTTTATTTTGATCGTTTATGCATTTGCCTTTTTTAATGGGGCAATAGCCAATTCTTGTTCGTTATCCAGTGATCCGGCTGCATGTCGCGCAGTCGATTGTAGTGATAAGCCTATTTTTCAAAGAGCGATGTGCCATATTGGCTGGATCGCAAGCACACATAATGCTGATCAAAAATAGGATATAAGCCATGTGGTACCAATCCTGCGTGATGCCGGATTGGTACCAAACGATTTATATTTTAAAGCAGGCTGTTCCTGAGCTTTTAAAAACGGCTCTGGGTTGCGCGTTGCACAGAAACCATATTGCTGCAAACAACATATTGATAGAACGATATTGCGTATAATTTTTATGTGGCTATCACAGATTTCTATTTTTGATACCATTAGTAAATTATCTATTTAAATCAAATGTTTAGAGTTGATTTCGTTGTTTATCCGCTTAATCTTGGCGCCTATAAATAACTTTAATATCTTTGTGATGATACAAAGATACAGGCGGCGGGTATCATATGAAAAAGCTTTTATTGACGGCTGGGCTCGTGCTCGGGCTTGGATATTCACTGAGCGCAGCACAGGCGGATGAGCCGAAAGAAATTCTGAATGTGTCTTATGACATTGCCCGTGAGCTCTATGAGCAGATTAATGCGGCCTTCATTCCGGTATGGAAGGAAAAGAGCGGCAATACGATTGCTGTTAATCAGTCGCATGCGGGGTCTTCCAAGCAGGCACGCTCTATTCTCGAAGGTCTTGAAGCTGATATTGTAACCTTCAATCAGGTGACTGATGTGCAGGTTTTGCATGATAAAGGCAATATGATCCCTGCCGACTGGCAGGGCCGTCTGGCGAATAATTCTTCACCATATTATTCGCTGCCAGCTTTTCTGGTGCGTGCGGGCAATCCTAAGCAAATAAAAAACTGGGATGATCTGGTACGTGATGATGTGCAGGTGATTTTTCCTAATCCTAAGACCTCCGGCAATGCGCGCTATACTTATCTGGCAGCAACCGCTTATGCCCGTGAGGCTTTCAATAAGGATGATGCCAAGACCCGTGAATTTATCAGTAAATTATTCAAAAATGTCCCGGTATTTGATACTGGAGGGCGGGGTGCAACCACAACCTTTACCGAGCGCGGTATCGGGGATGTTCTGGTGACTTTTGAGGCTGAAGTGCTTGGCACGCAGAAGCTGCTTGGTGCGGATAAATATGAAGTTGTGGTGCCACCGATCAGCCTGCTGTCAGAGTTTCCGGTCACAATCGTTGATAAGGTTGTCGACAAGCGCGGTTCGCGCCAAATTGCACAGGCCTATCTGGACTTTCTTTATGCCCCTGAAGGTCAGGAAATTCTGGCCGCTAATTTCAATCGTGTGCATGACGTAGCAACGATTGAAAAGCACAAAGCTAATTTTCCTGATGTAAAGCTGGTGCGTGTTGAGGATGAATTTGGTGGCTGGGCGAATGTTACCAAAGAGCATTTCGCGGAAGGCGGCATTCTGGATCAGCTGTTTACTGCCAAATAAAGCCGAGATCACTCATCTAGAGCGGGTAACGATCAGGTTGGAGCACAGCGCTCGCTCTAGAGCATTTCGTAGTCCAATGGAATCATTGGGAGGCCACGATAATGCGTAAAAACAATAACTTAGAGCGGATTACATGATCCAGTTTAAACGTAAACCGCTCTAGATTCTAGTTTTATCGCATTGTCATAGCTATCAGGCTGATTCAACTTGATAGTGAAATGCTCTAGAGCGTTTTCATTTTTTATTGAAACAAGAAAACCGGTCTATCTGTTTGTTTAAACGCAGTTTCTGATCAAAAACCGGTTCCCGCTTTTCCTGAAACTGCTCTATCACCGGCACACCCTGAACGATGTGCCGGTTTGTTGTTATCGTGAAAAATGTGCAGAGCAGAGCCGGTTATGAAATCATCGATATTTAAAGTCAGAAAAACTGTGATGCCGGGGTTTGGTATCACTCTGGGCTGTACACTGCTCTATCTGACTGTGATCGTGGCACTGCCGCTTTTTGCTTTGATTATGAAAAGCGCGAGCCTCGGCTTTGCAGATTTTTGGGCGATTATCAGTTCACCGCGCGCATTGGCAACTTACAGGCTGACTTTGCTGACCTCGGCTGCTGCTACTGTGTTCAATGCGGTGTTTGGTTTGCTGCTGGCATGGGTGCTGGTGCGGTATGAGTTTCCGGGCAAGCGTCTGCTTGATGCTGCGGTGGATTTGCCTTTTGCATTGCCCACTGCGGTGGCCGGTTTGGCACTGGTCACTGTTCTGTCGCGCAATGGCTGGATTGGCCAATATATTGAACCGCTGGGCTGGAAGGCTGCCTATACGCCTGTGGGCATTGCCATTGCGATGGCTTTTACCAGTATTCCGTTTGTTATCCGCACGGTACAGCCGGTGCTGGAAGATCTGTCGCATGATGTTGAGGAGGCGGCTGAAACGCTGGGTGCCAGCCCTGTGCAGGTGTTTATCCATGTGATCTGGCCGATGATCCTGCCAGCCTTTCTGGCGGGCTGTGCTTTATCTTTTGCACGCGGTCTTGGCGAGTTTGGTGCTATTGTTTTTATCTCCGGCAATTTACCGTTTAAAACCGAGGTGACATCTTTGTTGGTTTTCATCCGGTTGGATGAATATGACTATCCGGCAGCAGCTGCATTGGCGATGGTGATGTTGTTGATGGCCTTTGCGATGTTACTGATGACCAATCTCATTCAGGCGCGGCAGTTGCGTTATGCGGAGCGTGGCTAATATGGCATTGTTTTCTTCTGCTTCGCTTAGCCATAAGCCGGTTTCACCCTCCGTTAGTAACCATATCGCACCGCAACTCCGGCGCCGCCTTTGGGCCCGCTATATGCTGATTGCTATAGCCATGCTGTTATCGCTGGTCGTACTTGGTATTCCGCTTGCAGTGATTTTTTCTGTTGCTTTCGGGCAGGGCGCGTGGCGCTTTTGGGCAGAGATTACCAGGCCAGATACCATGCATGCGCTTTGGCTCACGGTTTTAACCGCTGTGGTTGTGGTGCCGGTTAATATGGCTTTCGGTGTATGTGTGGCGTGGCTGGTGACACGGTTCCGCTTTCCGGGGCGGCGGTTGCTGATCAGCTTTATTGAAATCCCGTTTTCGGTCTCTCCGATCATTGCCGGTACGGCCTATTTGTTTCTATACGGTGCGCAGGGACTGCTCGGGCCGCTGCTTGAAAATTATGATGTCAAAGTGATGTTTACAGTGCCGGCGATTTTTCTGGTCAGTCTGTTTGTGACCAGCCCGTTTGTGGCACGTGAACTTATTCCGCTGATGGAAATGCAGGGTGGCGAGGATGAAGAGGCGGCGCTATCTTTGGGTGCCAGCGGTTTGCAGACATTTTTCTATGTGACATTGCCGAATATTAAATGGGCACTGCTCTATGGGGCTGTGTTGTGTAATGCCCGTGTGATGGGCGAATATGGCGCTACCTCCATTGTTTCCGGTGCTATTCGCGGTAAAACCAATACGCTGCCATTGCAGGTTGATCTGCTGTTTCAGGATCAGAATGCAGTGGGTGCCTTTGCAGCTGCATCTACGCTGGCTGTACTGGCATTGTTAACGCTGGTGCTGAAAGTATGGCTGGAACGCAAACAGGTGGATTAAAAAAGCCACCTCTGATTTTGAATCAGAAATGGCTTTTATAGTGTTGTTATAATTGATTTTTCTATGTTTGGCTGGTGGTCTTGCGCTGTGTTAAAATCATAACCAGTGCGATCAGAACCGTACCGACAATGAACACAAAGGCAGCGGCGGCAATAGCCGGACTGATATTTTCACGGATAGTTGAGAACATTTGCCGTGCCAGTGTGCGTTGGTTAGGCCCTGCAACAAACAGGGTCAGCACAACTTCATCGAGCGAAGTGGCGAAGGCAAAAACCGCACCGAAAATAATACCGGGTTTGGCAAGCGGAAGTGTTATTTTTCGCAAGATCACATGGGATGGCGCGCCGAGGCTTGAAGCCGCCTGTTCAATACGGCGGTCGATACTTTGCACAACGGCAAGCACATTGATGACCACAAAAGGCACAGCAACCACCGTGTGGGCGATAATCACGCCGAGATAGGAATTGAGCAAATTATAGCGGGCAAACATCAGCTGCATGCCCACGCCCAACACCACTGCGGGTACCACCATCGGCAACAGAAATACGGTTTTGATGGAATTGAACAGGAATGAATATTGGTTGCCGCGCAGCCCCAGAGCGCCAATTGTGCCGAGCACAGTGGCAAGAACAGTTGTGCCGGTGGAGATGATGAGGCTGTTGATAATAGAGCGGCGCCATGCATCGGCCTGTATCAGCTCCTGAAACCAGCGTGTGGAGGAGCCTTCCATCGGGTAACCAAGCAAGGCGCCATTGGTAAATGCCAGAGGCAGGATGGCAACCAGAGGCGCCAGCAGGAAGAAGACGGCGGCACCACCGAAGATAATCTTGAGAAGTTTAAAGCCGCTCATGAGCGCACCTCCTTCTCAGTCGAGAGCCGCATATAGACTGTGTAGAGCAGAATGGTTGCTACCAGCAGCACCATGCCCAATGCTCCGGCCATGCCCCAGTTTGCAGCGCCCATGGCATAGAAAGCGATAACGGAAGAGATCAGCTGATCTTTAGCGCCGCCGATCAGGGCAGGTGTGATGTAATAGCCGAGCGCAGTCATGAAAACCAGCAACGAACCGGATACAACCCCGCGCATAATAAGCGGCAGCAGAACATGAAAGAACGAGCGCAGCGGATGCGCACCAAGGGATGCGGCGGCAGGCATCAGATTTTTAGGAATACCGATCAGAACGCTGAACACTGGCAGCACCATAAACGGCAACAGCACATGGGTCATGGCAATGATCACACCGGTGCGGTTGAAGATCAGAGGCAGTGGGCTGTTAATGAGACCCAGCGCCATCAAGGTTGAGTTGATCAGCCCCTGATCCTGCAGCAGGATAAACCATGCAGCGGTACGCACCAGCAGCGATGTCCAGAGCGGCAGCAGCACGGCACCAAGCAGCAGCTGGCGCTTCCAGCCCTCAACAGAGGCCGCAATCATGGCAAAGGGAATGCCAATCAGAATACATGCAATGGTAACGCTGAGAGCGGTAACAAATGTGCGGATCATAATTGTGAGATTGGCGGATGCATCACTTGGCAGGGAGCGGATTTCACCAGAAATATCCCGCTCCATATCCACCGCAGCCAGCAGATTACGGTCGGTCAGTGTGGTTGAGGCAGCTGTGCTGATGGCTTGCCAATAAGGCAGTTCCGCCCATTTTTTATCGATACTTGCGAGATCGACTTGCGCATAGTCAACCGGTTCCTCCAGCTTTTCAAGCTGGGTGCGGGTTTTACCCATTAAGGTGCGGAAGCCGGGCTGCGCACTGTTGAGACGGCGCACCAGATCACCGAAAAGCTGGGCATCTTTATTGTTGCGGATATCCTGCGCAAGGGCTGCTTGCATTGCCGGTGTCGGCGGTGTTGCCGGATCCCAGCTCTCTACTGCTTGTGCTGTGAGGGGCAGGGCCTGTGCCGCGACCGGATCAGACACTGCCTCTTTCATCATGGTGACAAGGGGAATAACAAAAAACACCAGCAGAAATACAACCAGAGGTGCCACAAGCGCGAAGGATTTCAGCCTTTGTCGTTGCAGTTCATTCATGCCGGCACCTGTGCATTGTTTGCAGGAGCGGCAATCGGCCAGCAATCGGCGGGCGCAAAGGAGAGCGTAACCTGATCGGCAATTTTAAGACTCTGGAAATGACGGTCGGCTTTGGTAATCAGGCTTTGCCCGGCAAAATCCAGTACTACCCGCAAATGATCGCCATGATAGACAATATCGCGCACCGTTGCTGCCATATTGTTACCGGAGGTATCAGCAATATTGAGGCGCAAGCGCTCCGGGCGCAGCGACAGGCGGATGTCCTGACCGCTTTGCAGTGGAGCATCCGCATCTACGTGAATATCCTGACCATTGGCGAGACGAATTTGCATCAAACCATTTTTCTGCGAGCTAACTTTGCCATTCAGCAGATTGGTTTCACCAATAAATTCGGCCACAAATTGCGAGCTGGGGTGATCATAAATCTGCGACGGTGTGCCGATTTGCTCAATTTTACCTCTGTTGAACACTGCAATACGGTCGCTCATGGTCAGCGCTTCAGACTGATCATGGGTCACAAAAACAATGGTAAGGCCGAGACGGTGATGCAATTCACGAATATCGAGCTGCATACGTTCACGCAGCTGTTTGTCCAAGGCGCCCAGCGGCTCATCCATCAGCACAACCTCAGGTTCAAAAACCAAAGCGCGTGCCAGCGCAACACGCTGTTGCTGGCCACCGGAGAGCTGGGATGGTTTGCGCTCAAGCATGGCGCCGAGCTGCACCATATCCAATACGCGTTTAACGCGATCTTGTATCTCTGAGGTTGAAATATTCCGCATTTTCAGCGGAAAGGCGACATTCTCAGCAATCGTCATATGCGGGAACAAAGCGTAATTCTGAAAAACCACACCCATATTACGTTTATGTGGTGGCAGCTGATCGATGCGTTTGCCATCCACACTGACCGTGCCGCCAGTCGGGCGTTCAAACCCAGCCAATAGCATCAGCAATGTGGTTTTTCCGGAGCCTGAAGGCCCGAGCATACTGACAAACTCACCCTTCTGAATACTTAAATCCAGATTATCAACCACGGTCAGAGAGCCAAATGCCTTGCTCACTTTATCAAAACGAATAAATGGATTGTTCACGCTTAAAACCTCAAAATACGACGTATGACCGGACATGCCGTGAGGCATCTCGTTGAGAAGCATAAGGGGCACCGGTACACAAAATATTGTCTGTTATTTTACAGTGCGCCTGCAGCACAATTTTTTATGCATGCTGTACAGGAAGGCCAAGTAAGGGGGGCAGCAGGTGTAAAATACAAATGCAGATCATAGAAATTTGCAGAAACAGTACCTTTATCATGATGATAATTTCCCTCCATAAATGGATTGATCATAATAATAATCAGGCATACGGGGGGTGGCCTGGCGGTACTGTTTCTGCAGTGTGATCAGGAAAATCCTGATCACTGTATTTCGGTTTGCATTGTCTTCTGCATTAGGTGGCCGAAGTTATTCGGTTGCAGCCAGGCATTACTGTGCCAGCCAGGCATTGAAGCGCTGGTTTAGGCTTTCTGAGTTATCGGTCCAAAATTCTACACCAATTGCTGCAGCATCTGTCATATTTGCAGGGGTTGTTGGCAAATCCTTGCGATATTTTTCGTCAACAAATTTATCTGCCTCGATATTAGGCAAGCCATAGGTAATGTATTCAGGCAGTTTGGCTTGATTGTCGGCCTGACTGGCAAAGGCGATAAAATCCATCGACTCTTTGGCCAGAGGCGTGCCTTTCATGATTGCCCAGCTATCCACTGCATAGATGCTGCCGGGCCAGACAAAGCCGAAATTTTTGTTTTCAGTACGGTTAAGCGCATTGATACGACCATTATAAACAGAGGCCATAACCACTTCGCCTGATGAAAGCAGCTGCACTGGCTGCGCGCCGGCTTCCCACCAAACAATATGTGGTTTGATTTCATCTAGCTTTTTAAAAGCGCGCTCAATGCCTTCCGGCGTGGCCAGAACATCGTAGACGTCTTTTGGTGTAACGCCATCAGCAATCAGTGCAAACTCGAGCGAATATTTAGCGCTTTTGCGCAAAGAGCGTTTTCCTGGAAACTTTTCAACATCCCAGAAGTCTGCCCATGATTGCGGCGCTTCTTTCATGGTGTCGCCATTATAGGCAATACCAGTTGACCAGACGATGGCGCCTACGCCACACTCATGCACGGCTGCCGGAATATATTTATCTTGGCCACCGAGTTGATCCCAATTAATAGGTTCGTAAATTCCATCTGCACAACCAAGCTCCAGCTCTTCGGCTTCAACTTGCACGACATCCCAATTGGTTTCACCTGCTTTAACTTTGGCCTGCAAAACGCCATAGCCGCCATCCCAACTCTCATCAAGCACAGGCTTGCCAAGTTCTTTGGCAAAAGGTTTGAAATAAATTTCGCGTTGACCGTCTTGATAACTGCCTCCCCACGAGACAACGGTGAGGTCGCGCGCCTGAGCGGTGCCGGCAACCAGCCCTAATCCGCCGAGTATAGTGCAGGCTGTGAGTGCAATATGTATAAGCTTCATTATTTATTCCCCTCATTTTATTTTTATGAAGTTTGTTACAACAAGTTATTCATAGGAAATGCAGGGGAGCAATAGCTGATTGATCAGTTTTGTTATAATAAATGTCGCACATCGACGCTGCTAATGTAGCAAAACGATGAAAATCGTGGGCTTGAGTCATCGTAACTCTTGCTCCTTACGCATCAAGCATTGCACAATTTTCAATACTGAAAAGCGCAGATTAAATTTTGCTTCGTCTGAAAATTTCAAATGATTTCCAGTGCTTGAAAATAATATTCACCATATATTTATGCGTTATATATAAATGAATATAACGATGATAGTTGATGCGTATTAGGAATGAATTTGTGATGTAAATGCATGTTTTGTTGGTTTTATTGAATATTCAATGCCAGCCATCATCCTGTAATTTTTTTAACGCAAGTTCACTTGTTGCACTTTCGTCTAAGACTTTTAATGTGACAAAGCAGAATTTTATTCTGGTTTGCATGTCGCCCTGTTGTAAGAGTAGCTCAAAATACAGATGAAACCTGTTTCTACTGCTTCGTGCACGCGAATAGCTGTGCTCGGAGGCAAGCCGAACTTAAATACTGATTCGCATATGGAGAATTCTTATGGGCCAGATTGGTCGGACTTGGACATTTTATAAAGGCAAATGGCATGAGGGTGATGTGCGTATTCTCGGCGCATCTTCACAGGCAACATGGCTTGGGTCGCTGGTGTTTGACGGTGCGCGCGGATTTGAAGGTGTCATCCCTGATCTCGACCGCCATGCGGCGCGCATTAATCGTTCTGCACTGGCTTTGGGCTTGCAGCCAACCTATACGCCTGAAGAAATCATGGAGCTGACTGCTCAGGGTATGGCAAAGTTTGGCGATAATGCTGCCGTTTATATCCGCCCGATGTATTGGGCTGAAGAGGGGGAGGCCAATGTGGTTCTTCCTGCTGCGGAAAGCACGGATTTTGCTTTGTGTCTTGAAGAAATTCCGATGACTGAGCCTACCGGTTTTACAATTACCACAACCCGTTTTCGTCGACCTACAATCGAAACCATGCCGCTGGATGCCAAGGCTGCCTGCCTTTATCCGAATAATGCGCGCATGATCCGTGAAGCAAAAGCCAAAGGCTTTGGTAATGCGCTGGTCTGCGATATGCTCGGCAATGTGGCTGAGCTGGCTTCATCCAACGTTTTCATGGTGCGCGACGGTGAAGTGTTCACACCTGCGCCCAATGGCACATTTCTCAATGGTATTACCCGCCAGCGCGTCATGGGTTTGCTACGCGATAATGGTGTGACCGTAACCGAGACCACTTTGCGCGTTGAAGATTTCCGTGAAGCGGATGAAATTTTCTCGACCGGCAACCATTCCAAAGTTGTGCCTGTCATAGGCTTTGACGATAAAGTTCTGAGTTATGGTGCAGTGGCAAAAAAAGCGCGTAAGCTTTATTGGGATTGGGCGCATTCTTAAAACGGGCTTCATCTGGCCGCATCATAAAAATAAAAAAGCCACGAAAATTTCGTGGCTTTTTTATTATCAAGTCAGTTGAGATTATCAGATAATCGGTTTTCGTTTTTTAGAAAACTCACCTTTTTCGAAAATCAGAACCACAATCAATGAGATTGCAAAAGGTATCAGCAGATAGAGCAGGCGGAACACGATCAGAGCTGCCAATACATCGGCAGGGTTGAGATCAGGTAAGCCGGTAATAAACAGGAATTCCAGTACACCAAGACCACCCGGCGCATTGGAAATCAGTGCAGCGGAGAATGAGATCAGGAAAATGCCCAGTACAATCAAAAAACCCGGGTGATTGAGTTCCGGCAGAGCAAAGTAAATAATGCCTGCTGCACCGACCAACTCTAATGGTGCGATCAGTAGTTGTAGCCTGACAACGGACAGGCGCGGGTAAGATAGCTGAAATTTGGAGCCGATACGCAATGGCCGCAACTGCATCCAGCTACCGAAGACATAAAGTGCCACCAGTACTAAAATCAGAATACCTGCGCCAATAGCCAGGCCTTCCGGAATGTCATTACCGAAACGCTGCAGTAACTCTGGCTCGATCAGCAGCACGATGGCGCTGAGAATGAGAGTTCCGAGGGCAAATGTAAAAGAGCAAAAGCCGACGAGAACCGCCACTTCTGCTCCGGTAAGACCTTTGGACGTGTAGGCGCGATAGCGCACCACAGCTCCGGAGATCACCGAGGCGCCGATATTATGCGACAAAGCATAGGCGGTGAATGAGCACAGGCTGATAAAAATCCATGAGATTTTCTTATTAAGATGCTTCAGTGCTATGCGGTCGTAACCGGCGAGCGACATATAGGAAAGCAAAGCACAACCGGCACTCAACAGCCACTGTTTCAGTGTAATAGCAGTCAGACTGTCGATTACATCCTCAAGAGAAATGCTGCGCAGTTCTTTGTACAATAGCCATACGGATATGATAACGGCGGCTAAGCCGATGATCGGCCAGATGTAATCTTTCCATTTCATGTATCAGATGGCACCCTTTTTATTGCTACATTACACTTATTTAGAAAACTATGAATTCAGTCTTTTAAAGGGCAATCAGCCAATTATTTGATTCCGCATCACGTATTTGTAACATGAATTTACATTTTGCTAGTTTTAATGATTCATATGTTTTAAATATTAATTTATAATATTTTATAGCATTTTCTCCGCTAATTCCGGCCTGTTTTCAGGCGTTGAAACACTGTTTTCGGTGATTTTGTGCAAAATTCCGCGTGCGATTTCCTCTTCTGCCAAAATGACAGAGGAAACGCCCATTTCACTGAGATATCCGGCTTCAATAACAGATTCAGCCCGCGCAATAATATCGAGCGTAGGGTTTTTCTGTCGCGCCAAAGCGATAATCCGTGCGCTTTCAAAAGCATAAGGTAGAGCGAGGATCAGGCGCTGTGCTGTGGCGATACCGGCAAGATTAAGAATATCGGCATCAGCAGCATTGCCGAGAATAACCTCTATGCCGGAGCCGTATAGTTCTGCAGCAGGCTTTTCAGCATTTTCAATTACCAGCAAAGCGTAGTTTTGCGTTTGCAGTTTTTCAACAACGCGGGAGCCAACCTCGCCATAGCCGGCAATGATAGTGTGGCCGTGCAGATTAGTTTCATGCAGAGATGCTGCTACAGTATGACTGGTATTTGTGCTGCCCGAAATTTCGGTCACCTCAGCACCTTGTCTAGCGTAAAACTTGCGTTCGATAAAAGGCCGCATTCTTTCAAAGCCGATAAACACCAGCGGATTACACAAGATAGAGAGGATTGCACCAGCCAGCACCAGATCACGCGCTTCGGGTGGTAGTAATTTAAGCGACACGCCTAGTCCGGCAAGGATGAATGAGAATTCACCGATTTGCGCAAGGCTGGCAGAAATCGTCAGTGCGGTACCGGCGGGGTGGCGAAAGGCGCGAACGATTAAAAATGCGGCAGCCGATTTTCCAATCATGATGATCAGCAGCGTTGCCAGTAATGACAAAGGATTGTTGATCAGCACCATCGGATCAAACAACATACCGACAGAAACAAAGAACAGCACAGCAAAAGCATCACGCAGGGGCAGGGATTCTTCAGCGGCCTGATGGCTGAGTTCAGATTCACTCATCACCATGCCGGCAAAAAAGGCACCAAGCGCCAGCGAAACGCCAAACAGATTGGCGGCGCCGAAAGCCACGCCAAGAGCAATTGCCAGCACACCGAGACGGAACAGCTCGCGTGAGCCGCTGGCAGAAATAGTCTCAAGAATCCAAGGCACCACTCGTTTGCCGACAATCAACATCAAAGCAACGAAAATAGCGATTTTGACGAGAGTGAGAATAATAATGCCGGTTATGCCAAGGCCGAGGGCATTGGCAAGCGGGTCGCTCATAATCGCCGTTGAAGTGCCGTGAATAAGCCCTGCAATTGCAGGCATCAGCACCAGTGTCAGCACCATCACCAAATCTTCAACGATCAACCAGCCGACAGCAATACGTCCGCGGTCGGTTTCCATCAAGCGGCGTTCCTGCATGGCGCGCAGCAGCACAACTGTGGATGCTGTGGAAAGAGCGAGGCCAAAAACCACCGAACCGGTGAGATCCCACCCAAGGATCAGGCCGAGGCCAGTACCCAAAGCTGTGGCTGCCAGAATTTGCCCTAATGCACCGGGCACCGCAATAGCTTTAACCGAGAGGAGTTCTTTGACGGAGAAATGCAGGCCGACACCAAACATCAGCAGAATAACGCCGATTTCAGCCAGCTGCAGAGTGAGCTCCTGATCGGCCACAAAGCCCGGCGTATAGGGTCCGCAGACCACGCCCGCTAACAGATAACCAACCAATGGTGAAATGCGCAAACGATTGGCCAGCGCACCGAAAACAAATGCCAGACACAGACCGATAACAATCGTAGCGATAAGGGGTGTGTCATGAGGCATGCGGGTATTATCCTTTTAGTCCGTATCAGTCGCCATTTGTTTCAATTGTACAAAAACGCAGGATGTACAATTCAAAGAAAGGGCGGGCAAAAAGAATGATTGACGCCGCGCTGAAGGTGATCAGCGCGGCGTTTGTTGTCAGAACCGTTTATTTGGTTACGAGTGCATTGGTATCATCGCCGAGCGTACGCTTATGAGTACGCTCCCACCAATTGCCGAGCATCAGCAGAATTGGTGCTGCAATGAAGATCGATGAGGTGGTAGCAATGAATACCCCGAACAGCATCGGAATAGCGAAGTTTTCAACCGCGCTGCCGCCCCAGATTGCCATTGGCAGAACGGCAAGGAAGGTACAGGCCGAGGTGTAAATACAACGGGCAAAAACCTGATTAATACTCAGATCAATGATTTCGCGCAGCGGCTTGGTTTTATACATCCGCATGTTTTCACGCATACGGTCATAGACCACCACTTTATCATTGACGGAGTAGCCGACCAGTGTGAGCACTGCCGCAATCGCCGTGAGGTTGAAATCGAGCTGCGTCACCACAAAGAAGCCGACCAGCTTGGTGGTATCCAGCACGAGCGTTGCAATGGCACCGACCGCAAAATACCACTCAAACCGCCACCACAGATAAATCAGCATTGCTATAGCTGCGAGTACAAGTGCAATAAAGCCTGAACGTGCAAGTTCGCCACTGACCTTTGGACCTACAACTTCGGTACGTTCAATCTTGACGTCTTTGTCGATTGACAATACGGCATCACGCACCTTGTTAACGGCAACAGTCTGGGCTTCTTCGCCACCATCCTGACGCTGTACGCGGATCAACACATTGTTGTCACTGCCTGCATTTTGCAAGGCAACTTCACCAAGACCCAAGCCGCCGAGCGAGGAGCGCAGCTGTGAGAGATCGGCTGGCTGTGATGTGTTGATTTCAACCTGAATACCACCGGTAAAGTCGAGACCATAATTAAGGCCCGGTTTGAAGAACAGGAACAGCGAGGCAACAGAAAGCACCACCGAGACAATAATCCCGAAATAACGGGCTTTCATGAACTGGTAATTGGTGTTTTCAGGTGCAACGCGCACCATTGGCTCAATATGCAGAACCTTGA
The DNA here is from genome assembly GCF_048914685.1 of Pseudochrobactrum mosebachae. GTDB lineage: Bacteria > Pseudomonadota > Alphaproteobacteria > Rhizobiales > Rhizobiaceae > Pseudochrobactrum. Next base: position 2,826,371 of record NZ_CP128408.1, read on the forward strand.
GTTTACGGCGACGTACCGAATACGCCATGATCATGCGTACAACCGAAACGGCCGTGAACATAGAAATCGCAATACCGAGCATCATGGTAATAGCAAAACCGCGCACAGGGCCGGTGCCGAACATGAACAGCAGCACAGTGGCGATCATTGAGGTGACGTTGGCATCGACAATAGTGGAATAGGCCGAATTGAAGCCGCGATCGAGCGCAGCCATAGCGCCCATACCTTTTTTGGTTTCTTCACGAATACGCTCGTTAATGAGAATATTCGCATCGACAGCAATACCGATACTCAGAATAATACCGGCGATGCCTGGAAGGGTTAGTGTCGCGCCAATGAATGTCAGTGCGGCAAAGGTAAGAACCGTGTTGAGAAGGAGCGCGAAATTGGCGATCATGCCCCAGAAACCGTAGAGCATTACGATAAACACGGCGACCAGCGCAAAACCGGCAATACCGGTATAAACGCCCATTTTAATCGCATCGCCACCAAGGTCTGGCCCGACGGTACGTTCTTCAATCACTGTCAGTGGCGCAGGCAAGGCACCGGCACGCAGCAAGGCTGACAGAACAACAGTATCTTCAACAGTGAACTGGCCGCTGATCTGGCCCGAACCGCCAGTGATCGGCTCACGAATGGTTGGCGCCGAGAGTACTTTGTCATCAAGTACGATGGCAAAAGGCCGGTTCACATTTTTGGTGGTAATTTCCGCAAATTGGCGGGCGCCCTGACTGTCAAAACGGAATGATACAATCGGCTCATTGGAGCGCTGGTCAAATCCGGCGCGGGCATCGGTCAGACGCTCGCCGCTCAAAGCTACCTGATCTTCAATCGGGTATTTGATATCAGGATTTTTGGCATCTTCCATAATCGTCACGCCGGGAGGCGGCGGGCTGTTCGGATCAGCATCGGCAACCATGTGGAATGCCATTTTAGCTGTTGAACCAAGCAACTGGCGCAGTTTGGTCGGATCCTGAAGCCCCGGAAGCTGCACCACGATACGATCGCTGCCAACGCGCTGGATTGAAGGCTCGGCCACGCCGACCTGATCAACGCGCTGACGGATGATTTCAAGGCTCTGCTGCAAAGCGCTGTCGAGACGGTAGGTAAAACCGGCATCAGTCAATGACAGGCGGATCTGCTCGCCCGGCGTTGTCACATCAATATCATTGATTGGTGTGCCGAAACCGCTTGTGGAAACCGGATTAATCAGGGTTTTCAGTGCGGTTACCGCAGTGCCGCGCTGGGCGGTATCTGCAATATTGACCAAAACTGCATCGCCGGCCACACGAATGGATTGTGGCTGAATACGTTCTGCACGCAGTTTGCTGCGGGCATCGTCAAGTAAAGCCCGCAATCGGTCTTTTTTCAGACCTGCCGCATCGACTTCAAGCACCAGATAGGAGCCGCCACGCAGGTCGAGTCCAAGCGTGACCTGGTTTTTCGGGAACCAGCCGGGCATATTTTCCAGCTGCTGCTTGGTAAAAAGATTGGGCAGAGCAATTAATATGCCTGCCAGAATGATGAAGCTGTAAAGATACACAGCCCATTTGGGTGTACGCATGAGTAAAATCCGGTCTGAGTGTTTGCAATATTGAGAGACTTGAAGTGAAAAACTCAATATCGTTCGACAGATGGAGAACAGTCGCTGTGTCTAGATTAATATTGACAAAGCCGGCCTGATAAAACTGCTGTGACGCAGGAATTAGATGAAAGAGAAGGCAGGGGGCGCGCGGGCGCGAAGGGCTGTTTTTATAACGCCTTCGGTATTGCCTCTGAGGATTAATCCAAAAGCTGCAGGTGCAAATAATGCGAGCAAGGCAAAAATGGTGGCAACAAGAAATGTGCCGTTGCCGCTAAATGGCAATGTTTTGTTGCTGAAATATAGAGCAGGGGTAAGAATTGCCCGTATCGGCGCTGTTAATGTGCCGTTCTGCGTTCTGCCTGCCGGCTCACCGGACTGGACAGTCTGTCGCTCCTGTAGCACCGCTGCCGTTTGATAGGCAGTTGTAGTATGCTGGTTGGCAATGATTAATGCCGATTGCAGCGCCAGTAAACCTGAAAGAAACCACAGCATAGCAAAAGAATAACATAGGGTATGAAGGGACAACTTGTGCTGCCCAACCTTGGTTTTTTCTGCTGCCTTTGCCCGGCTTTTCGTCCGGCTGCTTAAAGTGATAATCGTTCTGGCCTGTTATGCTTGGCCTGATCTTTGCAGATCAGGGAGATTGCAGTACATAAAATATGCTTTCATAAAAAGGCTGTTTAAGCCAGCATATTACAAAAACAGTATTTTCGCTTCGTCACATTATCTGCCGTATTCAATAACCATTCAAAAGCGTAACCACAAGAAAAATAGCGCGGTTATGGCCGGATTGAGCGGATTTCAGCGTCTTAACCTGTCGTGACGGGGCCGCAAATATGCTTGCAAGCTTCATTTAACCTGCACATAAATGCGGGTAATTATAGGCTGATTATTGTCTCGGCGTCGCTATTTGTGCCTATCACGATCTTATTTGTGCCTATATTGTGCAGAAGAAGGCCTGAGTTTTTAGCGGCTTTTCTATTCTGTGCTTTAATGATCAACTGTGCCGGTCTTTATCTGTATGATATGGCATGCGAGTGGTGGATTTTTAAAAAAAGCCAATGAAATGAATCAGAAGCAGTAATTTATTGAGAGACAGGTTTTGAAACATTTGGCGGCGTTCTCGTTACGGGTTGTATTTTGCACAATTATGTTTGTTACCGGCAGCCTGTTACTTGCCGGATTAACTGATAGCAGTCATTTTGCCGCTCAGGCGCAAACGGTACCGCAAAATGTGATCGCGCAACAAAAGGCTGTTGTTGACGATCTTCGCAAGCAAACCGAAGAAATTGCCAAATCGCTGGATAAAGCGAAAAGTAATGATGAGGCGCTGGCAAATATTAAGGTTAAACTTGATGTTATTACCAAGCAGCTGCTGGGCGCGGGCATTGCCTTTCGTCCGCAGTTAAGTGACATCAACTCCCGCCTTGACCAGATTGGCCCGCCGCCCGGTGAAGGTAAACCTGCCGAGGCAGAGCTTGTTGCATCAGAACGTGCAAGACTCACCGCTGAAAAGGCCGAAATTAATACGGTACTAGGTTATGCCGAAGACACTTCTGTGCAGGCCAATCAGCTGATCGAACAAATCGGCTCGATGCGTCGCGATCTGTTTACGCAAACATTATCACAGCGTGTGGATATTAATCTTGAGCTGGTAGGGGAAGTGGTTAACGCTGCCGGTTATGAAACCAAGACATTTTTCTATCTTTTGAAATCATGGTGGGATTTTACCCTTTATCCTAAATTATGGACGCTGCTAGGGGTTATTGTGATCTCCGTGGTGCCGGCTCTGCTGATCCATTTCAGTGCCCGCCGATGGCTGATTGATCTTTATGAACGCGATCCGCTTGAAGAATCGCCAAGCTATCTCAGTCGCTTATCGGTAGCCTTTTGGTCAACAGTTGTTCCGTCACTGGCAATAGCCGTGTTTTTAATGCTGGTGTTTTTACTGTTTCAGCGCTTCAAATTACTAAGGCCAGATGTGGCGCAGCTGTTGGCCGCCTTATTTACATTGCTGTTTGTGGTGCTGTTTATTTATCGCCTGGCGCGTGGCGTGCTGAGTCCGGATATGCCGAACTGGCGTTTGCTGCCGATTGCGCCCAAGCCCGCACGTATTCTGATCTGGCTGATAACAGCAGCTGCAATTACGCAGAGTGTTGAGTATTTTCTGGAAGTCTTGAACGGCGTGATGTCTTCGCCACTATCCCTGACGGTTGCTAAGAGCGTGATTGGTACCGCGATGGTGGGCGTATTAATGCTGGCTATTGCTTTTCTTAAGCCCATTCAGGATGCTGAAAGCGGTGAATTGCGACCATGGCCAAAACTGATTAAAGTGGCGCTGATACTGCTGGGTTTGATGCCGATTTTAGCGGCGGTATTCGGTTATATCGGCTTTGCGCGCTTTGTGGCTCAGCAGATTGTGGTTACCGGTGCATTTTTGGTGACAATGTATCTCGGCTTTTTGACTGCGCGTGCAATTACGCATGAAAAAGCATTTGCCAATACAGCACTCGGCCATTCTTTGCGCGACAAGTTTAACGCCACTGAAGCCACAATGGACCAGCTTGGCTTGGTTGCTGGTATTGCGATTAATTTGATCGTGCTACTGATAGGTGTGCCACTGGTGCTGGTGCAGTTCGGCTTCCAGTGGACTGAATTGCGCAATGCTTTTTTTCAGCTAATGACCGGCTTTCAGGTCGGCAGCTTTTCGGTTTCCCCGATTAGTATCCTGACCGGTATTCTGTTGTTTATTGTCGGGTATTTTCTGACGCGGTTATTTCAGAACTGGCTTGACGGCAGTGTTATGGCGCGCGGCCGGGTTGATCCCGGCGTGCGAAACTCCATCAAAACCGTTATTGGTTATGTTGGGCTGGCAATGGCGGCGCTGGTCGGGGTGTCTGCAGCAGGAATTAATCTTTCCAGTCTTGCGCTGGTGGCTGGTGGTCTTTCACTTGGTATCGGTTTTGGCCTGCAAAATATTGTTTCGAATTTCGTATCCGGCCTGATCCTGCTGGCTGAGCGTCCGTTAAAAGTCGGCGACTGGGTGCAGACCGGCACGGTGAGCGGTTTTGTTAAAAAAATCAGCGTACGTGCCACCGAAGTTGAAACCTTCCAGCGCGAAACGATCATTGTTCCGAACTCGACGCTGATTAATGACAATGTTGGTAACTGGACACATCGCAATAAGCTTGGCCGTTCGGATCTGCAAATTTTGATCCCATACCGGACCGATGTGCGTAAGGTTCAGGCTATGTTGTTCGAAATTGCCAAGGAAATTCCGCTCGTGCTTAAAAATCCGGAGCCGATGGTATTTCTGATTAATATGACTGAGCTTGTGAGCAGTAATATGATGATGCGGTTTGAAATTCGTATTTTTCTAGCCGACATTACCAGTGCTTTAGGCGTACGTAATGAATTGCAGTTTACAATTGTTGAACGTTTTGCCGAGGCGGGTATTGCGGTGATGCCGCTTCCTTCAGCCATACCTCTGCCGGAGCCGCATGTTAATTCTGAAGATAATGAATAAAATCTGATTTATGGGGAGAGTGCATTTTTAAATATTCTCAATGAATTAACGGAGCATTCAGTTGCGGTTCATAGTGCAATGATTATAAATGAGACCATGAAATGTTGTGGTGCAGACAGAAATGTGGCTGATGCTGGTATTTCCTGCCCACATAAGTTTAAAGCTTTGGCAGCTGAGAGTTTGAGAAAAATTAAGATTGGAGAGTGCTATGGTGAATTTTAAAAAAACCGGATTTGGCAGTCTTGTTCTGATCGCCGGTATGCTGGCCGGATCGGCATCCGCTCTTGCTGCTTCTGTTTTGAACAGTGACAGCACTGCTCAGACGCTTGTTGTTACTGAGGGTTCATCCAAGCAGCAAATTACTGTGCCACCGGGTGAAAAGGTAACGATCTGTCCAAGTGGTTGTTTTGTAACTTTTCCGAATGGTGACCGCGAAGCGCTGACCGGTAATGAAGCCATTACTATCCTCAATGGTGGTGGTACACATAAGTAACCGCTTACTAAGATAATAATTCCTGAAGGCTGTGATTGATTGCTCAATCGCAGCCTTTTTGTTTGGGCAAAGCCTCTGCCATCTCAAAACGAAAGAGCGCGCGTCGCGGCGCTTTTCGACTGTGTCGCAAACAGACCTTACAACACACAGAACTGACAGCATAGTGAGCGAACCGGCTTCGCAGAGCGGCAGGCTCAGAGCCGCTTGATGACCGTAAAGTTGCGCCCTGCCATACTATTTCATAAGCCCAGGGAGGGGATTGAAATAGTGAGGTATTTCATAGTGTTGCAGTGCTCGGCCGCCTCCTGAAAAAGACGCGGCACTGTAGGTTCAGAGGAATGAATTTGATGAAGACCCATGCCCGTGCGGTGGTAATTGGTGGCGGTGTGGTAGGCGTGTCGACGCTCTATCATCTGGCTAAAAAAGGCTGGACAGATTCTGTGCTTATTGAGCGTAAGGAGCTGACTTCCGGCTCGACATGGCATGCCGCCGGTCTTCTGCCATTGTTTAATATGAGCTATTCGGTTGGCCAAATTCATAAATATTCGGTCAAATTCTATCAGGAACTTGAAAAAGAAACCGGCCTCAATGTTGGTTTCAGCAATTGTACCAATATTCGTTTGGCGCGGACCAAGGATCGCTGGGATGAATATATGTATTATGCCGGCGTGGCGCAGACAATTGATGTACCGGTTAAACTGCTGACACCGGAGCAGGTTAAAGAGGTTTGGCCGCTGGCTGAAACTGATGATCTTCTGGGGGCAATCCAACATCTGGATGATGGTTATATCCAACCCGCGGATTTGACGCAGGCGCTGGCAAAAGGCGCGCGTGATATGGGCGCAACGATTTACCGCTACACTTCTGTGACTGGTCTTGAGCAATTGCCTGACGGCAAATGGCTGGTTAAAACTGACAAGGGCGATATTACTGCTGATCATGTGATTTCAGCCTCAGGTAGTTTCGCGGCTAAAACCGGCAAAATGGTTGGTTTGACGGTGCCGGTGGTGCCTGTTGAGCATCAATATATCGTTACTGAACCGCATCCGGATATTGTTGCCCGTAAGGCGCAGGGCCTGCCGGAAATGGGTGTTCTGCGCGAGAGCGACAGCTCATGGTATATGCGTGAAGAAAATGGCGGCTTACTGCTCGGGCCTTATGAAATTGGTGCGCCGGTTTGCTATCAGGATGGCCCTTCGGATGAGAGTGAATATGAGCTGTTTCAGGAAGATCTGGAACGCCTCATGCCTTATATTGAAACTGCGATTGCCCGCGTTCCGGCCTTTGGTGAGGTTGGTATCAAAAAAGTTTATAATGGCGCGATTGCCTATACGCCGGATGGCAACCCGATCATTGGACCAGCACCGGGTCTGAAGAATTTTTGGCTCAATGAGGGGCATTCTTTCGGGGTTACCGCAGCCGGTGGTGCCGGTTGGCAGCTGGCCGAGTGGATTGTTGAAGGTGAACCGTCGATTGATATGATGGGTGTCGATCCGCGCCGTTTCGGCCCTTATGTTACAGAAGGCTATCTCAAGGAAAAAGCTGAAGAATCTTATGCCGATGTCTTCACGGTGCATTATCCTGATGAGGAGCGCACCGCTGCCCGCCCGTTAAAACGTTCGCCATCCTATGATCGTCAAAAAGCTTTGGGCGGTGTGTTTGGCACCGTTTATGGCTGGGAACGTGCCAACTGGTTCGCACCAGAGGGCTATGGCATTGATGTTGCTTCACTTGATAAACCGGATGTGCTGTTAAATAAGAACCATCCGGAGCCGGATAGTGATGGCAAAGTTAAGGAGCTTTGGTCCTTCCGCCGTTCGAATTATTTCGAACATGTCGGCAATGAAGTGATGAATGTGACCAACAATGTTGGTTTTCTGGATATGTCACCTTTTGCTAAGATGGAAGTAACCGGATCTGGTGCCCGCAGTTGGCTGGAAAGTATTCTTGCCAATCGCGTACCGAAAAAAATGGGTCGTGTTGCGCTGTCGCATATGCTGACAGAGCAGGGCGGCGTGCAAAGCGAGTTTACGGTTTATGAGTGGAAACCTGGCAGTTTCTATCTGGTTTCAGCCGGTGCCTATGAGAATATTGACCATGATTATCTCTACAAGCTGGCACCGAATGACGGCTCGGTGATCTTGCGGCCAATTACTCAGAAATATGGTGTACTGGTTCTTGCCGGACCAAACAGCCGTAAGGTATTGCAAAAGCTTACAAGAACCAGCCTGTCCAATGAAGATTTCCCGTGGCTTACGGGTAAGGAAATCAGCGTTGGCACCGCAACAGCCCATGCATTACGGGTTAACTTTGTTGGTGAGCTTGGCTGGGAGCTGCATCATCCGATTGAACAGCAAAATACGATTTATGATCTGGTGATGGAAGCGGGCGCAGAGTTCGGCATCAAGCCGTTTGGTATCCGTGCGATGTCCACTATGGGGGTTGAAAAATCCTATCGTCTGATCCCGCGTGAAATGTCGGTTGAGTATAATGCGCTTGAATCCGGCCTTGACCGATTTGTTCATCCGAATAAGGGCGCGTTCATCGGTCGGGATGCCGTGGTGGCAGCCCGTGAAAACGGCTTGCGCTGGAACTTTGTAACCTTGGAAGTCCATGATGTCGACGATGCGGATGCCCGCGGTTCGGAAGCCATTTATCGTGACGGTAAAGTCGTAGGCCGTGCAACCAATGGTTCCTATGCATGGCGCTTAAAAAAGAGCCTTGCGCTGGCTATGGTCAAGCCTGAGCATTCGGCACTGGGCACAGAGTTGGAGATTAGTATTCTGGGTAAGAATTACAAGGCAACAGTGATACCGGAATCGCCGTTTGATCCGGAAAACACACGCCTGCGTGATTAGAGCATTTCACTATCAAGTTGAAACGGCTTGATAGGTTTGACAATGCGTAAAAACAATAACTTAGAGCGGATTACATTATCCAATTTAAACGTAAACCGCTCTAGTAAAATAGAATGCTCAAATCAACGAAATTGCGTGTAAAAGCGTAAAAAAGGTCTTGTCAGATGTGGTGGGAGCAACGGGGGCTTTGCTCTATCTCTTTGTTAAGTGCAGTTTCGGATTAAATTCAGTTTCTAACGGGAGACCGGATTCTAGTTGTCCTGAACTTGCTCTGACCATCTGGAAAGACGAAAATCCCGTCCGGCCAAGTGCCGGACGGGATTTTTATTTATTTTAGAGCGGATAATGTTCAGGTTAGAACGCAGCGCTCGCGCTAGATTTTAGATTTTACGCATTGTCATACCTATCAAGTTGATTCAACTTGATAGTGAAATGCTCTAGCGTAGAAAAGCTAACCAGAGCCTGTGCAATGCATCGATATTACCACTGGTTAAAAATGGCATTGCCTGCTGCAATTGCTGGTCTGACCAGTTCCACCATTTGATCTTGAGAAGCAGTTCAATTTTTTCATCATCAAAGCGCTTACGGATCTGTTTGGCAGGATTGCCGCCAATAATGGTATAAGGTTCGACATCGCGCGTTACCAAGGCGCGGGTGCCAATCACTGCTCCGTCACCAATCTTAATGCCGGGCATGATAATCACCTCAGAACCAATCCAGACATCATTGCCGATTACGGTATCACCTGCTGGTAAATAACCGTTTTCGGCGCCTGCAAAAGCCGGCACTTCCGGCATCCAGTAGAACGGAAACGTACTGACCCATTCATTTCTGTGGCCTTGATTACCTGCCATAATGAATGCTGCGCCTGAACCTATCGAACAGAAACTACCAATAATCAACTTATCCGCATTTTCATCCGGCAGCAGGTAGCGGGCGCAATCATTAAAACTATGGCCGTGATAATAGCCTGAATAATAGCTAAAGCGACCGACAATGATATTGGGATTGGTAACTTGCTCGGCAAGCGTAATGCCCTTGAACGGGCTTTCAAAATAATTTTCCATCGATATCTTCCTTGCATAACCATTGCCGCTTACGTCAGGGCAAGCGGAAGGGAGCAACAAGCCGGTCTGGCGCGTTGCTAGGCTCCTCGCATTATGAATGCGGGAGCACGATGCAGGTGGGTCTCGATGCTTTTATCATGACATTTAGATAGCATGAAGTTCGTTCTATGCCAATAAGGCGTATTGGGAAGATGGGGCGCAGGAGCTCCGGGCAGATAATCGTAATATCTGGTAGTGATGTAAGCATAAAAAAGGCCGGTAAAACCGGCCAATCAAATTTCAGGCTGCCAGAAGCTGTTTTCTGTCAGCGCGCTCCTGTTGCGGGGAGCGGCCATAAAGCTCACGATAGCACTTTGAGAAGTGTGAGGCAGAAACAAATCCGCAAGCTACGGCAACCTCGACCACCGGCATTGAAGACTGCACCAGCAGGTGGCGCGCACGATCGAGGCGAATTTCAAGATAATAACGTGCAGGTGAACGGCCCATTTCCTGACGGAACAAGCGCTCGATCTGACGGCGTGACAAACCGACATGGCCTGCAACATCCAGCAGGGACAATGGTTCAGTCAGGCAGCCTTCCATCATCTCTATAATTGACAGGACTTTAGAGTTTTGCACACCAAGCCTTGCACGCAATGGCAAGCGCTGCCGGTCATGAGGCTTGCGTACGCGGTCAGTTAAAGCCTGTTCGCAAATGCGGTTGACGAGATTGTCATCAAAATCATCGCCGATCAGTTTCAGCATCATATCAAGTGCTGCTGTACCACCCGCACATGTATAGAGGTTGCTGTCGATCTCGAATAGATCAGCATAGACCTCGGCTTTGGGAAATGTTTCAGAAAAGCCGGGCAAATTTTCCCAGTGAATAGCGCAACGTTTGCCGGAGAGGAGCCCTGCTGCCGCCAGAATATGCGCGCCCGTACACAGGCCGCCAACGGAAATACCGCGATTATAGGATTCTCTGAGCCAGGATAGCGCTGATTTGTTCTGATAGTTTTCTACATAGATCCCTGAGCAAACAAAGACCATGCTGGGGCGGTTCTCACCAATCAGGTTGCGCCGCTCGTCATCAATCGATGTATTGGCGGCAATCTCGATATTACTAGAGGTTTTTACCGGCTTGCCATCCGCAGAAGCCAGCCGCCAGCTATAGGCTTCAAAGCCCAGCATGCGGTTAGCAATACGCAATGGTTCAATCGCTGTGGCAAAAGCCAGCATCGAAAAATTTGGCACCATAAAAAACACAATGGACCGCGTGATACGCGATTTATCACTCATGGCAGTTGTTCCCGTATTTTTATTTTTATGTCCGGTAGGTTTTTTGCCAAATGACGTCGTATTTCTGTCCCACACAGACGACGCAATCAGGATATCTTTATTGAGCCATATTCTTTGGTTTTAGGGAAGTGCGGCCAAATGCCTGTCGCGTAATGGTATTTTCATAGCGATTAATGGCGTGCAAATGCAGAAAAAATCATGTCTTAAAGTATGCTAAAATCACCGTTATGTCGCTAATACTATAGCGTACACTGTTGTTAAATTATTGTGTTTTTGTGATTTTCTAAAGAATATCAGCAAATAAAGATCGATTTATTTTATACGTGATGCAACCGTTATGGGGCTTGGCGCGTTTTGATCATGAGATTAGCTTATTTTAATTTCAGATTAAATCGTTGCCACTTTTGGGAGATACCCTATGAAGACCTCTGTATTTGCCCCGTTTATCATTGTTCTCTGCGCTCTTTCACTTACAGCCTGCGCCAATACTGTGCGTGGTGTTGGTAAAGATGTGAAAGATACAGGACGTGCTGTGCAGCAGACCGTGCAATAATATCTCTCAATTTTGAGATACAAAAGCCCGCATTGTTAAAACAATGCGGGCTTTTGTTTGTAATAATAACAGTTGATCAGCGACGTACCATAGCGGCCATCACTGTACTGACTGATGCCTGACCAATAATCTTGCCTTGCTCGCAGCAGATACTGATATGCTCTGACTTTTCATCAACCAGCTTTCTCATGGCCTCTTCGAGCAGGCTGTCAAAACGAATGACCGGCAGGTTCGCACTCTCCGGCTGCGGTGCAGTCATTATCGTATCAATACGAATAACGCGCCCGCGATTAACCTCCTGCACAAAGCTTTCAATATAAGCATCTGCCGGATTAAGAACGATATCCTGACCGGTGCCTTGCTGGATAATTTCACCATCACGTAAAATGGCAATGCGATCTCCCAGCCGTAGTGCCTCATCCAGATCATGGGTGATGAAAACGACGGTTTTTTTGATCTCCTTTTGCAGGTCAAGCAATACAGATTGCATATCAACGCGGATCAGCGGATCCAGCGCTGAAAATGCCTCATCCATCAGCAGAATAGGGGCGTCATTGGTCAGAGCACGAGCAAGGCCCACGCGCTGCTGCATGCCGCCGGACAACTGATTAGGATATTTTTCTTCAAAGCCTTTGAGACCAACTCTTTCAATCCAGCGATGGGCTTCTTCAAGCTGTTTTTCCCGTGGAATACCTTGGATTTCCAGACCATAGACGGTGTTTTCTAATACGGTACGGTGCGGCAGCAATGCAAATTTTTGAAATACCATTGCCGTTTTGTGGCGACGGAACTCACGCAACTGCAATGCGGACATCGATACCACATCTTCGCCATCGACCATCAGTTCGCCGCTGGTCGGATCGATCAACCGGTTAATATGACGGATTAATGTGGATTTTCCCGAGCCGGACAGCCCCATAACCACTTGAATACCACCAGCCGGCATGTCGATATTAATATCGCGAAGGCCTAGAATATGGCCGTGTTTGTCATTCAGCTCGGCTTTGGTCATGCCATCTTTAACGGCCTGCACATAGTTTTTCGGATCATGTCCAAATATTTTATACAGGTGGCGGATTGAGATACCCGCTGCCGGTTGCTTTTCACTGTTGCCGGTTGAAATATTATTGGCCATGGGTGATCTCCAGATGCTTTTGCAGCCGCGCTCCATAGGCCTGACTGATGCGGTCGAAAATGATCGCAATACCGACAATTGCCATACCGTTGAAAATTCCAAGCGTGAAATACTGATTGGAAATGGCCTTGAGAACAGGTTGTCCTAGTCCTTGCACGCCGATCATCGAGGCGATAACCACCATTGCCAGTGCCATCATAATGGTCTGGTTGATACCGGCCATAATTGTTGGCAAGGCCAGCGGCAATTGTACATTTTTAAGTTTTTGCCATGAGGAAGAGCCGAAAGCGTCTGCCGCTTCAAGCACATCGCGATCGACTTGCCGGATACCGAGATTGGTAAGGCGGATAATTGGCGGGATGGCATAGATCACAACAGCAATCAGCCCCGGTACGCGGCCGATACCCAGCAGCATAACCACCGGAATAAGGTAAACAAAGCTTGGCATGGTCTGCATAATATCCAACACCGGACTGATAAAACTTTGCAGCCGGTTGGATTTGGCCATCAAAATTCCGGTCGGGATACCAACTATGATTGCCAAAACAGTACAGACGAAAATCATCGAAATGGTTTTCATCGTATCATCCCACATGCCGAAATAACCGATGAGAAATAAAGTCAGGACTGAGCCAATGGTGATTTTGATGCTGCGGCTGGCAAACCACGCAATAACAGCAACAATCAGCAGAATAACAGGCCATGGTGTGCCGGTCATAAAGCGCTCAGCCTTGATCAGAAAGAACTGCAGCGGACTGAAAAAACCTTCAATCGTATCCCCGTAAGCACGGGTGAAACTGCGGAATGTTTCGTCAATAGCTTTTTTGATCTCTGTCAGGGTCGAATTATCGAGATTAGGGAAACGGTACAGCCAGTCCATAAAGCGTATAATCTCCTGTTATCTTCATGATTGGCTAACGGCATAAGGCAGTCTGAGCACCCATGAAAATATCTGCGTTTGGTCGCGTTATCTGTCCGGCAATATGCTGCCGGACAGGATAATCAGGATAGTTGAGCGCTGTGGCGTGCAGGCACATCACAGATTTACTCAAGTGATTTTAATTTTGCATATGTGGCAAAACCGGTTCCCACTTTTGCCATGCTAAGCTAAATTAAAGCGCTGCTTTGACCTTTTCAGCCACGTCAGCAGGTACCCATTTTGTCCACATATCTTCATGGGTTTTGAGGAAGTGAATGGCTGCCTGCTCACCAGTGGCCTGATTGTCTGTCATCCATGCCAGTAGTTTGTTCAGGGTTTCATTCGACCATGAGCGGTTTTTAAGATAATCGAGGGCCGGCCCTGCACGCTCTGAGAACTGTTTGGTCACAAGCGTATCAACGCGATCTTTTGGCCAACCGTTTTTCTTCGGATCCGGACAATCAAGCACAGTGTTACAACGTTTCCACTCAGCCTCATCAACGTCATAGCCGGTTTTCAGCATGACCATTTCATATTTGCCGAGCAGGGCGGTTGGCGCCCAATAGAAGGCCGCGATTGGTGCCTGACGTTCATTGGCTTTGGCAATGGCACCGTCAAGACCGGCAGCGGAGCCGGTATCAATCAGGTTAAAGCCGGCTTTTTCAAATTCAAAAGCCTTGTAGAACTGGCTGGTAACCACTGTGCCGCCCCATCCAGGTGCACCATTATAAATTGCACCCTTGGCAGGGTTTTCAGGATCCGGAAACAAATCCGGATGCTTGAGCAGATCATCAAATGTTTTGATGTCCGGATGTTTGTCGGCAATATATTTAGGAATCCACCAGCCCTGTTCACCGCCGTCCGGCAATGATTGGTTTACGGAAATAATTTTGCCGTCGTCGAAGCCTTTTTTAACAATATCCGGCAGCAGATCGACCCAGCCTTCAGGGGCAATGTCCGGCTGGCCTTTTTCGACCATTGAAGTAATGGTCGGCACCGTGTCACCGACAACGATTTCCGCATTACAGCCATAACCGGCATTGAGAATGAGTTTATCCAGACTGGAGAGCAGTTCTGCTGACTGCCAGTTCATGTTTGAGATGGTAACGTCACCACATTCAGCAGCCTGCGCGGAGGTGGCCATCAAACCTGATCCAAGACCTATTCCTGAAATTGTCAGAAGGCCGGCTGCGAGAATAGTTGAAGCGAATAGCTTCTTCATAGGTTTTCTCCTGTTCCCCGTGTACCGTTTGTTATCTGTCAAAGGTGGTACCGAAGCCGATGACAGTTATTTTTATACTCCCATGCAATATTTTCATGAGTAAAGTCAGCGGCCTTCCAGCGACGATCTGTAACTAATTAACGACATCGAGAAAATAACCGCTAAAAATCGCATTTTAACGAGATGAAGAATAAATAAATGCTATTTTTAATTTTACTATTAAGCTTATGAATTTTAAGCGTATTATGTATTTATGATGATAGATGTATCGATACTCATAATCAGATAATTATAGTGTGTTTATACTTGTACAAAGAAGCAATGTTTTGAGATGAGCAGACTATAGGCTGTCTTAAAATTATGCGTAATGCAAGCAGGATATCTGTGCATTCAGGTAAAGATATCTAATGAAAAAGTGCGAGTGCGCGCATGAATGTGCAGCGGGATGGCTTTAAAAGTAACTCAACGGCAAAAACCGCGCTATTGCTAAAAGCTGCGCGGTAATTGCCAAAATACGCTTGGCTCATTTGCCTCACTCAACGCGGCAAACTTAAATACTACTCCGGTACGCAATACCTGATCCGGAGCGGGAGGCATAAATGTCTCTTATCCACTCTTTTATACGCACATCGTTACCGTTCGGTTAGCAAGAGTTTAATGTCTGGTAAATATTGCCGTTATTTTGAAGTTTTTGGGTCAGTACTGACGATAAAAATGCTGCAATCAACTTTGATCTATAGTCCGATCCACATGCGCAACGGATTGGTTGGTTCCATTAACAGGCGGATTGTCAGGGCAATACAAGTAACAATCAGCAATGGCTTGATCAGTTTAGAACCAACATGCATAGCCAGATGGGCACCAGCTGTAGCGCCAAATATCTGTGCTACACCCATGACCAAACCAACCTTCCAGTTAATCGCGCCAACGGCTGCGAAAGCGAGAAAGCTGCCAAGATTAGAAGCGAAATTGAGCAGCTTGGTATGTGCTGTTGCTTTCAAGAGGCTAAAGCCTGCGAGCGATACAAAACAAATCATAAAGAACGAGCCGGTGCCAGGGCCGAATAAACCGTCATAAAAACCGATCAGCGGTACAATGGTAACGCCGAAGATAAATGGTTTCATACGTTCGCTGCGGCTGATGTCGCCAATATTCGGCTTGATAACGAAATAGATGGCAATCGCCACCAATAATATCGGCAGCAGACCATAGAGAATATCGCCCGGAATATAGGTGGCCAGTAATGCGCCGAAAACGGCACCAAGCCCAGACATCAGTGCTTTGGGCAATTGTTCTTTAATATTAACATGGCCTTTGCGTGCATAGCTGATGGTTGCCGAAGACGAGCCGAACAAAGATTGCAGCTTGTTGGTTCCCAGCGCCTCGACCGGTGGCAGGCCGGCCAGCATTAAAGCGGGTACGGTGATCATACCGCCGCCGCCGGCAATGGCATCAATAAAACCGGCGATAAAACCGGCAAAAGCCAGCAGCAAAAGCATGGAATCAATAGAAGCGGACATGGGAACCGTTCGAGACTGTGCTGCCGGTTGCCTGATCATCGATATGACAGGTCGGCAGGTGCTGGAGAAATCTGGATAGAGAAAATCCGGATATTGAAGATAGCTAACTTGATAAAGTGTGGCAGGGGGCAGCGCAAGATGTGCAATTGTTTGCTAGAATGTTTAATTTAAAACCTTAGTCAGGAATAGATGGATTTGAATGCAGAACAGGACATTAAAGATCAGGCGCAACTGTTTCCAGTGCGCATGAAATTGCTCCGGCGTATTTATAGTGCTGATTTTTATGGTGTATGTGTTTAAAGATTTGTGATGCGGGGCTTGTCATTTGGCAGCAGTCTTGCCAACACTGAATTTTATACGGATAAAATTCCTTATCGGGGACCAGACATGAGTGAAACGATTTTCGAGCGCATCAGCGCATATCTGAGCAAAAAGACGGCAGTACAGCGGCTGTCGGAAGATCCTGCACTGGTGTCTGAGCTGTTATTGCTGGTGCGGTTGGTCTTTGTGGATGGTCAGAAACATCAGGCTGAAATGAATGCGCTTCTGCACATCATGCAGCATGATTTTGATATTATGCCGGAAGAATTGCCAGAGATCGCCGATTATCTGAAAACATTTTCCTATGAAACAACCAGCACGCAGGCGGCTGCTTTATTCAATGAAATGGCGCCGGAACGCCGTCAGTCACTGATCAATCATCTTGTGGCGATTGCACAGGCTGATAATGAAATTCATCCGGCTGAAAGCGCTTTGATTGCCCGCGTTATCGAGCAGTTGAATGTAACACCGGAAGAGTTGTTTGAGCGACGCCAAAACAATGAAAGTCCTGTGGTCTAGCCACACGGCAAAGTCCTGTGGTGTAACCAGACGGGAAAACAGCGTGGTGTAACCACAAGTTTTCAAACTTGAATGACTATCGAAAGCGCGCCTCACCAGGGCGCGTTTTTTTAATCTTTTAATTGTTGCCAGCAGGGGAACAGGTCATTGTCTTGTGGCGTTGCAAGATAAACCCCGCGTGCTACAGCACGTGCCATGGTTGAGGCAGCTGCCGCGCAAAGATCGATAAAATCATGCACCGACGGCTCAATGCCGCTTGCGCCGGTTGCCAGAGCAAAAATAAGGTCACCGTCAAATGGCGTATGTGCCGGCCAGATTGCACGGGCATAACCGTCATGGGCGGCAATGGCTAAACGTTTAGCCTGTGCTTTGGTCAATACAGCATCGGTTGCAATTGCGCCGATCGTGGTGTTGGTTTGCGGGCTGGCGTCACGAAATTTAATGCGCACTTCTGTGGCATTAACCGGTAACGGATGGGGATAACCAAGCCCGCCGAATTCAGCATTCTGCTCAAAAGGCGCTGCCCAGAAATGGCGGCTCTGGCCAATTGTGACCGAGCCCACAGCATTAACCGCCACAAGTGCGCCCAGTGTTATGCCTGTATTTAACACGTGAGACGCCGAACCGAGGCCGCCTTTGATGCCGGCAACCAATGCGCCGGCTCCTGCACCGGCACTGCCAAGGGTGAAGTCTTGCGCTGCATTTTCCGCTGCCAAATAGCCAAGCTCACGATAGGGCGGGTAGCGCTGCCATTCTTTATTGCCGCCATTATGCATATCGAAAAGAATAGCTGCCGGAACAATCGGAATATGGTGACCAGCTGCTTCAAAACCGATTTTATTGGCACGCAGATACGCTTGCACACCAGAGGCAGCATCAAGACCGAAAGCCGAACCACCAGCAAGCACAATGGCATTCACATGCTGTACGGTATTATGCGGCTCCAGAAGATCTGTCTCGCGGGTTCCGGGCGCGCCGCCTAACACCTGCACTGCGGCGGTGGTTTCACGGTCGCACAAAATAGCGGTCACACCGGTTTTGATATGATCATCCTGTGCATGGCCGACACGCAGGCCTGCCACATCGGTGATGAGATTACGCTGCCCTGAAATTATTGTCATTTTAGCGAAGCCTGTTGATCGTTGCGCATATGAAGCGGGTTTATTCTGAAAGCTCGAAAACCTTGCCGTTGAAGCGCAACAGCCGGTAGGGATTTTCACGCCGCAAACCCTGCGGCGTAAAACTGACCGCACCTGTGGCGGTTTCAAAATGATTTTTGCGCAAGAATTCAGCCAAAGGTTTATCGGTTGGCAGTGTCAGCGCTTCACCGGCAATCTGCATGGCGGCATAAGCAAGCAGTGCATAGGTCTCAGTTTGCAACTCTGCCGTCTCGGTATTCTGGCGGGCATAAATATCAATGGCTTTAACCGCTTCTGCCGCATTACTCTGCAATTCGGGTTCCGGAATGGCACTCATCAGCAAACCGGCGGGCAGGGGATTGAGCGGATCAGCACGCAACAATGTATCGCTACCGGCAATAGTGAGCGGGTGGTTGGCGGCTGCTGCACTGCGCGCAATGATTGAGGCATCATCGCCCTCGCCACCGAGTAGCACGTGATGAATGCCGGCGCGTTTCAAGCGGGCTATCAGTGAGGTTTGTGCAGGCTGCGCCGGACGATAGGTGTCGGTGAATGCAGGCTCAAGACCACGGGCCTTGAACGCGCCCAAGACTTGCCGTGCAAAATCACGACCCTGAACTGTGCCGTCTTCAATCAGCGCAAATGGCACCGTGCGCCATATGGGAGAAAGTTGCTCTGCCAAGACACTGATTGCGGCAGTGCGATCGGCCTGTAAGCGAAAAATGCCAAAATTTTGTTTAGTTTGTTGCTCTGCAAGAGTTCGCTGGCGACTGCCCAGACTCAGAATAGCTATATTATCGCGGGCGAGAACGGGTGCTGCTGCTTCTAAAGATTCACTGCAAACATAACCGATCACCAGTCTGATATTTGCCAGTCTGATCTTCTCGGCTGTTGCGGCATCCTGTGTGCTTTTACAGCTCTCCTGAAAATAGGTGAAAGTTACAGGCTGGGCACTCTGCTGATTGGCCGCCTCGGCACCCAGACGGATCTGCTTTGCGATCAGTGCATAATTACCGTCGAAAGGCGCGACAATGCCAATTTGCAAGCCGGATGGAGTGGCGGTTTGCTGTTTGTTGCTATCGGGTGATGTCTGGCTATAAGCAGTACCTGCTGACAGCGCGGATATCAGCAAGCAGCAAAGCATGGCGGCACGTCTCATGGGTGTTAGTTCAACCTCAATCTATAAATCTGTCCCTATGAGGTAAAGTGTTATGCGTCTGCTTGCAATCTTTTCTCCGGAGCGGTCATGGATGGCACTAAACCGCAAAACGATGCACTGACAGACCAATTACAGGCCGGTATTGTACCGTTAAGACCTCATCACTGTGATTTGATTGCTAAAATGAGACATATCATGCTGTAAAATCTACCTTTGATGTGTCATGAGAGTGTTAAAAGCTTATATGTCTTAGAAATGATGCAGTGGCAGAGCGAAGCAAATGAATATGGTTAAACCTATCGTGACGGAAAAACATGCGGTTGATCCGCTCTCCTATCGCAATGCCATGAGTCAATTTGCAGGCGCGGTTAATATTGTCACCACCAATGGTGCAGCAGGGCGACGCGGCTTGACGCTGTCTGCGGGGTGCTCGGTTTCAGACAATCCGGCAACATTGCTGATTTGCCTGCAGCGCATTCATCTTGATAACCGGATGTTTATTGAAAACGGTGTTTTTGCCTTTAATGTGCTCCATGCTGATCAGAAACATCTGGCAGAAGCCTTTGCCGGTCGTAATAGCCTGAGCAGCGATGAACGTTTTGCGCTTGGGACATGGGACGAGCTGGTAACAGGCTCTCCGGTTTTGCGCGGTGCCTTAACAAGTTTTGACTGCCGTATTATTTCTTGTCAGGATCAGGCAACCCATCATGTGATTTTTGGTGAAGTGCTGGATATTCGTCAAACGCAGGCGGAACCTGATGCCGAAGCGCTGGTTTATCTCAACCGCGCCTATCACCGGTTGAAGGTATAACAGTTCTATAGTGATAGCTCGGGGAGAGCCGGACTTGACCAGACAGATTGCGTATAACACCGGTTTAGTCAGGCGCTTTGGTGTCATGCTCACTGCAACTGCCGGTCTGTGGTTCGCAGTCGCCGGTGCTACGCAAGCGCAGGCTTTATTAAAGCCTTACAAGGACGCGTTATTTTCGTATCAGACTGTGCTTAAAAGTGCTGATAATGGCGATTATCTCATTCTCGATTATAATGAAATGCGCGACATTAACGGTCGCGATGCGATTGTTGAAAAGCGCGTGCAGGACAAATATGTCTCGCTTAAGCCACGCAGCCAGCAGCAGGATAGGGTGGTGCAAACCACAGCAGGCCCGGTTAAGACCTACAGTGTGGGTAAGCAGAGCGCTGCAACGCCGCTGATTGTTATTTATCTGCATGGCAAAGGTGGCAGCCGCCATCAGGGCGTCAATGATTATACATTTGGTGGTAATTTCAACCGGCTTAAAAATCTGGTTACTCAGGCTGGCGGTCTTTATTTATCACCGGACTTTGCTGATTTTGAATCAAAAGGCAAAGCGCAGATTGCCGGACTGATTGAAGCTGTGAAGCAACAATCACCTAATGCCAAACTGATTTTGAGCTGCGGCTCAGCGGGTGGGGCATTATGCTGGCAGCTGGCTTCCGATAATGAGATTTCACCACAGATTAACGGTTTGGCATTGTTGGGTTCATTATGGGATGAAGGCTTTAAAAAATCAGCCGCCTATAAACGTAAATTGCCGATATTTTTAAGTCATGGCAGTCGTGATCCGGTGTTTGCAATTGATAGCCAGGAAGCGTTTTACCGGTCTTTACGCAAAGGTTCTGCCGGATATCCTGTGACAATGCACCGGTTTGAAAGCGGTAATCACGGCACACCGATCCGGATGACTGATTGGAAAATGGTTATAAACCGGTTGCTTGCATATAAAGGTTGAAGGCACGCAGACTAAGCTGGGTTTTTGTCTGTGGAGCGTGTCTGATTGTTTGCGAGTGTGACTGTGGCGCCACTCGACTTTTTAGAAAAAGTGAATAGGTTCGCATCAGAAAAGTGAATAATTTCACCGTTATTATCATCGTATTTATGAATGAGGGAAGCTATGCGCACCAGCACCGCTAACGCAACACGCTTTGTACTATTGGCAATGTTTGCTCCGCTGGTTGCCGCCTGTACCACAACATCCAATACGCCTGCACCTACAGGTGCAGCAGCACAGGCGCCGGCTCCGGTTGCCATACAAATGCCGGCTATGCCGCAATTTGTGCGCAGCAATGTGGATCAGGCGCTGGCGGGGCCATGCATTACAGCTGCGGCCAACAGATATTTCATTCCTGAGAAGGTTATTTCTGCCGTCAATACCCGTTCGGGTAGCGGTGGTAATACCGATGTTATTCTGAAGGTTGATTCGCGCGATGCCGTTTGCTCTATCAGTGCCAATGGGACTGTGCGTTCTGTCGTTGATACCAGTCCGATGAGTGCCGATCAGATGGCTGCCAATGAGGCCGCTCGAAAGGCAGCGTCTGCACCAAAAGCAACTGCAAAGCCCGCTGCAGCTAAAAAAGCACCAGCGAAAAAGAAAGCTGCCAGCTGATTAAAGCGCCGGTTTAAATAAGCTGATTGCAAAGTTCTGTTTTAACAAAAAGCCGCTCTCATCCGAGGGCGGCTTTTTGTTATTAAAGTGATTCATGAAATGGCATTAACTGTCTGAATTACAGTAATAAAATACAATAATAAAAAGGCCGCGGTCGTGAGACGCGCGGCCTTTTTATTCTTTGAGCAGCACTGATATCAGCGCCGGAAGCCTTCACTCGCAACCATCAGATTACGGGTATATTCTTCCTTAATTGCGCCCTTGGCCAAATCATCGGCTTTAAGCTTTTCAACAATCGCACCATTTTGCATCACAGCCAGCTCATCACACATATGGGTGATAACCGCCAGATCATGGCTGACCATAACAAAGGTCAGATTGCGATCGCGACGAATCTGCTCAAGTAGATTAAGCACTTCAGCCTGAACCGATGCATCGAGAGCTGAGGTTGGTTCATCCAGCAGCAAAATGCTCGGCTCGACAATCAGAGCGCGGGCAATAGCAATACGCTGACGCTGGCCACCGGAGAGCTGATGCGGATAACGGAACCGGAAGCCGGAACCCAAGCCCACTTCATCAAGCGCGCGAACAATACGTGTTTCGATATCCTTGATGCCGTGAATAGCCAATGGCTCAAGCAACAGGCGGTCAACGGTCTGGCGCGGATGCAATGACCCGTACGGATCCTGAAACACCATCTGTACGGTGCTGTAAAACGTCTTGTCACGCGGGGTGGGGACGTCTTTACCATTAATCTCAATCCGTCCTGATGCGGTTGCTGCAAGGCCTGCAACTGCGCGCAGCAAGGTGGATTTTCCTGAGCCTGATTCACCAACCAGACCAAAGGATGAGCCGCTTTCAACCGTGATTGATGCATCTTTCAACGCATGAAACTCATTGAACAGCACATCGAGATTTTCAATGCGCAGCGCGGGCGGCAGAGTAGAGGCGGTTTTAGTTGTTAGTCCGGTCATACGAGCCACTCCGCCTGGCGTTGCAATGTCGGAAGCGGGTGCCGGTCGGCGCCGATCTTGGGCATGCAATTGAGAAGTCCCTGAGTATAAGGATGTTTGGCATTTGCGAGATCGCTTGCTGCGATCTCTTCAACAATACGACCCGCATACATTACAATAACGCGGTCGCAGAATGATGAAACCAGACGCAGATCATGGCTGATAAAGATCAGCCCCATGCCGCGGTCACGCACCAGCTTGTCGAGAATGCCGAGCACTTCGAGCTGCACGGTGACGTCGAGAGCGGATGTCGGCTCATCGGCAATCAGCAGCTCAGGCTTGGCAATCAGCATCATGGCGATCATCACGCGCTGCCCCATGCCGCCTGAAACTTCATGCGGGTAGAGGTCAAACACACGTTCTGCATCGCGAATCTGCACCGCTTCCAGCATTTCAAGCGCAAGGGCACGGCCCTCGGATTTCTTGACGATATTATGTGCTGAAAGGGTCTCGATGATCTGGCGGCCTATGGTCATTACAGGGTTGAGCGAATATTTCGGATCCTGCAAAACCATGGCTACGCGATTGCCGCGCAAAGAGCGGCGTTCGCGTGCAGAGATGCCGAGCAAGTCGATACCGTCAAATTCCAGACGATTAGCGGTAATCTGTGCGTGGGGCGGTGTTAACCCCATAATCGCACGGCCGGTCTGGGATTTGCCGGAGCCGGATTCACCAACAATGCCCAGCCGCTCACGGCCTAGCGTGAAGGAGACACCGCGAACAGCCTCAATTTTACCTGTGCGGGTGGGAAAAGACACCCGCAAATCGTCAACATAAAGCAGCTTATGATCTGCACGATCATCAAATGGTTTAATTGTGTCACTCATTGGTTGTTGCCTCGCGGATCAAGAGCGTCACGCAGGCCGTCACCAAGCAGGTTAAAGCCAAGGCTGACAATGAGAATAGCCATGCCGGGTACGGCCGCAACCCACCATTGATCAAGAATGAAACGACGGCCAGAAGCAATCATTGCACCCCATTCAGGCAGTGGCGGCTGTGCGCCAAGACCCAAGAAGCCCAAGCCCGCAGCAGTCAGAATAATGCCGGCCATATCGAGCGTTACACGCACGATCAGTGATGACAGACAGAGCGGCATAATGTGACGGATCACGATGCGAGCCGGAGAGGCGCCCATCAGTTTTACTGCCGAAATATAGTCTGAATTGCGCAAAGTCATGGTTTCAGCACGTGCGATACGCGCATAAGGCGGCCATGAGGTGATGGCAATAGCGATAACCGCATTTTCAATGCCGGGTCCGAGTGCCGCAACAAAGGCGAGCGCCAGAATAAGCTTTGGAAAGGCCAGAAAAATATCGGTAATGCGCATCAGAATTGCATCAACCCAGCCACCGGCATAACCGGCAACTGTACCGACCAAGAGGCCGACCGGTGCTGACAGAATAGCCACTAGCAATACCACATACAATGTCCAGCGCGAGCCGAAGATGATACGGGAGAGAATATCGCGCCCCTGATCATCTGTACCAAGCAAATAGCCCGGTGAGCCCATTGGCAGCAGGCGAGACCCCGCCAGATCACCAACAACCGGTGAATGTGGCGCCAACACATTGGCAAAGATTGCGACAAATACCAGCAGACCGATAATGGCCAGGCCAAGCACGGCAAGTTTGTTAGCGGCAAAGCGGCGCCACACCATATAGGAGCGGCCGAGTTTGGCTTGTGAACGCGATTGCGGACGCTCTGTGAGCAGCCATTCGCGCCATGTTTCTTTAGGTAATGTGGTCTCACTCATCGTGCGCGCGTCCGTGGGTCGAGTGTCCGATAGAGCAGATCGGAAATCAGATTCAGGGCAATAAACACAGAGCCGATGATAATTGTGCCGCCGAGAACAGCATTCATATCAGCGCTTTGCAGAGAATTGGTGATGTACAGGCCAAGACCTGGCCATGAGAAAACGGTTTCAGTCAAAACCGAGCCTTCAAGCATACCGGCATAGGACAGTGCAATGACTGTAACCAGCGGTACTGCGGCATTGCGCAGGGCATGCCCCCAGATAATTTTGGTTTCGCTCAGGCCTTTAGCACGGGCTGCAACAATATATTCCTGATCCAGCTCATTGAGCATGAAAGAACGGGTCATGCGGCTGATATAGGCCAGTGAGAAGTAACCGAGCAGTGAGGCCGGCAGAATAATGTGCGAGATAATATTGCTCAGCGCATCCCATTGACGCTGAATAATGGCGTCGAGAATATAAAGGCCTGTGATTGGTGTGAATGTATATTCATATACCACATCAATACGACCGGGGCCTGCAACCCAACCAAGCTTGGCGTAGAAGATCAGCAGGCAAATCATACCAAGCCAGAAAATAGGCATGGAATAACCGAACAAACCAATAACCCGCACCAGCTGATCGATAAATGTACCGCGCTTGACAGCCGCGAGCACACCCAGAGGAACACCGATAATCGCACCAATCAGCGTGCCGATGGTGGCCAGTTCCATTGTGGCAGGGAAAACGCGTTTAATATCAGTCATGACCGGATTGGAGGTAAGAACCGACATGCCGAAATCACCCGACAGGGCTTTTTGAACATAAATAATAAATTGCTGCCAGACCGGCAGGTTAAATCCTAATTCCTCGCGGGTGCGCTCAATAACATGAGCCGGTGCGCGGTCACCGAGAATGGCAAGAACCGGATCGATCGGAATGACGCGACCGATAAAAAAGGTCACGGCAAGCAAACCGAGATAGGTGGTGATGACGATCAGCAAGAAGCTGCCAATGCTGACAGCCCATTTGCTGATCCGGGCGTTTCTACGCCCGGATGCTGTTATAGTGCTTACACTCATATCGTATTATTTCTTCGATACGTTGAAAACTGAGTTGGTGGTGAAGGTCACGCCCAGCTTGTAGTTTTCGATGTTATTGCGGTAGGCTGCAACTTCGGTCTGCTGGAACAGCACGACAAACGGGCCGTCATCCAGCAGCTTTTTCTGCAGGTCGAGATACATCTGGGTACGCTTTTCAGTGTCGCGTTCCAGCACTGCAGCTTTGGTTTCTTTTGTCAGCTCAGGGATATCCCACGCATTACGCCATGCAAGGGTTTTCGCTGATGCATCGTCGCCATTGTCTGGATTGCTGGCAAAAGTATCCGCATTGGTGTTCGGATCCCAATAATCTGTACCCCACTGACCGATATAAAGATCATGCTTACGGGCACGATATTTGGTCAATGTCTGTTTGCCGTCACCCGGAATGATTTCCATTTTAACGCCGGCCTGTGCAAAGGTCTGCTGAATGGATTCAGCAATACCGGTTACAGGCTGTGAAGAGCGCACATCCATGCTGATGTTGAAACCATCTTTAAGACCGGCTTTTTCCAGCAGTTCTTTGGCTTTGGCAACGTCGAGCTTGTAAGGTTTTTCATCGGATGCACCGAGCAGACCCTTTGGCAGGAATGTCTGATGCTGAACGCCGATATGTTTTACCAGCGTTGATTCAATGGCATCATAATCAACCAGATATTTCAGTGCTTCACGCACTTCAGGCTTGGCCAGAGTTTCGTTTTTCTGGTTAAGGCTGAAATAATAAACAGTGCCTTTTGGCGATGCTGTCAGCGAAATACCATCGGTTTTAGCCGCAGCATCAATATCGCCCGGCTCAAGGTTACGTGCAACATCGATATCGCCTTTTTCAAGCATTAGGCGTTGAGTGGCGCTTTCCTTGACATAGCGGTACATAACACGCTGCAACAAGGCTTTGTCGCCACGATAATTATCGTTACGCTCCAGCACAACGATTTCATTGGCGCGCCAGTCGCGGATGCTCATCGGGCCCGAGCCGGCATAGTTGGTTTTCAACCAGCCATAGCCGTAATCGCCGTCTTTGGCATTTTCTTCAACCAGCTTTTTATCAACCACAGAGGCAACATCGGCGGTCAGACAGTTCAGCACAAAGCTTGGTGCATAAGACTGGTCAACGGTGATGACGAGGGTATTGGCATCGGTTGCCTTGACCTTTTCTTCAACATTGTCGGCTGTAAAGCCGAACTGTGTGAGAATGAAGGAAGGGCTCTTGTCAATTTTAACGGCGCGAACGAGCGAATAGGCAACATCTTCAGCTGTCAGCGGGTTGCCGGAGGCAAATTTCTGACCTTCACGAATTTTGAATGTATAGGTCAGGCCGTCTTCTGAAACATCCCAGCTTTCGGCAATGTCGCCAACAACTTTGGCAGCATCATTGGGATCAAGACGCAGCAAACGGTCATAGGTGTTGCCGAGGATTTCACCGGTGGACAGCTCAAAAGATTCAGCCGGATCCAGTGTGATCATATCATCGAATGTCCAGCCGAGAACCAGCGTGTCTGCCGGTGTTGCAGCCTGAACCGAGGCCATACCAACAAATGCACTCAGTGCAACGCCGGCAGCCAGATAACCAAGGTGACTTAAAGTCTTCATCCCATTGGATTTATTCATTATCATATACCCCGTTTAATCCCAATATGTTTGTTCGTTACGATACTTAAAGCACGTGTATCGCGCCGTGTTATTGTTGCCAGGTTTAAAGGCAGTTGTTGCACTGCCTGTATAATATGTGGCAAAAAACATTATGTAACATAGGCAGGTTTCTGAGCGTTGCGCAAGCGGGTGGCTTATGAGTACCACCCTGCAATCAGCCAGCTGTGCCGGCTTGTTAATGCGCCTCATGCCATGCTGAACGCAATACCCGCAGCCAGTTCTCACGGCAGATTTTAGCCAGATCATCCTCACCATAACCAGCGGTGCGCAGTGCATTGACCAGATTTTGACCGCCGGAGGCATCCGCGATGTCATCAGGTATCGGGCCGCCGTCATAGTCAGAGCCCAGCGCGACACCGTCAATGCCGACTTTGCTGACCAGATAGTCAATGTGGCGAACCATATCACTTAAAGGCGTCTTGGTATTAACCTGTCCATCTTCGCGCAGCATTGTGGTTACATAATTGAGACCGACAACGCCGTTACTCTCACCTATAGCTGCCAGCTGCTTATCTGTCAGATTGCGCGCAACCTGTGTTAAGGCATAGGCATTGGAGTGGCTGGCAACCAATGGCTGGTCGGTAATCGCTGCCACATCCCAGAAGCCCTTTTCGGTGATATGCGACAGGTCAACCAGAATGCCGAGACTGTTACAGGCTTTAACCAGTTCACGGCCCGCATCAGTGATGCCGGGGGCCGTATCCGGATCCATAGGATAGGAGAAGGGCACGCCATGGCCGAAAATATTATGACGGCTCCATACAGGCCCTAATGAGCGCAGGCCGGCCTGATAAAACAGCTCCAGCGCCTTGAGGTCTTTATCAAGCGCTTCACAGCCTTCCATATGCAACACGGCTGCAAAATCACCGTCGATAACCGCATTGTCGATGTCCTGACCATTACGGCAGATTTTCCAACCGCCGGCGCGTTCAAGCTTATAGGCAATGTCGATAAGTTCACTGGCGATATCGAATGAATAGGTACGCTCAACCGGCTCTGCGAGCGGCGTATCATAGTGACCGTTCGCTGCAGGGGCACTGAAGTGCATCGGGGTGGCATTGGGAATATAAATAGCGCATAGCCCGCCGATGAGGCCGCCTTTGCGTGCACGAGGCAGATCAATATGCCCTTCACTGGTGCCTTCGATGAATTCTTTTACCGGATCTTCGCCTTTATTCCGACTCTCCCAGAGACGGAGCAGCACATCATTATGGCCGTCGAAAACTGCTTGCATAGTCTTATTCCCAATTTCCTCACTATGACTTTACAATAGCGAGGCCTGTTTAAGTCAAGCACCTGCAGCCTGCCTTTGCCGTATGGTGGCGTTAGTCTGAAGGGTGCCGCAATTGATTGTTAAGCAAAAGCTCTGCTGCAACGCACGAAATATGGGAAAACTATACGGGTAGCAGATATTGTTATGCTTAAAATGCATGGCTATATGCTTAAAAAACAAATCATATTGAGAGTGGATCATTTCATTCATGTTTCAATGAATGTGAATGAAATCAAAGCATTATTCGTGATTTTAGCTAATAAATAAAAAAGCGCCGTATAATCACTTATACGGCGCTTTTGAAATTAGTTGTCGTTTTTAGAGAATCAGAAGCGGTAATTTACGCCGAGTTTAACAGCATGGTTCTTTAGATTGTTGCTGACACGTTCATTCTGCACGTCGGTTTTAACACCGTTATGACGCATATAGTCATATTCAGCCTTTACTGACAGCGGGCCCGAAAGCTGCTGCTCAACACCGGCACCGAGCAGAACACCACCAGCCCACTGGCTGTCTGATGTTACATTGTCTTTTGGTTTGAATCTGGTCGCACCATAACCGACTGTGCCGTAGACCAGCGTTTTGTCCATGGCATAACCGGCTTTAACTTTACCGATACCGCTCCATGACTGCTGAAGGCGGCCACCATTCTGGATTTTATGCTCTGCTTCACCAAAATTGGCTTCCAGTTCACCACCATAAACAAAGTTACCGGACTGGAAGTTCTTACCGGCTACAATGCCGCCCAGAGCCGAGGAACGGCTTGAGAACGGGCTTGGTGTGGTGGATGATGTTGTACCAACCTGCGCGCCGACATAATTACCTTCCCATGTTGCCGGAGCATCATAGCTGGTTGTGGTGTCGTTATAGTTATAATTGTTGAGCGCATCAGCAGCGATAGCTGGTGTCTGAGCAACAGCAAATGCGATTGCTGCAGTAGCAAAAAGTGTAAGATTACGCATAATTCGGCTCCGTCTCTACCCTTAGCAGGGCTTCGTAAAAGTAAATTTCTATGACGCGGTTTGAGTCTTTTGACCTTGCGTCTTGGAGCCGCTTATGACGGGTAATTGTGACCAATTTGGTTTAAAACGGTCACAATTAGATGGGAGCAGGCTTATTGTTTTATTTATCATTAATAAGGGGTTAATCGGAACAACGGCCGACAATGCAGAAATGCCGGCTGTCATCCGCTTTATATTAATCCCATGCCACGCATGCTGACATGGCCGGACTTGCCAATGATAATATGGTCATGCACCATGATGTTAAGTGGTGAGGCGACAGTGATAATGGTTTTAGTCATCTCAATATCCGCACGCGAGGGGGTAGCGTCCCCTGAGGGATGATTGTGGAATAAAATCAATGCGGTTGCCGATAATTCAAGCGCACGTTTTATGACTTCACGCGGATAGACCGGCGTGTGATCTACAGTGCCTATCTGCTGCACTTCGTCGGCAATCAAACGGTTCTTTTTATCGAGAAATAATATGCGAAATTGCTCGCGGCTCTCGTAAGCCATGGCCGTCATGCAATAGCTGATGACCTTATTCCATGAGTCCAGAATATCTTTTTTAAGAATCTCGCTCTTTCCGAGCCTGCGGGCGCAGGCGGCCAGCAATTTAATATCCTGTGCAGCGGATTCACCAATTCCGGGGATCTCCTGTAGCAGATGCGGCTCTGCACCAAATACTGCGGCTAAACTGCCGAAGCGGTTCAGTAAGGCTTTGGCGAGTGGTTTAGTGTCGGCGCGTGCAATGGTGCGAAACAGCAGCAGCTCCAATAATTCATACTCTGCCAGTACATCGTCGCCATGGTTTGTAAAACGCTCGCGCAGGCGTTGCCGGTGACCACTGTAATGCGGCTTTGATGGTTTGGTCTTAGGTTTGACTGCCGGAGCAATTATTGTTTCTGGCGGGCTGGCCGATAAAGGTTTGGTCTTAGGATCGTAGATTGGCTCAGCTGATTCAGCGAGATGGTGCAGACCAGCCAGATTTGGATCGCCTGAGATTGATGGCGTAATATTTTTCTCTGCCTTGGATAGCTTCGCGGCAAGACGATTCCTGACCATTGCTTTACATGCGCCCCCGCGTTACATGCCCCGCAAAATTGCCTCTGAATATTATAACGCCACATTGAAACGCGGCGCGTATGTATAGCTTAAACGGAAAATTTCAGGATGGTCTATCGGAAAATGAAAAAAGCCGTCCCTTGATGCAGGAACGGCTTTTGATTGTATTTTACTCAATCAGATCATAGGGTTATTAGTTGTATAGAATATATTCTTGGGTGATACTGTGAAAATTTCACATCCATCTTTGGTCACGCCGATTGTATGCTCATATTGAGCAGTGAGTGAACGGTCGCGGGTCACGGCTGTCCAGCCATCTTTCAAAACCTTCACATCGGGCTTGCCAAGATTGATCATCGGCTCAATGGTGAAAATCATGCCTTCGCGGATTTCTACGCCATCTGTCGGCTTGCCATAATGCAGAATATTTGGCGCATCGTGAAATAGCTGGCCCACACCATGTCCGCAGAAGTCGCGCACTGCAGAACAACGTTCTGCCTCAACATAGGTCTGGATGACCGCACCGATAGCACCGGTTTTTGCGCCGGGTTTCACAGCAGCTATGCCGCGCATCAGGCTTTCATGGGTCACTTCCATCAAACGTTCGGCAGCGCGCTTGATCTGGCCAACCGCATACATACGGCTACTGTCGCCATACCAGCCATCCTGCAGAAAGGTGATGTCGATATTGACAATATCGCCTTCACGCAGGGGTTTGTCGTCAGGGATACCGTGGCAGACCACGTGATTGATAGAAGTGCAGGAGCTTTTGGTATAGCCGCGATAATTGAGCGTTGCAGGAACAACACCGCGATCAGCACCGAATTCAAACACAAAACGGTCGATCTGGTTGGTGGTGACACCCGGTTTGACAATATCATTCAGGGCATCAAGACATTCTGCAGTAATAGCGCATACCCGGCGCATTGCGGCAAAACCTTCAGGTCCGTAAAGCTTGATCTGACCGGTATATTTGATCGGCGCGCTGTCGGCGTTAACATAGGTTACCATCGGATAATCCGTATTTTTTTAAATCTGCCCATGCGAATATTCGCAGAGCAGGGGATTTCATAGTGTCAGCACGGGAACCGTCTGATCTGCGATAATTGCTTCAGGACTTATGTGGCACCGAATTGCGTAAGCCTCAACCCCATCTTGGCGGGCTTGAGTAAATGCGGCAGCATAAACCGGATCAAGATCGCCGCAAATTGATAGAGCATCACAATCATCCCGCTGGATAACGAAAACCATGACGCCGCGATGACCGGCCTTGACCATATCGCTGAGTTCCGCAAGATGCTTGGCACCACGTGCGGTTACGCTATCAGGAAATTCTGCGAGAGTGCCCGTCCGTTTGAAGTGAACATTCTTAACTTCAACATAGGTTTTGCTACCAGTTTCTCCAAGCAATAAAAGATCAATACGTGAGTTCTGACCATATTTTTGTTCACGTTTGAGCGAGGTAAAGTCTGAGAGCTCGGGAATCATGCCGTTTAGAATCGCTTCCTCGGCAATTTTATTCGGCAGGCCGGTATTGATGCCAACCAGCGTGTTATCGGCATGCACAATCTGCAGCGTATGCGCATATTTGCGCTTAGTACTATCAGATATGCTGAGCCATGCTGGCGAGCCCGGTGTCGTTAACCCGCGCATGGAACCGGTATTGGGTACGGAAGCAGTAATCAGCTCGCCTGTGTCGAGCCGGATATCAGCAAGAAAGCGTTTATAGCGTTGCAGCAAAGTGCCGCGAATAAGGGGAGTGGGGAAAAGCATGATTGTGCTTAAAACATTTATAGCGACAGATGCAATAAGGGGATCAATTTAACAGTTGGAAATTTAAAAGCAGGGATAAAATAGTGATCATCAATGAGAAGGATGATGGTACGCCCAAGGGGAATCGAACCCCTGTCTGCGCCGTGAAAGGGCGCTGTCCTAACCGCTAGACGATGGGCGCCTGCTGGTGATCCGGCTTATAGCTAAGCTCTATTTGATACGCAAGAGAGAAAATGAGAAAAAACATAAAATATGTGAAAAAAATCCGAGACTTATGAAAAACAGGCTTTAGCGCAATCGAATCCGGATAATCGCCGCATAGGTTATAGAGCTGAGAAATACTGTGCATAAAATGACAGCGGATATTCGATATCAAAGTGTGTTTAGCTTGGGATTATTGGTTGCCTGCAGTACAATTTATGATCATCTCAAAGGTTGAGAGAATGGTACGCCCAAGGGGAATCGAACCCCTGTCTGCGCCGTGAAAGGGCGCTGTCCTAACCGCTAGACGATGGGCGCCTGCTGGTGATCCGGCTTATAGCGGCATGATATTTATCGTGCAAGTGGGTAAAATGCGAAACTTGAAAAAAAATGCATTTTTTTATGCCAAACCCCGCAGAGGCTGTGAATAAGCAAGCCAAACAGGGGGATTTCACCTGCAAAATGAAGAGATTACGGGGAAAATAATTTAAAAAACCGCAAAAATTAAACTATCTGCGATTCTGAAAGACCGTGTTTTGATATAGACGAAAACGATTTCGCAGAATCGCGGATGGTTTTTATGCTTGGAATGGGAAATATCAACCGCGACGGCAGCGCCAGTTCCAGTCGCGTTCAGGTCCGACATCAATATGAACCGATTCTGTATGGCAATAGGTGCCTACACCACCGCGGCCTTGCCAAGTGCGGACATGACGGGCGATTTCCCATTTTGAAATTCCGGGAATCTGCAAATCTGCAGCTGAGCAAGACATGTGCAGCGAGCGCTTGGCGCCGCTGACAGAGCGGTTATGAGTCGGGCTGCGGTAACCGGAGGTAATCACCACCGGTTTGCGGTAATGGGATTCAAGGCGTTTAATCATTGAAACAAGCTGCGGTTTCAAACAAGAGACCTGCACTTTATCATGCTGCGTACGCAGCCCATTGGGTGCCAAGCGTGCCATGCCACCAGCAGAGGCGAGTGTTACCGGTGCACTGAAATCGTCTTCATCAAGATCGATATCGCTTTCATCGAACACTTTATTACTGTGACGGATTTCTACTCCGCCATTGGCGCGCACGCCCGGCAGTGTAAAACTGTAATCTTTAGTACTTTTTTGTGACAAAGAGGCAATTACCGCTGGTTTTTGTGTGCCGGCGGCGCCGCGCGGGCTGTTTTTTCCCGGTGCAAACAAACGTGCAGCAGCGCCGGCACTCTGGCTGGTACGGTCAAGCGCCGGAGCGGTCGTCGCAGCGGTCGCTGGTGACGAATTCAAAACAGGAGCAGGGCTGGCTGAGGATTCATTCTTTGTGCCAGAATTACCACCGGTTTCAGTCTGTTTAGTGCTATTATTCGTTTCTGTTGTTGCTACTGGCAATTCAGCCAATGCGGCTGTGGGTTTGGTTCGTGTGCCAAACAGTGCCGCCAAGGTGCTGGGCTGAGTATTGGTTTGTGCGGCGGCCGTCTCAGGCGCCTGGGCAATCTGGTTGGTTGCAGCAATAGCGGTTTCAGCAGGCGCCTGCTTGTTGGGTGTGGCAGCTTCTGTTGCTTGCGCTGCCGAGGCGGATACGCTTTGAGCTGATGCGGCAGATGTCTGCGCCGGTGAAGCGGTGCTGTCTTTTACATTATCGCCGGTTTGCGCTGCCTGATTATTCGCGAGTGTGGTGTCCGTTGCTACGTTCTCCAACAGGGAGGTGCCGGAGGTGGTGCAGCCACTGATGCCGAGAGCGAGAATGATTGCCGAGCCGCAAAGAAGCTGAGCGTTTTTTTCTCGTATACGTTTTATCGTATCGAACAAAGCGATCCCTTACTATGCTGCAACGCTCATGAGAGTGTAATCGGAAACATAAATGAAACGGTGTTTCCTGTGCAACTGCTGGCGCAAAAGGCTCATGAGAAGCACCGATTGCGCAAAATTCACATAATAATATACACGAAAACCCCGTAACGGGCATTTTCATGGGAGCGAAATAATTAATTCTTTATTAAATAGGGCGCAAGTTATGGGGTGTAACAATTCATTTCAGCTTTGTAATATGTGTTACTCATCATGCGTTAAGCTTGGGGACTGTTAAAAAACACAAATAACCGGTATTTCGCGGCCTGAGTACTCAGCTTCTTGTTGCGAATTATAGTTATCCGTTTATTGTCCGCATAATCAACCGCAGTTATAAAATGCAGGAACCACATTGATGAGCGCACCACAGAAAAATCACATCGCAGCACTGCGTATTGCAATGTTTGCCGTGGCTGCTCTGGTATTGGCGGCTTGCTCAAGTGCTTCGAATATTGGTGTTCCGCAAGAAGGTGCGCTGCGTACCGGCACCTATCCAAGCTTTGGCAATATGCCAAAGGCCGAAACTGCGCAAATGACCTTTGCCGAAAAAGACCAGCTTGCCGGAACGTTGAAAACCGCCAAAGCACAGCAAGGGCGTGTCGAAACAATCGGCTCAAGCCGAGCTGAAATTGAAGCGCGTAAGCGCCAGTTACAGGCCGAGGCCGAGGCTACGCTTAAAGAGATTGAAGCCGGTCAATAAATTAACGTTTTACCACACACCAATACACTCTGTATTTGGGGCTGTTATTAGCCAGCGTGCTGCAGTTTTTCTGAAACGCTCTCGTTTGTGGTGAAAACGCCAGAATATCCCGATCATTATTAGCAACAAGTTTAAACGGAAGAGAGATATGTCGGAAGAATTCCATAAAATCCGTCGCCTGCCACCTTATGTCTTCGAACAGGTTAACCGCCTGAAGGCGAGTGCGCGAGCGGCGGGTGCCGACATTGTTGATCTTGGCATGGGTAATCCGGACTTACCGACCCCGCAAAGCATTGTCGATAAACTGTGTGAAGCTGTGCAGGATCCCCGTAGCCACCGTTACTCCTCTTCAAAGGGGATCCCGGGGTTGCGCAAAGCGCAGGCCAGCTATTATGCGCGTCGTTTTGGCGTTAAGCTTGATCCGGACACACAGGTTGTGGCAACGCTCGGTTCTAAAGAGGGCTTTGCCAATATGGCGCAGGCGATTACTGCACCCGGCGATGTCGTGCTTTGTCCTGATCCGACCTATCCGATTCATTCCTTCGGCTTTATCATGTCCGGTGGTGTGATCCGTTCTATCAGTGCTGCGCCGGATGACCAGTTCATTCCTGCATTGGAGCGCGGTATTAAGCACTCGATACCTAAACCGATTGCGATGATTCTCAATTTTCCGTCCAATCCGACCGCTCATGTGGCATCATTGGACTTCTATAAAGATATTGTGGCCTTCGCCCGTAAGCACAATATTATCATCTTGTCGGATCTGGCTTATTCGGAAATTTACTTTGACGACAATAACCCGCCGCCTTCGGTATTGCAGGTGGATGGTGCTATGGATGTTGCGGTTGAATTCACGTCGATGTCTAAAACTTATTCAATGCCGGGTTGGCGCATGGGCTTTGCTGTTGGCAATGAACGACTGATTGCTGCGCTCACGCGGGTTAAGTCCTATCTGGATTACGGGGCTTTCACGCCTATTCAGGTAGCGGCAACTGCGGCACTGAATGGTGATGGCAGTGATATTGAATATGTGCGCAATGTGTATAAGACACGACGCGATGTTCTGGTTGAAAGCTTTGGCCGTGCAGGATGGGATATTCCTTCACCTGCAGCGACGATGTTTGCGTGGGTTCCGATCCCTGAACGCTACCGTGCACTGGGTTCGCTCAATTTTTCCAAACTTCTGATCGAAAAAGCAGATGTAGCTGTTGCGCCGGGGCTTGGTTTCGGTGAACATGGCGACGAATATGTGCGTATTGCGCTGGTTGAAAATGAACACCGTATCCGGCAGGCCGCGCGCAACATCAAGCGCTTTCTTGGCACAGCTGATATTGCTGCGATCTGACAACCGGTACACATGTATAATCTAAGGCGGGTAGTATTGTACTGCCCGCCAACATATAAACTAAGTATCTAAATCTATAAGATATTTCTGAGGCAGGATAATGAGTAATGCATTGCGGATCGGTGTCGCCGGACTTGGCACCGTAGGGGCATCGGTTTTGCGTATTTTGCGCGATAAAGCCGAAATGATGACAAGGCAATGCGGACGCGAAATTGTAGTGACTGCGGTCAGCGCACGTGACCGCACGCGCGACCGCGGCGTTGATCTGAGCAGTATCGAATGGTTTGATGATCCGGTGGCTCTGGCACGATCAGAGAATATTGATGTTTTTGTCGAGTTGATCGGTGGCTCTGAAGGTACTGCCCGTGAAGCCGTAGAGGCAGCGCTTAATGCCGGCCGCCATGTGGTCACCGCCAATAAGGCACTGCTCGCGTATCATGGTGTGGAGCTTGCAACCATTGCAGAGGCGAAGGGTGTGCTGCTGAATTTTGAAGCAGCAGTTGCAGGCGGTATTCCGGTGATTAAAGCCATGCGTGAATCGCTGACCGGTAACACCGTGTCGCGCGTTTACGGTATTATGAACGGCACCTGTAATTATATCCTGACCCGCATGGGTGAGGAGGGGATTTCTTTTGCGGAATGCCTTAAAGATGCGCAGCGTTTAGGCTATGCGGAAGCCGACCCGACCTTTGATATTGAAGGCAATGATACCGCGCATAAGCTGGCTTTGCTGACCAGTATTGCTTTTGGTACCCAGATTGCCGCTGATGATATTTATCTTGAAGGTATCAGCAATATTTCTCTGGCCGATATTCGGGCTGCGGAGGAGCTGGGTTATAAAATCAAACTGCTGGGCGTTGCACAGCAAACCGAAACCGGTGTGGAGCAGCGTGTGCATCCGACACTGGTGCCAACAACCTCGGTTATTGCGCAGGTGCATGGTGTAACCAATGCTGTGGCGATTGAGACTGACTTGCTGGGCGAGCTGTTGCTTTCGGGCCCCGGTGCCGGTGGTAATGCAACGGCTTCAGCTGTGATCGGTGATATTGCCGATATCGGTAAAAGCCGTCCGGGCTTTCAGCACGGGCCGGTTTTTGGCACCCCTGCCAAAGATCTCAAGCCGACATCACGGGCTAAAATGCGCAGCCATGCGGGTGGCTATTTCATCCGTCTGAATGTGCATGACCGTGCAGGTGTGTTTGCTGCCATTGCCAAGCGCATGGCGGATAATGACATTTCGCTGGAATCGATTGTACAGCGCGGTGCCGGTGCCAATGTGGATGCGGCTGTGGTTAAAACTGTGGTTCTGGTAACCCATGCCACAACGGAATCTGCGGTCAGGCAGGCTTTGAAAGCAATTACCGAAGATGGTGATCTTTATGACAAGCCGCAAATGATCCGTATTGAACGCGCCGGATAATTCATGATAATAGTTTCAGGAGAAATGGTAGGTGTTTTTCCTGAAACTTACCCAGTTCAATAACAGTTCAGAAAAAGGAGGGCTGTACAATGATTTGTAAACGTCACGATCATCATCGTCAGTATGGCCCTGATTATGCCCTGCATTCATAATATGTGCAGGGCCGATTAAGACTGTAAAATCTGTCTTCATCAGCCTTTTCTTAAAAGGGTGCTGCTGGTTTGTCATGCCACCGCAACCTGATCTCAACCTTATTCTACCAGCCTGATTTGTGCGTTTGTTGTCGCGTGGGCTGTTTTGTGGATGAGGCAAAACTGAGTTGAACTGATGTCCTTACTCAATCTTCAAAATCTTGGTCTCAACCTGTCTGTCGATCTGTTTCGCAATTTAAACCTCGTTGTCGGCGAGGGCGAACGGTTGGGTATTGTTGCTGCAAACGGGCGTGGTAAATCCAGCCTTCTGCGTATTATCAATGCTGAACTTGAGCCCACTGAAGGCGAGGTTACACGTGCACGTGGTTTGAAAACCGGCACTGTAGCGCAATATGTGCCGCAAGACTGGATGGAGCGCACACTTTATAATGTGGTGCTGGGCGGTTTGGATGAAGACGCGCAAGCCCATGAAAACTGGCGCGTGGATATCATCCTTGATGATCTCAATGTTCCTGCAGCCTTGCGCGACCGGCCTATGCATGCCTTGAGCGGCGGCTGGCAACGCCTGGCATTGCTGGCGCATACGCAGATTGCCGAGCCTGATCTGTTATTGCTCGACGAGCCAACCAACCATCTCGATCTTGAAAAAATCCGCCTGCTTGAAGACTGGCTCCGTGCATTGCCACGTTCTACAGCGGTGATGATGTGCAGCCATGATCGTGCTTTTCTGGATGCGGTCACCAAGCGCACATTGTTTTTGCGCCCTGAAAATTCGCAAATCTTTGCATTGCCTTATAGTAAAGCCCGCGCAGCACTGGATGAAGCTGATGCTGCGGATTCGCGCCAATATCAAAAACAAATAAAAACGGCTCAGCAATTGCGTAAACAGGCCGCAAAGCTCAACAATATCGGCATTAATTCGGGCAGTGATCTGCTGGTCAATAAAACCAAACAGCTCAAAGAGCGAGCCGGCAAGCTCGAAGATACAGCAAGACCTGCGCATTTGGAGCGCTCGGCAGGCGCGATCAAGCTCTCGGGTCAGAGCAGTCATGTGCGTGCGCTGGTCACTCTTGACGGGCTGGATGTGGCAACGCCCGATCATCAAGTGCTTTATAAAACTGGTCGGTTATGGATCAATCCCGGCGATCGTATTGTTGTGCTGGGTGCCAATGGTGCCGGTAAAACGCGGTTGCTAACTATGGTGCGCAATGTGATTGCCGGGATTGTGCCGGATACGGCGCATTTAAAAGCCACGCCGTCTCTGGTGCTGGGCTATAGCGATCAGGCTCTGTCTGAACTCGATGAGCGCCAGACACCGCATGAGATCATCATCCGTCGTTTTGATGTGGGTGATCAGAAAGCGCGGTCGCTGCTGGCCGGTGCGGGGATGACTATTGATCTGCAGGGAAAGGCCGTGGTGCATCTCTCAGGCGGGCAGAAAGCGCGCCTTGGCATGCTGGTGCTGCGGCTGACACAACCCAATTTTTATATTCTCGACGAGCCGACCAACCATCTGGATATTGACGGGCAGGAAGCACTGGAAAGTGAATTACTCAATAGTGAAGCCGCTTGTTTACTGGTGTCGCATGACCGTAGTTTTGTGCGTAATACCGGCAACCGGTTCTGGCAGATTGACCGTAAAAAACTTATTGAGGTCGATACGCCGGAAGCGTTTTTTGCGCAAAGTGGCCGATCTGCCAGCTGATTTCTGGCCTGAAACAGCCGAATGATGCGAGCAAAGGCCGGTGGTTTGGCGTGTTATTGTGCCAAAATATGCACAGCTATTACTACTGGTTTTGAAATGTGATGGTTTTTCAACCGAGTATAATCGATTTACTTTCTAATCCTGAGCTTTGTCTCTTGCGGCGCGTGCGCGATTTTGACAAAAGATGCAGACCATGTCTGACAATCTGCTGTCATCGTCATCGTGTATCAAGGCCATAATGACCGGGTATCTTATACATGATGTGTGCGATCCCTGTTGTTTGATTGCAGGCATATCCTTCGAAACGAATTTAGGACTGTTTAAATGGCCAATTCTGCAGAGCAGACCCCGCATGGACTCGACCGTATTCTGACACTTGAGCTGGTTCGTGTAACTGAACGCGCTGCTGTGGCTGCTGCACGCCTGCGCGGACGCGGTGATGAAAAGGCTGCCGATCAGGTTGCTGTTGACGCGATGCGCAAGGAACTCAACCGTTTGCCAATAGCCGGTACCGTTGTGATCGGTGAAGGCGAGCGCGACGAAGCGCCGATGCTTTACATTGGTGAAGAAGTTGGTACACGCAATGGTCCGGAAGTGGACATTGCTCTGGATCCGCTGGAAGGCACCACAATCTGTGCCAAAAACCTGCCGAATTCGCTGGCAGTTGTTGCGATCGCTGAAAAAGGCAATCTGCTCTACGCACCAGATGTTTACATGCAGAAAATCGCAGTTGGCCCGGGCTATCCGCGCGGCGTTGTGGATATTGATGCTTCCGCTACCGAAAACCTGAATGCACTGGCAAAAGCCAAAGGCGTTAAGGTCAATGAAATCACCGCTTGCATTATGGATCGTCCGCGTCATGCACGCTTGATCGAAGAAGTTCGCGCAACCGGCGCAGCCATTCGTCTGATCGGTGACGGCGATGTTGCCGGTGTGATGCACACAACCAATCCGGATGAAACCGGCATTGATATTTATATCGGTATCGGTGGCGCGCCTGAAGGCGTGTTGGCAGCCGCAGCTCTGCGCTGCATCGGTGGCCAGATGCAGGGACGTTTGCAGTTCAACTCTGATGAGCAGATTGCACGCGCTTTGAAAATGGGCATCACTGACCCGAACAAAGTTTACCTTCTGGAAGAAATGGCTAAAGGCGACGTATTGTTTGCTGCAACCGGTGTAACCGATGGCAACATGCTTTCCGGCGTTAAATTTGCCCGTGACTACATCCAGACCCACACAATCGTAATGCGTGCGCAGTCGCAGACTGTTCGTGAGATCAAGGCGCGCCATCAGGATATGTCCAAGTTCTCTTAATAAAAAATCGCCAGCTTGGTCTGCAAATGGCGCTTGTCTCAAAATCCGGTGCTCACATACTAAATGTACGCCCCGTTCCGTTTTCGAAACAAACGCCATTTTCGCTTCAACCTGACGGTTTTTGACGCAGGCGATAAGGTGTTTTTGTGAGAGTGGCATGATGCTTTAATTCTGCTATAAGGCGACATTGAAAAATGTCGCCTTTTGTGTTTGCAAGAACTCAATGTAACAGGAGTTGCCCGCGTGGATATGAATGAGCGTCTGTTTCTCGGAATACGTTCTTCGGCGACGGGTATGAAATGGGTTGACCGTCTGGGCTTGCGTGAAGCCAATACGGCACTCGCAATTGCACAAAATTACGGTATCCCTGATCTGGTATCACGGGTTATGGCCGGTCGCGGCGTGAGCATTGAGGCCGCGGAGGAGTTTCTCAATCCGAGTATCCGCTCTTTAATGCCGGATCCGCTGACAATAACCGATATGAAACGCGCTGCATCGCGCATTGCAGATGCCATCGAGCGCAAAGAAAATGTTGCGATTTTTGGTGATTATGATGTCGATGGTGCCTGTTCATCGGCGCTGTTATCACGCTTTCTCACCGCTTATGACATTAAAAACCTGATCTATATTCCGGACCGAATTTTCGAAGGTTACGGCCCCAACCCCGATGCTATGCGCGAGCTGGCCGGTAAAGGCGCATCCCTGATTGTTACGGTAGATTGCGGCACCAATAGTGCGCCTTCCATTGCAGCGGCGCGCGAGGCCGGTGCCGATGTGGTGGTACTGGATCACCATCAGGTTGGCGGCGCTTTGCCTGAAGAGGCGGTGGCGATCGTTAATCCGAACCGCGATGATGACATTTCAGGCCAGGGGCATCTTTGTGCTGCCGGTGTCGTGTTTATGACCTTGGTGCAATTGGCACGGGAATTGCGCGAGCGCGGTATTCAAGCGCCTAGAGGCACACCGGATCTTTTGAGCTATCTTGATCTGGTGGGGCTGGCAACCGTGTGTGATGTGGTGCCGCTGATCGGTGTCAATCGTGCTTTTGTGGTCAAGGGGCTGCTGGCAGCGCGCAATCAGAGCAATGCTGGGCTTGCGGCACTGGCGCGGGTTTCGCGCATTGGTGAGCCGCTCAACAGTTTTCACTTCGGCTTTTTGATCGGCCCGCGCATTAATGCGGGCGGGCGTATCGGCAATGCTGCTTTGGGTAGCCGGTTGCTGACACTGGACGATCCGGTAGAGGCCAACACTATTGCTGAAGAACTCGACAGGCTTAATGCCGAGCGGCAGGCCATGGAAGCGGTGATGTTACAGCAGGCTGAAGCAGAGGCATCAGCCGAGCTTTCGGGTAAAACTGGGCCTGCGGTTTTGGTAACAGCCAATGATGACTGGCATCCGGGTATTGTTGGTTTGCTGGCCTCGCGGTTGAAAGACCGTGCAAAGCGGCCGGCTTTTGCCATTGCCTTTAATGCCAATGGCGTGGGCACCGGCTCCGGCCGCTCCATCAGCGGCTTTGATCTTGGAAAGCTGGTGCGCGGTGCCGTTGAAAAAGGGCTGCTGGTGAAAGGTGGCGGGCATGGTATGGCTGCTGGTATTACGGTTGAAAAAGCCAAACTTGGCGCGTTACGTGCGTATTTTGAAGAACAGGCTGCAGAAAAAGTAGATGATCTGCGCGCAGAGCAAACATTGGCAATTGATGGTGCCGTTTCTGCCACCGGTGCCACTGTTGCACTCTATGATGCATTGGAAAAGGCGGGGCCTTATGGTGCAGGCCATGTGCAGCCTTTACTGGCATTGCCCAATCATACTATTGCCGATGTGCGTATTGTTGGCCGCGACCACGTGAAAGTAGCACTGAAAGGGCTGGATGGCCGGCGGGTCAATGCCATTGCTTTTCGTGCTGCCGACAGCGATCTGGGGCGCTTCCTGTTTGATCAAGCGGGGCAGATGGTGCATGTGGCCGGTAATCTGTCGCTTAATCACTGGAATGGTTCAGTTTCAACGCAGATACGCATTGTAGATGCCGCGAAAGTTGACCTCTCGCGGCAATAGCAAGTTTAAGTGTGCAGCTTGGTATTGCCTATGAGGCAGCTTACCAGCTGCTTATTTGTTTATGAGGCAGCTTACCAGCTGCCGGTATTCTCCATCGAAGCCCATGGCTCCTGCGGTGCAAGGCGCTCACCTTTTTGCAGAATTTCGAATGAAATGCCGTCCGGTGATTTAACAAATGCCATATGTCCGTCACGTGGCGGACGGTTGATGATAATGCCGTTATCAAGCAGATTTTGGCAGAATGCGTAAATATCATCGACCTCATAAGCCAGATGTCCGAAATTGCGCCCACCGGCATAATCCTGCTTATCCCAATTATAGGTCAGCTCCAGCAGCGGTGCGCGCGCAGTTTCTGCAGCGCCGAGATCATCCGGAGCACTCAGAAAAATCAAAGTGAAACGACCTTTTTCGCTCTCGGTGCGGCGAGTTTCAATAAAGCCTAATTTATTAACATAAAAATCCAGTGATTCATCAATGTCACGAATACGAACCATTGTGTGCAAATAACGCATGCTAATCTCCTGTGCGACCTGTCCGTTTATGCAGTTGCGCTGTTGTAAATAACGCATAACTAAAACGGTTCAGTGTCATTTTATCACGATCGCTCATAAAGTCTGTGATTGAAGCCGTAATATTTAAAGTTTGCTCTTGCCGGATATGGTTAAGGAAGTGTTATCTTGAAAAGGAGA
Source organism: Pseudochrobactrum mosebachae (assembly GCF_048914685.1). GTDB lineage: Bacteria > Pseudomonadota > Alphaproteobacteria > Rhizobiales > Rhizobiaceae > Pseudochrobactrum. The sequence goes on from NZ_CP128408.1 coordinate 2,870,110, forward strand.
ATCAACCTGATTTGCCCTGCAGATGAAAGGAGGAGCGTGCCATGACAGACAAGTCTTTGTCCCATGAATTTGTGGATGGTGCCAACTCCGCTGAGAACGCAACGGATCTGGTCGAAATTTCCGGCGCGATTAAATGGTTTGATGTTGCCAAAGGCTACGGCTTTGTCGTTCCTGATCAGGAAGGCTATGGCGACATTCTCGTGCATGTAACAACCTTGCGCCGTGACGGTTTTCAAACCGCCCAAGAGGGCGCACGCGTTGTTTGTGAAATCAGGAATGGTGAACGCGGCTGGCAGTGCTTTCGTGTGTTATCGCTTGATCTTTCAGCTGTTGCGCATCCTTCAACATTACCGCCCGCCCGCACGCATGTTGTGGTGACACCTTCAAGCGGGCTTGAGCGCGCAATTGTGAAGTGGTTCAACCGTACCAAGGGCTTTGGTTTTCTCAGTCGTGGCGAGGGGACGGAAGATATTTTTGTGCATATGGAAACATTGCGTCGTTTCGGGATGATGGAGCTGCGTCCGGGCCAAGTTGTGCTGGTGCGTTTCGGCGATGGTGATAAAGGCCTGATGGCTGCGGAAATTCATCCTGATATCGGTTCACCTTTTACATCACCGCATTAAAAGGCCGGTCACAGACCGGTTTTTTTATATTTGCTCGCCTTTTGATATAAAGTAATAATGCGGCTCGTGAACTCTGCGATGCAGAACAGCGCTGAGCCTGCCCACTCGATACGGATTATCTGATGAAACAATGGCTTGGTATGCTGGTGCTCATGAGTGCAATGATATTTGCAGCGCAAAGTGCTTTGGCGCAGAATGCGCCAATGATGGTTGAGGTTGATGCAAAGCCCTTGCAAATTTATACATCGGCCGGTGTGCAAAGCTTTGTGCTTGAGGTTGCGGATACTGAGGATAAACGCAGCCGCGGCTTGATGCATCGCACAGATTTCCCGTCCAACCGTGCGATGATTTTTGTATTTGCAGAAGTGCAGCCGGTTATGATGTGGATGGCTAATACGCCGCTGCCGCTGGATATGCTTTTTGTACGCAGTGACGGAACAATTGCGCGGATTGCGGCAAATACCATGCCGTTTTCCAAAGATATTGTGGCCTCGCAGGTGCCGGTGGCTTTTGTGATTGAGCTCAATGCCGGAATAGCTAAAAAGCTTGGTATCAAGGCTGGCGATCAGGTTCAGCACCCTGTAATATGCGGAAAATGTGAATAAAATTAATCCTGCGCTTGATGTTTGCGGTTAGCCGCATGGCGCGCAAAAATATAATCTGCGGAAGTGAACTATGGTCGTTAATGTGAATGAAGTCCGTTATTTTGAACATGACGGCTTGAAGCTGGCTTATCGTGATGAGGGGCAGGGCGAACCGATTTTATTGATCCACGGCTTTGCCTCATCCGGCATGGTCAATTGGTTGAATCCCGGCTGGTTTAAAACCTTGCAAGAAGCCGGTTACCGTGTGATTGCGATTGATAATCGCGGTCATGGCCGCTCTGATAAGCCGCATGATCGCGAGCGCTATTATCCATCACTGATGGCTGCGGATGCGGTGGCATTGCTTGATCATTTACAGATTAGCAAAGCGCATATTATGGGCTATTCCATGGGCGCGCGGATCAGCGCCTTTGTAGCGCTTGAGCATCCTGAGCGGGTGCAGAGTGTGATTTTTGGCGGCCTTGGCATTGGTATGGTTACGGGTGCCGGTGATTGGGATCCGATTTATGAGGCACTGCTGACCGATGATGTGGAGGGTATTACCAATCCGCGCGGGTTGATGTTCCGTAAATTTGCCGATCAGACAAAGAGTGACCGCTATGCACTTGCAGCCTGTGTGATTACTTCGAAAGAGCTGATACCCGCACAGGCAATGGGTATGATTACCCAGCCGGCACTTGTGGCTGTAGGCACCAAGGATGATATTGCCGGCGATGCACAGGAGCTGGCTGATCTGATGCCAAATGGTGCTGCTGTGGATATTCCGGACCGTGATCATATGATTGCTGTTGGTGATAAGGTCTATAAGCAGGCGGTGCTAGCGTTTTTGAAGCAGCATCCTCTTACCTGATCTCTGCTTACAGCTATGAAAAAACGGCAAAGCTATTTTCATCTGCGATAATGCGGTTTAAACTCATATTGATGTAATCAATGTCTGTAAAATTAGTGAATACTAAAATGGCGTTGCGTTTTGCAGGCGGATGTTGAAATGTTTCGAGTGGGCTTTACCCTTGATAAGGGAAAACCGCTCTTTCTTTTATGGTATTATGCAGTTTGGTGTGAAACTGCTCCGGGAGTGACACTATGGTCGCACATAAGTCTGCTTCATTAAGCAAGGTTGCCGATCACATGGATCCGATTTGGTATTCCGTGCGCGCGGAGGCTGAATCCGCAGCGCTGCATGAGCCTTTGCTTGCGGCCTTTCTTTATTCGACTGTGCTCAATCAGGATAGCCTTGAGGAAGCAGTGATGCATCGCATCTCCGAGCGGCTTGGCCATGCGGATGTTGCTGCAGATTTGTTACGCCAGACCTTTGTGACCATGAGCAAAGCCTCGCCGGAATGGGCACAGACCCTGCGTATAGATTTGCAGGCGGTTTATGATCGTGATCCGGCTGCCAACCGTTTTCTTGATCCATTGCTCTATATGAAGGGCTTTCATGCGATCCAGACCCATCGTTTGGCGCATTGGTTATGGAAAGAGGGCCGCAAGGATTTTGCCTATTATTTGCAAAGCCGCGCCTCTTCAATTTTCCAGACTGATATTCATCCGGCTGCGAAATTTGGTACCGGTATTTTTCTTGATCATGCCACTGGTCTTGTGGTTGGGGAAACCGCTCAAATTGCGGATAATGTATCAATCCTGCATGCGGTAACGCTGGGGGGGACCGGTAAAGCGGGTGGTGATCGCCATCCGAAAATCGGCCATGGTGTGTTGATTGGCGCGGGTGCTAAAATTCTTGGTAATATTACTGTCGGTTCCTGCTCAAAAATTGCCGCAGGTTCGGTGGTGGTTAAATCTGTGCCTGATAATGTTACTGTTGCCGGTGTTCCGGCCAAAGTTATCGGCGAATGCGATTGCGCTGAGCCATCGCGTGCCATGGATCAGCTGATCAGTGCAGCTGAATAATTACGCTATTCGGCATGTTTGCCCTTTACATGTCGGACACGGGGGCGCATGAGACAGCCCCGTCAAAATGAAACAGGAGAATCCGTTTGAAACCCGAAGAAATCAAGAAGCTGGACGCCTATTTCAAGCGGACTTTTGATAATCAGAAACTTTCTGTTAAAGCGCGTCCGCGTAAGGATGACTCTTGCGAAGTTTTTATTGATGATGAGTTTCTTGGCCTCGTTTACAAGGATGAAGATGAAGGCGAATTGTCTTACAACTTCTCCATGGCCATTCTGGATATGGATCTGTAAACACTGATATCAGTGTTTGCGGGTTAGAATTATTGTTTTATATTAAGTGTTTATGGCGGTTTGTGCGTGAAGAGATTCACATTCACGAACCGCCATTTTCGTTTTGATGATTTTTTAATGGTCGGTAATAAAAGCGTACTTGTTAAATGTAATTATATAACATATCAATTCTGTTCTTTTTTGATAGATAAATGAGCAGGAGTAAATATGGATAAGCGTTTGGCGGTCACGGTGCTGTCTGGCTTTCTTGGAGCCGGAAAAACCACAGTTCTCAATCATATTCTGAACAATCGGGAGCAGTGTCGCGTGGCGGTGATTGTGAATGATATGAGCGAGGTCAATATTGATGCTGCATTGTTGCGTGACGGCGGCGCCAATCTTTCACAGACACAGGAGCAACTGGTTGAGCTGACCAATGGGTGTATTTGCTGCACATTGCGTGATGACCTTTTGCAAGAGGTTACGCAATTGGCCAAACAAGGGCGGTTTGACTATCTGCTGATTGAATCAACGGGTATTTCGGAGCCTTTGCCGGTTGCCTCTACTTTTGAATTTCGCGATGAGAATGGCTTCAGTCTTGCTGATGTGGCGCGGCTAGATACTATGGTAACGGTGGTCGATAGTTTTAATTTATTGCACGACTATGCCTCGCAGGACTTTTTAAGTGATCGGGGCGAAACTGCGGGTGAGGGTGATGAACGCGGATTGGTTGACCTGCTTGTTGAGCAGATTGAATTCGCCGATGTGGTGGTGTTGAATAAAATCAGTGACATTACGCCTGCACAAAAGCAGGATATTTATAAAATTATCCGTGCGCTCAATGTTGATTGCGATATTGTCGAGGCGGATTTCGGCAAGGTTTTGCTGAACAAGATCATGAATACCGGGCGTTTCAGTTTTGAGAAAGCCGAGCAGCACCCGCTGTGGTTCAAAGAACTTTACGGGTTTAAGGACCATGTGCCTGAAACAGAAGAATATGGCATTCGTTCTTTTGTCTATCGTGAGCGCCGGCCATTTGAACCGGCAAAGTTACACGCGTTTATCCAGCAAAGCCAGACAGGGCTTATCCGCTCAAAAGGCTTTTTCTGGCTGGCGACACGCCCGCGTTTTGTGGGGGAACTCAGTCAGGCAGGCGCTTTGCTGCGCACCGGAAAGCGCGGGCTGTGGTGGGCATCAATCCCCAAACAATATTGGCCAGAAGACAAAGCATGGTTGCAATCAATGCAGGCCTATCTTGACCCGTTCTGGGGTGACCGGCGGCAGGAGCTGGTTTTCATCGGTAACGATCAGATGGATGAGGCAGCGATAAGAGCAGCGCTTGATGTCTGCCTTGTGGAGGAGCATAATTTTGCACCGGATAGCTGGGCGCAAATGCCTGACCCGTTTGAGGTATGGGGCACTAAACCGGAATAAAGGCATTACAAAACAATGTTTTAAGTGCCGATTGAATGGGAATTTATGCGGTTGCGGTGAAGGCGCCTCAATGACACCTTCACCGCTTTGACGAGTGTATTTGTGATTGTGTTTATTTAAAAACTGTATCTGTTCGCATAATGGGATAAAGATTTAAACGATCATCCCACGATGGGTGACGTTTATAGAAAAAGCGCAAGCGTTCTCTTTTACTTGCTGCAAATTCCGGGTCAGAGGCAAGCTTGTCAGCAAAGCTCTTGGCGAGAACGGGGTCTTTGGCCAGCATTTGACGCGCAACCTGCTCGGTCACGTAGCTTTCCATATATTCTTTAGACTCAAATGCGGTATTGAAAAATCCCCACGCGAGCAGTGAATCTGGCGCCAAGGGCTCAAACATAGCTACGATTAATTTGGATTTTGGCTGGGCAATCGGAATAAAAATAAAACCACTCTCAAGCTGTACAGGCTCGATTTTCCACTCACCGGTCACTTTCATTGTTTGGTGACCTTCGACAGAGTTAGTCGAAGGTGATGCGGTTAGAGCTCTAAAAACTTCGAGCTCAACTGAATCTTGTGCATTGGTAGAAACTATATAATCGATACCATGAGCATCAAGTTTCGGCTTTACAATTTGAGAGCGTGATATTGGTATAATATACCCACCGCGTGGGGCTGTTTGTATTACATCTGCAACAATCGTATCGCGCAGGGGTACAGTCCAAGTTTGCGGCTTATCTTCATGATATTCAATCATTCTAGAGCCGGATATGTCAGAATTTGAAACAGTGTATTCATAGCCTGCGAAGTCAATTTCGCGCGATTCTTCAGTGGTTTTATAAGTCAGAGCAACTGGCTTGCCTCCCAGCTCCAATGACCGTTGATCTGCCTCTGCTGCTGCCTTAAGCCAGTTTGAACCATGTTGACTTACCTGATCGAGAGTAGAGGCGATGGTGTTGCGCATGATTTTTACGCGTTCAGGATATTCTTTCCATGAATGGGTCTCTACCAGCATATTTATACGGTTACGCAGAGGAAAATAGCCAGTAGAAAAACGTGGATTATACATTTCATGGACAAAGCCAGAGTCGGGGTGATCGGTTTTAGCAAATTCAATGTAAAAATGCTTGGGGTCATGCCCTTGTGTCTTCAGGTCGGTTATAACCGCTTCCCGAAACTCCAGACCAGATATACGCAAAGTTTCATCGCCGCCATAAACCGGCTCCACCTGAATTGAAACATCAACTTCGAATTGGGCACCGTTGGTTGCATGTAAATCAAGAGATATTAATGGATCCCATGCATTATAGAGCTCTAACATTGCCCGCATTTCAGCGGAATCTACTTTAACATAATCGCGGTTGAGATTGTAGTTTTCAGATGTGGCACGCCAACCCATTTGTTTAGGGCCGCGTTGATTGGGACGGTTGTAAGCTTTAAAACGCTCATGACCATCAACGTTAAATACGGGTACGAATAGCAGAACTTGCTTTTCCAGTGCGTCTTTAGCAACGTCACCATTAAGTATTTGGCGCAGAATCTGAAAACCAGCATCCTTGCCGTCAATTTCACCGGCATGAATTCCGCCCTGTACCAAAACGACCGGCAATTTTTTCGCCTGTGCCACTTCTGGC